>JBKJIL010000081.1:0-6630 GCA_046598435.1 Acidimicrobiales bacterium
CAGTGCGATGTCGTCACCGAACCACTTCGCCTGCTCGTGAGCGTCGGAGTGACAGCCCACGTTCACCAGCAAGGCGCTGTAGTACACGGCGGCGCGGTCGTTGTCGTCGAGCTCGAGGCGCTCGGCGAGCCGGAGGGCGATGAGGCACTGCCGAAGCACGTGTTCCATCGGCTGGGAGAAGCCGAGATCGATGCCGAGCGACAAGGCGGCCACGATCTCAGCGAGGCGTACCGGTGCAGCGTCTGACGATTCGGTCATACGAGCAAGACGCTACGAGGTCGTGCCGGTGAGATCCCGGGCACCCCGCCGCCGTCGTCCTACATTGGCTTGGTGGCCAGGAAGACGTGAGCGAACACGTCGAAGGCCCGGGCGTTCTTCTCGCCTCCCGACCCGCCGAAGGCATCCACGGCCGGGCCCACCGAGATGTCGGCGAAGCCGGCGGCGTCGAGGAGCGCGCACCAGTCGTCGACCGGCTTCCCTCCGGCGATGCATCCGGTCCAGAGGTCGATGGAGCAGACGGCCTGTTCGGGTAGCGGGATGCCGTTGGCGATGTCCGCGAACTGGATGACACCGCCGGGCTTGAGCGCCCGGTGTGCCTGGGCGAACACGGCTGTCTTGTCGGCGCACAGGTTGATGACGCCGTTGGAGATCACCGTGTCGGCCCAACCGTCCTCGACGGGGAGCTCCTCGAGGATCCCCGCTCGGAACTCGACGTTGGTGAGTCCGAGCTCGGCCGCGGTGGCGCGGGACTTGGTCAGCATCTCGGGCGTCATGTCGACGCCGAGAACGGCGCCGTTGGGACCGACCGCTTGGGCGGCGACGAAGCAGTCGAACCCGCCTCCTGAGCCGAGGTCGAGAACGTGATCGCCGGGGACGGGCGGGCGAAGCGAGTGGGGGTTGCCTACGCCCGCAAAGGACTCGACGGCCCGGTCGGGCAAGGCGTCGACGACCGCGGAGTCGTAGCCGAGAAGCGCGGCGAGGGACCGACCGGTGTGGAAGTGGAAGGTGCCGTGCGGGTTGGTGGCCACGTCCTTGTACTTGTCGCGTACGTCGGCTCGTAGAGCCTCGGGGTCGACGTTGATGTTGTCGGTCATTGATCGTCTCCAGTGGTGGTGGCGGGCGACGCGCCCGTTGAGCGCCGGGCCGAGGCTTCGAGCGCGGCGAGCGAGTCGATGAGCTCGGTGCGGGCGAGCTGTCGGGAACGGATCCGCACCAACAGGACGCGTCGCCAGAACGTACGTGGGTGCAGCTCGGCGGCCACGGTGACGAGGGTGCCGTCCGGGTGGTCGGTCACGACCCAGGTCCAAAGGGCATACGACGGGTTGCCGTCATCCGTGGCGGACCGGAAGGCGAAGCATCGACCGGTCGGGTCGAACGTCTCGACGACCGATCGGCTGGGCCAGGTCTGCCCGAGTGCGTGCATCTCGACGACCCATTGGGTACCGACCTCGAGGCGCTCGGGTCGTTGGATCACCGCCGTGATCGCCCCATTCCACTCTGGAAGTCGAGAGATGTCCGTGACGGCCGCGAACACCTCGTCGGGTGAGGCGTCGACAATGCGGGAGGCGGAGACGCGAGAGGTCATGGTGCGGTCCGTTCCGGGCTAGTAGCTGAACGTGGTCGCGCCGTCGCCGATCCAGTCCCACATGGGGACCGTGCCCTGGAGCTCGGCGCCGGCGATGAGCGCGCCATTGTCAAGCTTCTTGCTGTTGAAGCAGATCGGGCAGACGTAGTAATTGCCGCCGGCAGCCTCGTAGCGCTTGACCAGGTCGCCGAGCGGCGGGCAGCCCTCGCAGGCGACACCGGTTGCGGTGCCGTCGAGGGCGAGGCGGACGGCTTCCTTGGTGAGGAACATGAGGGTCGGACGGCCGGACTCGGCGGCACCGACGGCCACGAGGTACGCGACGGTGACCTTCTCGGGGTCCTCGAGTCCGGTGGCGAGAGAGATGACGGCCTTGTTCGACATGGTTGGTCCCTTCGACTGCGGGCTGGCTGCCCTTCGAAGGTCAACGTACGGACGATCCCTCGGCGGGTCGTCCGGTGTTCGCCCTACAGATCGACGGGGGTGAACGAGTCGAGCATCCCGTTCTGCATGGCGAACAGCGTCGCGGTCGATCGGGTCGAGGCCCCGATCTTCAGGTAGATCCGCTCGATGTGGGTACCTGCCGTCTTGGGGGTGATGTCGAGGGCCTTGGCGACCTGCTTGTTGGAAGCTCCCCGGGCGATCAGCGTGAGGACCTCGACCTCCCGGGGTGTCAGCCCGGCCGGTCCCGCGGCCCGCTTCGGTCGTTGCTGGCCGGCGGCGGCGAGCACGGCGTCGACCGCGTCTGCCGCGAGGCGACCGGCTCGGACTTCGTTACGGAGCTCGCCGGCTGCGTCCTTCGGCGTGCGCGCTGGGCGGTAGGCGCGGGGTTCGGTCATCGCCTGGAACGCGCACGCCGCGGCAAGGATCCGACCTGAGGCAGGGATCGCCGAGCCGGACAGCCCTCGGTGGTAGCCGGACCCGTCGAGGCGTTCGTTGGCAAGCGAAGCGACGGCACCGATTCGGGCCAAGGCGGGTGGCCGAGCCAGGGTGCGCTCCGTGTAGTACGAGTGCATCCGCATCCGCTCCGATTCGGTCGACGTGAGCGGGCCCGGCTTCTCGAGGATCGTGGCCGGAACTCCGTGCATACCGATGTCGTGCACCAAGGCTGCCCGTCGAAGCACCACCACATCGTCCCCGGTGAGGCCGCACAGCGCACCCGCCCGCGCGGCCAGATCTGACACTGCCCGTGAATGGCCGGACCGTGGCCGTGACCGCAGATCGGTGAAGTCGGCGATCGCCTCCAGCGCCGCGTCGAGACCGGACTCGGTGAGCCGCTGCTGCAGGCGGGGGTCACCTGCGATCACGGTGGGCCAGTCGATCGCCTCGTCCAAGCCGTCGAACAGGTCGTCGGCCACCGCGCAGAACGCGTCGACCACCTCCGGGTCGAACTGCGTGGCCCGTCGCGATCGCGCCAGCTCGATGGCGGCCGCGGTTCCGCCGCGCTGGTGGGCCACCTCAGCGCACTCAGCGAGATGGAAGAGCCGGACTGAACGGGCGACATCGTCACCGCCGATTCCGTCGGGCATCCCGCTGCCGTCCCACCGGGTGAACCACTGCTGCAGCGGCCCGCACACCTCCTCGCCGAGACCAAGGCGCTCGGCCATGAGGACGGTGCTCAGGCAGTGCGACATGAGCCCTCGTTCGACGGGCTTGCCGCCCGTCATGATCAGGGTGCCGGCGAGCTTCAGCCGCTTCGCGGCGGGACTCCCAGTCCCCACCCGCGCGAGTGCGTACTTGAACATCGGCAGCCCGGCCAGGTCCACGTCGTAGCTGTCCCGCCGGAAGGCGATGTCGTCGCCGAACCAGCTCGCCACCTCCGGTGTGTCGGCCACACATCCCACCCAGGCGAGCATCGCTACGTAGTAGAGCGCTGCTTCGTTCTCGCTCTCGATGGCCATGTGCTCGCCGAGGCGGGTCGCGATCGTCCAGGATCGCAGGACGTGCTCCATCGGCTGGCCCAACCCGAGGTCGGTCGCGAGCGAGAAGGCCGCGATGACCTCGGCCAGGCCCAGCCCGGAGTCGCGATCACCGGGGGACATCGCTCAGACCGGCCCGATCCTCGTCGGCCGCGTCCCATGGGCCAGGCAGATGGCCTCGATCCGCCCAGGAGCCGCGGCTGGGCCGGCGGACTGCCGTTCCAGGTCAGATGGCGGTGTTCCACCGATCTCGGTGGCCGCGATGAAGATCACTCGGTCGAGTTGTCCATGTTCATGACCGGTCGACGATGAAGTCCATCTGATCGCTTTCGGGAGTGAAGCGGCCACGGGTCAACATAGAGGCTCGGTGGCTTGGGCGTTGGTACCCGGTCGGCCCGGCGTTCGCTGGCCGCGGCGGGCGGTCATGGTTCGTCGATGGTGATCTGTGTCCGTAGGACTTCGGGGCCGGTGGGGGCGGGGTTGCCGTCGCCGGGTTCGGCGGTGATGCTGAGCTCGGGGTAGAGCGCGGGGTTCACGGCGGCGGTGAGGTCGACGTGTGAGCGTCCTTGCTCGTCGGGGTGGAACGTTCCGGCGGAGATGCGGTTGGGGTCGCGGGGGGTGTCGCCGGGGCCGACGAACCAGAGCTCGTAGAGGTCGCCGGTGGGGAGGATGGGGAGGTCGTCGGTGCGGAGCTGCACGGTGCGTCCGGTGCCGGTGCGGATCCCGGTGGCCGTAGCCCTGGCCGGGCTGTCCGGGGTGGTGAGGGTGGCCTGGAACTCGATGACGCCGCCGGCGAGGAGGTCGCTCCTGTCGTCGCGATCGGCCACGATGCCGCCGAGGGCGAACGCGACGGCGGCGACCGCGGCGACCGCGGCGATGCGGCGCATCCGGCCGACGGCGCGGGATCCGATGGTCGGGATGTGGGCGGCTGCCGGGGCGCGGTGCGTGGCGGCGGCGCGCAGGGCGGCGATTCGCTCGGGCGGGGGTGTGCGGTGCTCGGGGGTGATGGCGGATGCGAGGTCGCGGAGGAGGTCGTCGTCAGTTGTCACGGGTCACCGCCTCGTAGTGGGTTCGTAGGCGCTCCAGGGCTCGGGACTGGGCCATCCGGATGGCACCGGCGGTGCGGTCGGTTGCCTGGGCGACGCCTTCGGCGCTGAGGCCGGCGACCACCCGCAGCTCAAGGATCTCCTGGTCGTCGGGGGAAAGAAGTGCGAACGCCGAACGGATCTCGGTCCGCTGATCCCGTTGCACGAGCGTATCGAGCGGCTGCACAGCCTGCTCGGGCAGGTCGGCGGTGGCACGGGACCGGTCGTCGTGGCGGTGGGTCTCGAGGACGACGTTGCGGAGAATGCCGTAGAGCCACGCGTCGAACCCGGCGCCCTGCCAGGTGAAGCTGCCGATCCGATCGAGTGCTCTGAGCATGGTCTCGCTGACTGCGTCGTCCGCTGTGGTGTCGGAGGTGAGTCGCCGCCTGGCGTAGGCGAAGAGGCGGGGGTAGCTCCGACGGTAGAGCTGTTCCCAGGCATCGGCATCGGACTGGGCCGCCCGTCGGACCAGGGCGCGGAGCGCGTCGACGTCGAGGTCGGGGTTGTCTCCACCGTGCACGGTCACGACCCACGCCTCCCGAGCGTTGCTCCGGCTTCGCACGACCGGCGCGTAGCCCCGGGGTCTACGGGGCCGGGTGCCGGGCTGGACGAGTCGCAGTGGTGATCGGGCCGGGCATCCCTCCAGCTGGGTGGGTGCCTGTGAGAGACGCGTGCATGGTGCTCCTTCGATCGGGTGGGTGGACTCCTATGCACGACAGCGAGCGCGCGTCACAGATCGCGCTCCCACGTGGCCCTCGGGAGCTGCCGACGGGTGTTCACGAACAGCTGGCATCCGGTTCGAGGCGTTTCTTGTGACGTACGGCGCCCCGCGTGCATAGGCGGAGGTCCGATCTTCCCGGACTCCCCGATCGAAGGAGCCATTCCACCATGAAGCGACGCCTCGTCGTCTCCGCGCTACTGGTCTCGCTGACCAGCGCCACCCTGCTCATCCAGCCCGCCTCAGCGGCCCACGGCGGCCAAGAGGTGTACGCCCTCCTGAAGCACAACGTGCTCCGCAGCGTCCTCGCCAGCGACCCCGACGGCGCCGACCCCGCCGATGACGTCCAGATCACCGGCCTGCGGTCCGGCGAGAAGCTCGTCGGCATCGACTTCCGCCCCCGCGACGGCCAGCTCTACGGCGTGGGTAGCAAGGACAGCGGCGCGGTTCTCTACCGCATCGACGCCGAGACCGGCGTCGCCACCGTCGTCGCGCCGCTCGTCACGGTCGCCAACGCTCCGATCGTGCTCGTCGGAGAGCAGTTCGGCGTCGACTTCAACCCGGCTGCCGATGCCATGCGCATCGTCAGCGACACCGGCCAGAACCTCCGGGCCTTCCCCTCGGCCACCACCCCAGCCGGCGTCGCTCGCACTACCGGCCAGACCATCGTTGACGGCAACCTCAACGAGGCCGGCGGGACGGGCACCGGGATCGTCGGCGCTGGCTACATCAACAACGACAACGACCCCGCCACCGGGACGACGCTGTACGACATCGACGCCGCCACCGACCGGCTTCTCATCCAGAACCCGCCGAACAGCGGCACCCTGGTGAACGTTGGAAGCCTCCAGGTCCCGACGCGACCCGTTGCCGGCTTCGACATCCTCACGATCCCCGTCAACGGGGTCGCCACCAACTTTGCCTACATCGCCACCACCAGCGAGACCGGCAAGCCGCTCAGCTCCCTGCGCACCATCGACCTCGCCACCGGAGCGACCGCAACCGAATGGGGCACCTTTGGGGTGCAGGTCCTCGACATCGCCGTCGAGGTCGCCCTCCCCTGAGCCGAACGACCGGAGCCGGGTGGGCGCGCAGCGTCCACCCGGCCTACCTGCTGCACCGAGCTGCCCGTCCGTCCGGCGGAGCAGCCAGCCAACCGGCGGTCAGAGCTGCAGGAGGCGTTCGATCGCCACGGTGGCTTCGGTGAGCCGCAGCTGTCCGGTGTCGGGATCAGCGTCGACGGCATCGAGGACGCAGTGGCGGAGGTGCTGGTCGACGAGGCCGAGGGCGACCTTCTTGAGGGCGGCGTTGACCGAGGCGATCTGG
>JBKJIL010000159.1:0-2865 GCA_046598435.1 Acidimicrobiales bacterium
GAAGCGCAGAGCCGTTGTGGGACCTCGTTCCAGCTGGCGGTCTCGGCAGAATCCGTCGTAGCCGGGCGGGCCGCCGCGCTCCTTGGCCCGCTCCTGGCTGGCCTCCGCCGTGCAGTCGCACCAGTACGCCCGCCCGTCGGCCAGCAGCTTGTGGCCGGCCTCGCGATACAGGTCGAGCCGATCGCTCTGGTAGGTGGGCTCGCCGTCCCAGCCGAGGCCGAGCCACTGCAGCATGTCGAGGATGTTCTGGGTGAGCTCGGGGCGGTTGCGCTCGGTGTCGGTGTCCTCGATGCGCAGGATCAGCTCACCGCCGGTGCGACGAGCGTGGAGCCAGTTGAACAGCACCGTGCGCGCACCGCCCACGTGGAGGTAGCCCGTGGGAGACGGGGCGAAGCGCAGGCGAGGGAGATCCGATGTCACCGTTGGAGGGTATCGGTCGTCCGCCCACCACCGAGAACGGGACGCTGCAGACGGTCAGCTGGGCGACGGGGCCCCGGCGACCAGCGCTCGCCAGTCGCGGCGGTGGGCCTCGGTGACCTGCTGCGGCGTCTGGCGCAGCACCGCGTCGGGCACGAGGTCGGCGATGCGGCGCTGCTCGGCGTAGTGGTGCGGGTGGGCCACCTCTTCGAAGAGGCCCTTGCGCTGGCCGACCAGCTCGGCCGGTGCGTCACCGAGGAAGCCCCAGATGGTGAGGGCCACGGTGAGGTCGTGCACGACCGGCGCCCGGCCGTACAGCGAGGCCCGCTTGAGGGCCACCGCCACCGCGCCGGCGAGGGCGTCGCGCTCGTGCTCGCCCGGGGTGAGCGACAGGTTGCCCTCGAAGCGGCGGGCCAGCGACAGCACGTAGCCCTGGTCGGGACCCTGGTTGCCCAGCCGGTCACCGTGGGGCTGCCCGAGGGTCAGCTCGGCCGGACGGTCGGCCATCCACGAGCCGTCGCGGCGGGGCGGCGACTCGTAGGCGCGGATGGGGCGGGACTTGTCGACGGGGACGTACTCGGGCGCGGCCACGATGCTGAAGTTAGTGGCCCACGTGCAGCAGGCCCCACACGAGGGCATCGATGAGGGCCTGCCACGACGCCTCGATGATGTTGGTGGACACCCCGATGGTGGTCCAGGCCCGCTCGCCGTCGGTGGAGTCGATGAGCACCCGCACGACGGCGTCGGTGTCGGCCACGCCGTCGAGGATGCGCACCCGGTAGTCGGTGAGGTGGATGTGGGCGAGGTGGGGAAAGGCACCGACGAGCAGGCGGCGCAGCGCCTGGTCGAGCGCGTTGACCGGCCCGTTCCCCTCGCCGACCGCGATGAGGCGCTCCTCGCCCACCCACACCTTCACCGTGGCCTCGGTGTCGATGGTGGGGCCGTCGGCATCGGCAGCCGGAGCCCGGTGGTAGGTGGTGACCCGATAGCCCTCCACCCGGAAGAAGTCCTGGGTCCAGCCCGCCGCCTCGCGCATCAGCAGCTCGAGGCTGGCGTCGGCCGCCTCGAACACGAACCCCTGGGCCTCCAGGTCCTTCAGGTCCTCGGAGAGCAGGCCGGCGGCGCGGTCGTCGAGGTCGACCCCGAGCTCCTTGGCCTTCATCACCATGCCGGCGCGGCCGCCGAGGTCGGACACGAGCACGCGGGTGCCGTTGCCGACCGTCTCGGGCTGGATGTGCTCGTAGGTGGCGCCCCCCGCCTTGCCGAGGGCGGACGTGTGGAGGCCGCCCTTGTGGGCGAAGGCTGATTGCCCGACGTAGGGGTCAGCAGCGTGGGGCGGCAGGTTGACGAGCTCGGCCACGTGGCGGCTGACCGCGGTGAGCCGCTCGATGCGACCCTCGGGCAGGCACTGCACCCCGAGCTTGAGCTCGAGGTTCGGGATGCAGGTCATGAGGTTGGCGTTGCCGGTGCGCTCGCCGTAGCCGTTGACGGTGCCCTGCAGGTGGGTGACGCCCCCGAGCACGGCGGCCACGGCGTTGGCCACCGCGCAGCCGGTGTCGTTCTGGGTGTGGATGCCGAGCTGCTGCTCGGGGCCGAGGTACGACGCCACCTCGGCCGTGATGCGCTGCACCTCGTGGGGCAGCGAGCCGCCGTTGGTGTCGCACAGCACCACGCAGTCGGCGCCGTTGGTGGCGGCCGCCTCGAGGATCCGCAGCGTGAACTCGGCGTCGGCCTTGTACCCGTCGAAGCAGTGCTCGGCGTCGAAGAAGACCCGGAGCCCCGCCGCCTTGAGGAACCGGACCGACTCGCCCACCATGGCCACGCCCTCGTCGAGGGTGGTGCCGAGGGCCTCGGTCACGTGGAAGGCCGAGCTCTTGCCGACGATGCAGACGGTGGACGTGCCCGCCTCCACCAGCGCCCGCAGCGTGGGGTCGACGTCGACCTTGCCGGCGGGCCGACGGGTGGAGCCGAAGGCCACGAGCGTGGCGGTGGCGAGGTGCAGCTCCGTGACGGCGCGGCGGAAGAACTCCTCGTCTTTCGGGTTGGCCTGCGGATAGCCGCCCTCGATCCAGGCCACGCCCAGCCAGTCGAGCTGCTCGGCGACCTTGAGCTTGTCCTCGACGGTGAGCGAGATGCCCTCGAACTGCGTGCCGTCGCGCAGCGTGGTGTCGAAGATCTCGATGCGCTGCGGGAGCACGAGATCAGCCATCGGCCAGCTCGACCCAGTCCTTGTACTGATCCACCTGGCCGCGGACCACCTTGGCGTACTCCTGGCCGATGGCGGTGGTGACCGGGCCCGGGCACGGGATCTCGCGATCGTCGACCGAGCTGACCGCCGACACCTCGGCGGCGGTGCCGACGACGAACATCTCGTCGGCCACGTAGAGGTCGCTGCGGGTGAGATCGCCGAACACCGTCTTGATCCCCATGTCGGCGGCCATGCGCATG
>JBKJIL010000206.1:0-8081 GCA_046598435.1 Acidimicrobiales bacterium
GAGCTCTGGCTGCTCGACGAGCCCCACGCCGGCCTCGACCACGAGGGCCGCGACCTGCTCGACGGCCTGGTGCGTCGAGCCGTCGAGGGGGGCGCCACCGTGGTGCTGTCCTCGCACGAGCTCGACCGGGCCGAGCAGCTGGCGCATCGCATCGTCACCATCGTCGGCGGCACCACCGACGTGATCCCGACGGGCCCCACCGATGAGGAGGCCGTCCTTGTTCCGTGACGCCGCCCTCATCGCGGGCAAGGACCTGCGCGTCGAGCTTCGCTCGAAGGTGACCCTCCAACAGGTGGTGCCCTTCGCAGTGCTCGTGCTGATCCTCTTCGGCGTGGCCCTCGACCCCGACCGCGGGATCCTGGCGCGGGCCAGCTCGGGCCTGTTCTGGGTGGCCGTGCTGTTCTGCTCGCTGCTGGCCATCCAGCGGGCCTTCACGATCGAAGCGGCCGACGGCGGCCGCGATGCGCTGCGGCTGTCCGGCCTCGATCCTGCCGGCATCTTCCTCGGCAAGGCGGCCGCCATCGCGGCGCAGCTCGTTGCCGTCGAGGCGGTGCTGGCCACCGGCGTGGTCGTGATGTACGGCGCCGAGGTGACGGGCGGGCCGCTCCTCCTGGCCACCTGTGCGGCCGCGACCGCGGGGCTTGCCGCAGCGGGCACGCTGTACGGCGTGCTCGCTGCTGGCCTGCGCGTCCGTGAGACGCTGCTCCCGATCCTGCTCCTACCCGTCCTGTCCCCGGTGCTCATCGGCGCCACGAAGGCCTTCGAGGCTGCGCTGGGGGGCGTAGCCGCTGACGGTTGGCCGTGGTGCGGTCTGCTGGCCACCTTCGCCCTGCTCTACGTCGCCTTCGGCACCCTTGCCTTCGGCACCCTCCTGGAGGAGTCCTGATGCCCGCCCCCCTTGCGTCCACGTCGTCCGGCGCCACCCGCGTGCTCGGCGGGCTCTCGCTGGCCGGCCTGGCCCTGCTGCTCGGCTACGCCCTGGTCTGGAGTCCGGCCGACGCCGTCCAGCTCGACTCCGTGCGGATCATGTACGTCCACGTGCCTACGGCCATCATGGCCTTCACCTCGTGTGGGATCACCACGTTGGCCTCGGCCATGTGGCTGAGGCGGCGCTCGGAGGGGTGGTGGGTGCTCGGCGGAGCTGCTGCGGAGGTCGGCCTCGTGTTCACCGCGGCATGCCTGATCACGGGATCGATCTGGGGTCGACCGACCTGGGGCACCTACTGGGACTGGGACCCGCGGATCACCTCCACGACGCTGCTGTTCATCCTGCTCGTCGGCTACGTCGCTCTCCGCCAGGTGGACAACGAGAGCGGCGACGCCGCTCAGCGCGGCATGCGCAGCGCCATCGTGGGCCTGCTCCTCTTGCCCAACGTGATGATCGTCCACTACTCCGTCGACTGGTGGCGGTCGTTGCACCAGCGGGCCACCATCACGCGCCTCGACCCCACGATCGAGGGCACCATGCTCGTCGCCCTCATGCTGGGGATCGTGGTGTTCGCCCTCGTGTTCGCCTGGCTGCTGCTCCACCGCTTCCGCGTGGGCTGGTTGGAGGAGCGAGCCGGCGCCAGCGGCATCGACCAGGCCCTGGACGACCGGCGTGCCGAGGCCGGGCTCCCCGGCCGGGCCGCAGCCGTCAGTGAGGGATCGATCTGATGGGCGTCGTCGCGATGACCCACGTGGGCTACGTCGCCGCCGGCTGGACGATCCCGCTGGCCTTGCTCGGGGCCTACGCCGTGCGCACCGTGCGTCGTGGCCGGGCTCTGGCCGAGCGCGTGCCGCCCGAGGAGCGTCGGTGGAGCTGACGCCGCGCACCGCACCAACCCAGCGCCGCCGTCGCAGCCCATGGGCCTACGGCGTCCTGCTCGCCGTGGTGCTGGGCCTCGGTGTCGTCGTCTACCAAGGCCTCACCTCCGCTTCGCTGTACTTCTACAACGCGGACGAAGCGGTGGCGCAGCAGGCCGACCTGGGCCAGAAG
Source organism: Acidimicrobiales bacterium (assembly GCA_046598435.1). GTDB lineage: Bacteria > Actinomycetota > Acidimicrobiia > Acidimicrobiales > VFJN01 > VFJN01. The sequence goes on from JBKJIL010000206.1 coordinate 1,979, forward strand.
CGCTTCCGGTTGCAGGGCACGGTGATCGGCGAGTCCATCGAGCCCACCGACCAGGGCGTGGACTTCACGGTGGCGTACAACGGGGCGCAGGTGGACGTGCACCACGACGGCGACCCGCCGGAGCTGTTCCAACCCGGCATCCCGGTGGTGCTGGAGGGCCGGTGGGATCCCTCGGGGGACTTCTTCGCCAGCGACACCATCCGCGTGAAGCACTCCGAGCAGTACGAGGCCGACAACGGAGACCGCCTCGACGATGCCGAGCGCGGCGGCAGCGTCGACACGTCCGCACCGTGAACGCCACCCTCGGTACGGCCGGTGTCGTCTTGGGCGTGGCCGCGTCCCTGCTCGGTGCGCTCACGATGGGCGTGGGCCTGCGGCGCAAGCGGCCCCAGATCCTGGAGGCTGGGTGGAGCTACAGCCTCCTCGTCCTGCTCGGGGCAGTAGTAGCGGTGATCGCGATGCAGCGGGCGCTCATCACCCGCGACTTCACGGTCGGGTTCGTGCACGATCACGGCTCGAGTCGCACCCCACGCATGTTCAACGTGGCGACGATGTGGTCCGCGCTGGAGGGATCGATCCTGCTCTGGGCCCTGATCCTGGCCGGCTACACCGTGCACGTCGCCCACAAGTTCCGGCGCCGGCTGTCCGACCCGCTGGTCGGCTGGGCGCTGCTGACCATGTTCGTGGTGTGCGGCTTCTTCTTCCTGCTCATGCTGGCGCCCGCCAACCCGTTCCACACGGTGAGCGTGCCGGCCGGATATGACGGGCCCGGCCCCAACCCGCTCCTGCAGGAGCACCTGCTCATGGCGTTCCACCCGCCGATGCTCTACCTCGGCTACGTCGGGTTCACGGTGCCGTTCGCCTTCGCGGTGGCCGCGCTCGTCACCGGGCGCCTCGGCGAAGGGTGGCTGGTCGAGACCCGGCGGGCCACGCTGATGGCCTGGGGCTTCCTCACGATCGGCATCATCCTGGGCGCATGGTGGAGCTATGAGGTGCTCGGCTGGGGTGGCTACTGGGGCTGGGACCCCGTGGAGAACGCCTCGCTCCTGCCCTGGCTCACCGGCACCGCCTACCTGCACTCGGTGATGGTGCAGGAGCGTCGCGGGATGCTCCGGGTCTGGAACCTGTCACTCCTCTGTGCCACCTTCAGCCTCACCATCCTCGGCACCTTCCTGACCCGCTCAGGGGTGCTGGAATCGGTGCACGCCTTCTCCGACAGCGACATCGGCACCTGGCTGCTCAGCTTCTTCGGGCTCATCGTCGTCGTCACCCTCGGGCTGATCGGCTGGCGCGGCGACCGCCTCCGGTCCCCCGGCCGCATCGACTCGCCCCTCTCGCGCGAGGGTGCGTTCCTGGCCAACAACGTGCTCTTCGCCGGCTTCGCCTTCGTGGTGCTCCTCGGCACCGTGTTCCCCCTCCTCGTGGAGGCGCTGCAGGACCGACCGGTCACGGTGGGCCCCCCCTACTTCGATCGGATGACGACGCCCATCGGGATCGTGCTGCTGTTCCTCATGGCGATCGCGCCGGTGCTGCCGTGGCGCAAGGCGTCGACGGAGCTGCTGTCGCAGCGGCTCCTGTGGCCTGCCTGGGCAGGGGCCATCACCCTCTTCGCCGTCGTCGCGCTCGGCGCTCGTGGCTGGGCGCCTGTGCTGGCCTTCGGTCTGGGCGGCTTCGCGGCCGGTGCCGCTGTGCGCCAGGTGGCACTGGCCACCCGCCGTCAGGGCATCCGGGGCTTCCTCGGTCGCACGAACGGCGGCATGGTGGTCCACCTCGGCGTGATCGTGGTGGCGGTCGCCATCGCGGCGTCGGGCAGCTACGAGCACGAGGTCGAGGCCCGCTACCGGCCGGGCGAGACCCGGGTGATCGGCGGCCACGACATCACCTACCTCGACACCCGTGAGGTGGAGGAGCGGAATCGCACCGCCACCAAGGTGCGGGTACGGGTGGACGGCGGCCAGGTGTACGAGCCGGCCCTGTCGCGCTATCCGGGGTTCGGGCAGCTCATCGGCACGCCCTCGGTGAAGACCGGCCTCAAGGAAGACGTCTACCTGACGATCACCCGCCTTCCTGACGAACCTGGGGGCGAGGTGACGTTGCGGGTGATCATCCAGCCGATGGCCCTGTGGCTCTGGGTCGGTGGCGGCATCATGGCGTTCGGCACGATCCTCGCCGCCTGGCCCCGCGGCCGCCGCCGCCCCACCGATGCGGTGTCGGCTCCCGTGCCGGCGGCCGCCGCAGCGCCCTTCACCGACCCCGATCCGCAGCGCGAGCCGGTGGGGGTGGAGTGATGGGGGATCTCACCGATGACGTCGACACCGGTGTCGAGGACGGCGCCCGCCCGCACACTGCGCTGGTGACGGTGGGCGTCGTGGCCGTGCTCGTCGGGCTGCTGGTGGCGGTGCTGGCCACGCGTGCACCAAGCACGGAGCGCGTGACGCGAAGCCCCCTGATCGGTCAGCTGGCTCCTGCCATCGAGGGCACCACCCTCACCGGCTCGTCCTTCGACCTGGCCAGCCTGCGGGGTCGCTGGGTGGTCGTGAACTTCTTCGCCACCTGGTGCATCCCGTGCATCGAGGAGCACCCCGAGCTGCTCGCCTTCCACGAGGGCCACGCGGCAGCGGGCGATGCCTCGGTGGTCAGCATCCTGTTCGACGACGATGCCGACAAGGCCAGGGACGTGTTCGAGCGCTTCGGTGGCAGCTGGCCGGTGGTGATCGACGACCAAGGCTCGGTGGGCGTGGCCTACGGCGTGGCCCGCGTGCCCGAGTCGTTCCTCGTGGCGCCTGACGGCACCGTCGTGCAGCGCCTCGTGGGCGGGGTGACGGCGGTCCAGCTCGACGACCTCCTCGCGCAGTACGAAGCCGCCGCCGGGCGGGCCACGCCGTGAGCCGCCTGTCTGGCCCCGGGTTCCGTCGCTGGAGCTGGCTGGTCATCGCGGCGCTGGTGGTCGTGGCCCTCGTCCGGGCCGGCATCTCTGACGGACCCCCCCGCACCGCGGAGGACCAGGTGCGCGACATCGCGGCCACGATCAAGTGCCCCACCTGTCGCAGCCAGTCGGTGGCGGGCTCCGACTCGGCGGCCGCCCGGGCGATCCGCGGCGACATCGCCCGACGGGTGAGCGACGGTGAGAGCCCGGACGCGATCCGTGCCGCAGTGGCGGCGACCTACGGCGACGACGTGCTCCTCACCCCTGGTCGGTCGGGTGTCGAGGGGGCGGTCTGGGTGCTCCCGGTCATCGTCCTGGTCCTGGGCCTGGCCGGCGTCTCGGCCGCCTTCGCCCGCTGGCGACGGGATCCGGTCCTCGCCGCGTCCGACGAGGATCGCGCGCTGGTCGAGCGAGCGCGCTCGGCGCGATGAGCGCGGCAGACGCGGACCGGCTGGCCGCCCTGCAGGACCAGCGAGACTTCCTCCTGCGCTCGCTCGAGGATCTCGAGCGCGAACGCGAGGCCGGCGATGTCGACGACCTCGACTACCGGGTTCTGCAGGACGACTACACAGCGCGGGCGGCATCCGTGCTGCGGGCCATCGAAGCCGGTCGGTCGTCGCCCCGCACACCGCCCCGATCGTCGCGCCGTCGCTTGGTGGGGGTGGCCCTGGCGGTCGTGGCCTTCGCTGTGCTGGCCGGGCAGCTGGTGGCCCAGACGGCGGGACGCCGCGACAGCGACGAGGTGATCACCGGCGGCATCAGGCAGTCGGTGACGGAGAAGCTGAACGAGGCCGGCCGCCGGGGCGGGGAGGGGGATCTCGACGCCGCCATCGCGCTCTACGACGAGGTGCTGCAGGACGACCCCGGCAACCCCGAAGCGCTCACCTACAAGGGATGGCTGCAGACGCTCAACGGTGAGGGAGCGGCCGGCCTCGAGGGCCTGCTGGCATCGGCCACGGCGAACCCGACCTACCCCGACGTGCATGCCTTCCTGGCCATCGTGTTCTTCCGGAACGGGCTGGTGGAGCAGGCCGGCCGCGAGCTCGACCGACTCGATGCCCTGGATCCCCCACCCGCCATTCGAGACCTGACGGCCGACCTCCGCACGCAGATCGACGCCGCGCTTGCGTCGACCCCGACGACCGCCGGCTAGGACGAGCCTCAGGACGGCGGCGGCAGGTAGCGCGCGTTGGAGAAGCCGACGCCGTCGCGGGTCAGGACCCACGTCGACGCCTTCTGCCAGCGGGGCTCATCCTTGAGCTTGGTGCCGCGGCGTACCAGCGCCTCGAGCAGATCGGGGATGACGTCGCCATGGCTGCAGAGGGCAGCCGGCCCCGACCGCAGCTCCTCGGCCAGCTCCAGCGCGCCGGCGAAGCCCCGCCCCTCAGCCAGGCGGGAGTCGGTCTCCACCGTGAGGCCGAGGCGGTCGGCGAGCGGCTGGAGCGTGTCGACGCAGCGCTGGAACGGGCTGGCCACGAGTCGCACGATGCCCCGGTTGGCCAGCTGCAGCCCGAGCGCCTCCGCCTGCAACCGGCCCCGGTCGGAGAGCGTGCGCAGCTCGTCGGATCCGCCGTCGCGAGGCCGGGTGCCGGCATCAGCGTGGCGAACGACATAGAGCTTCCCCACGGCGGGACACGCTACCTGGGCGCCGCGCCCCGCCCGCGCGTCGCTCAGCGGGCCAGGGCGCGGAGCTGGGCGAGGATCGAGGGGAGCGCGGTGAGGGCGGCGTCGATGTCGGCGTCGGTGGTGGTCCAGCCCACCGAGAGGCGCAGGCTGTGGTGCGCGTCCACGCCCATGGCCTCGAGCACGGGCGACGGCTCCAGCGCCTCCGAGGAGCAGGCCGATCCCGAGTGGGCGGCCACGCCGGCCCGGTCGAGGCCCAGCAGCACGGCCTGGGGCTCCACGCCGTCCACGCCGAGGCACACGAGGTGGGGGAGTCGGTCGAGCGGATCGCCGTAGACCCGCACGCCGTCGAGGGACGCCACGGCAGCCAGCAGTCGCTCGGTGAGCGCACGCTGTGCTGCCGCCTCCGCGTCGAGCGACCCGGAGAGCACCTCGGCGGCTGCGCCGAACCCGGCGATCAGGGCCACGGGCTCCAAGCCGGCCCGACGGGCTCGCTCCTGATCGCCGCCGAGCAGCAGCGGCCGCACCCGGAGGCCGCGCCGCACGAGGAGCGCACCCACGCCGGCGGGCCCGCCGAGCTTGTGGGCCGAGACGGAGAGCAGGTCGGCTCCGAGGGCGTCGAAGGCGATCGGCACGTGCCCGTTGGCCTGGGCGGCGTCGACGTGCACCAGCACGCCCCGGGCGCGGCAGGCCGCCACGACCTCGGCCACCGGCTGGGTGGTGCCGACCTCGTGGTTGCCCCATTGGAGGTGGACGAGCGCGGTGTCGGGTCGGATGGCGGCCAGGAGTCGCTCGGGGTCCACCCGACCGCGGTCGTCCACCCCGACGACCGTCGCCGCGCCGTTGGCCTCCGCCGCCTTGCGCACCGCCGAGTGCTCCACGGCGGCCAGCACCTGATGGCCGCCGCGCTCGCTCGCACCCCAACAGGCAGAAGCGATGGCCTCCGTGGCACCGCTGGTGAACACGACCGACCGGGGCCGGGCCCCGAACAGCCTGGCGACCTGCTCCCGCGCCGTCTCGACGCCGACCCGCGCCTCGAGCCCCTCGGCGTGGATGCGCCCGGGATCGCCGCCGGGCCGAGACAGCCAGTGCATCACGGCCGATATCGCCTCGGGCCGCGCCGGGGACGTCGACGCGTGATCGAGGTAGTGCCGAGCCACGGGATCAGCTGGTGATCGAGGTGATGCAGCGATCGTCGCCCATCGGGCGGCTCTCCGACGTGCTGGCGCCGGTCTGGCCGTAGAGGGCGCCGAGCATGCCTCGCACCAGGCCCCGGTCGACCGCGCAGATCACGGGGTGCTCGATGGCGGCGCCACCGAAGGGGCAGTGATCGGAGACGATGCGCAGGCCGTCGCCGTGCCGCTCCGCGTGGGCCGAGAAGCCGTGGGCGGTGAGGGCGTCGGCGACGGTGTGCAGCGCAGCCCGAAAGGATCGCTGCGCGACGTCGGCTGGGTCGTCGGCAGAGTGGTCGACGCCTCCCATGGCGGCGGCCATGGCCTTGCCGTACTCGAGGCCCACCTCCTCGGCCATGGCCTCGGCGGTGCTGTCGGGCAG
>JBKJIL010000234.1:0-18625 GCA_046598435.1 Acidimicrobiales bacterium
GGTGAGGTGCTGGCGTAGCCTGAGGACCGCCCGATCGGGGGTAGTTCAATTGGCAGAACACCGGCCTTTGGAGCCGGCTGTTGGAGGTTCGAGCCCTCCCCCCCGAGCCATGGTCACGGCACCGAGCTCCACCCCCACGCCTGCCCCGCGCTCAGGACCCGGCTGCCTGGTGGTCGGCGTGCTGTTCGTCGTGGTGGTGCTGGCCGGCCTCGTCGTGGGGACGGTGCTCAACCGACCGGACGAGCCCGACGCCGAGCGGTCCGTCACCATCGCCGAAGGGACCACCGACGACGGCACCCAGTGGCGTGTCGACGCCGTCCGCGATGTCGACGGCGACACCTGCGCCTTCCTCTACCAAGACGACCAACAGCTCACTGGGGGGTGCGCCCTCACCCCGGACGACGCAACGTTCGGCCAGCAGACGGTCGTGTTCGGCCAGGCCGCCACCGCCACCCGATCGGTGCGAGTCGTGCTCAACACCGGCACCGTGGTGGAGATCGACACGGTCGAGGCGGCCGGGCTCACCGGGCGCTACTACGCGGAGGTGGTCGACGGCGACGTCGACGTCGAGCGCCTCGACGCCCCCTGAGCCCGGCGCGCATCGGGAACCGGCGCCGGCGCGGTAGACCTATCTCATGAGCGCACGCCATCTGTCGGCCATCGTCCTGGCGGCAGGGGAAGGGTCGCGGATGCGGTCCGCCCGGCCGAAGCCCCTCCACCTGCTGTGTGGTCGGGCCATGGTGCTCTACGTCCTCGACGCGCTGCCCGCCGGCGAGCTCGACCGAGCCGTCGTGGTGGTCGGCCACGGTGCGGAGCGCGTCACCAAGAAGCTGATGGAAGACGGTGCCGGCTTGCGGCTCGAGTTCGTCGAGCAGCACCAGCAGCGCGGCACCGGCGACGCGGTGGCCGTGGGCCTGGCCGGCCTCCCCCACGACGACGACGACCTCGGTGGCGAGGAGCACGACATCGTGGTGCTCCCCGGGGACACGCCACTGCTGCGGGCCGAGACCATCGCGGCCCTCGTGGCGGAGCACCGCGCCTCCGAGGCGGCGTGCACGATCCTCACCGCCCGCGTGGCCGATCCCACCGGATACGGCCGCATCGTCCGGGTGGGGAAGGACGAGCGGGTGGCCCGCATCGTGGAGCAGGCCGACGCCACCGCCGAGGAAGCGGCCATCGACGAGATCAACACCGGGATCTTCTGCTTCCGGCGGAGCCTGCTCTCTCCCGCGCTGCGACGCATCCAGCCCGACAACGCTCAGGGCGAGCTCTACCTGACCGACGTCGTCGAGGTGCTGGCCGAGGCCGGTCACAAGGTGGTCACGGTGGTCACCCCCGACCCCGCCGAGACCCAGGGCGTGAACGACCGGGTGCAGCTGGCCGCCGCGGAGGCCGATCTCCGGGCCCGCACCAACCGGGCGTGGCAGGCCAAGGGTGTCACCATGGTCGACCCGGCCGCGACGTACATCGACGCTCAGGTCACCCTCGCTGCCGACGTCACCGTCTTCCCCGGCACGATCCTGCAAGGACGCACGGTGATCGGTGAGGGCGTGGAGATCGGCCCTGGCTGCCGACTCGTCGACTGCACCGTCGGCGAGCACTCCCGCCTCGAGCACACGGTGGCTCGTCTGAGCGAGATCGGAGACGACTGCGTCGTCGGCCCCTACGCCGTGCTGGAGCCCGGAACGCATCTGCCGTCAGGGACCCACACCGGGCCGTTCTACACTGCGGGGACTGCGTCGGGCCCCGTGGGCTGAGGCGCTACCCACCCGCCCACTCCGGTTACCGAGGGGACCCATGGAGCTGGTCACCAAGAAGAGGTTGCACTTGTTGGCCGGCCGGTCGAACCTGCCGCTCGCCACCGAGATCGCCGAGTGCCTCGGCGTGGAGCTCGGGCACCCCAACCTGGTCGAGTTCGCCAACGGCGAGATCCACGCCCGGCTGGGCGAGAACGTGCGGGGCGCAGACGTCTTCATCATCCAGACCCACGGCGCCACCGACGAGCTGTCGGTGAACGACGTGATCATGGAGCAGCTGATCATGATCGACGCCGCCCGGCGCGCGTCGGCCAAGCGCATCACGGCGGTGATCCCGAACTACGGCTACGCCCGTCAGGACCGCAAGGCAGAGGGGCGGGAGCCGATCACGGCCAAGCTCGTCGCCAACATGTTCGCGGCCGTGGGCGCCAACCGCCTCATGTCCGTCGACCTGCACTCCGGTCAGATCCAGGGCTTCTTCGACGGGCCCGTCGACCACCTCACGGCCATGCCCGTGCTCATCGACTACATCAAGTCGCACCTGCCCGAGGATCTCGTCGTGGTCTCGCCCGACGCCGGCCGGGTGAAGGTGGCCGAGCGGTACACCAACGCGCTGCACGCCGACCTCGCCATCGTCCACAAGCGCCGCGTGAAGGGCGTGAAGAACACCGTCGAGGCCGTGGAGATCGTCGGTGACGTCACCGACCGCACGTGCGTGCTCATCGACGACATGATCGACACCGGCGGCACCCTGTGCGCGGCGGCCGAGCAGCTCAAGGCCCGCGGTGCGGCAGAGATCTACGCCGTCGCCACCCATGGCGTGCTGTCTGGTCCGGCCATCGACCGCATCAAGAACTCCGTGATCACCAAGGTCGTCGTCACCAACACCCTTCCGCTGCCCGTCGACAAGCAGATCGACAAGATCGAGGTGCTCTCGATCGCCAAGGTGCTGGCCGAGACCATCGACGCCGTCTTCGAGGACAACAGCGTGAGCGAGATCTTCGGCGGGGCCAACCAGAACTGACGCTTGGCGGTGCGGCGCCCTGCGCCACTAGCCTCCTTCGGTCCACAACCGACTGCATTGCGCTCCGGCGCGATCTCAGACGTAGGAGCCATCCGATGGCCGAGATCATCCTCCACGCAACCCCGCGCCCGCCCCAGGGCACACGGCCCGTTCGCCGCCTCCGCAGCGAGGGCAAGGTGCCCGGCGTCGTCTACGGCCTCGGCGCCGACCCGATCACGCTCACCGTCGAGTGGCGTGACCTCCGGGCCGCCTTGAAGACCGAGCAGGGCCTCAACGCCGTGATCAACCTCGACATCGACGGGTCGACCACCCCGACGCTCGTGAAGGACATCCAGCGCCACAAGGTGCGCCGCGACGTGCTCCACGTCGACTTCATCCGCGTCGACCTGAACAAGACCGTCGACGTCGAGGTCTCGATCCACCTCGAGGGCGAGGCAGAGACCGTCGCCCGCGAGAACGGCGTGATCGACCAGGTGCTCACATCGCTGCTCATCACCGCCAAGCCCGCCGACATCCCGTCGGTGCTCACGATCGACATCTCCGGCCTGACCGTCGGCAGCGCGCTGCACGTGAGCGACATCGCGCTCCCGTCCGGCGTCACCACGTCGATCGACCCGGAAGACACGGTCGTCACGGCCAGCCACCAGGCCCTCGAGGCCGGGGAGACCGCTGAGGCGGGCGAAGGCGCCGAAGGCGCCGAGGGCGACGACGCAGAGGGCGACGGCGGGGCCACCGGCGGGGAGTCGGGCGACGAGTCCGCCGAGGCCGACGCCGAAGGCGACAGCGAGGGCTGATGTTCGGTCGGCGGGGTGGCGCGGCGGAGCGCCGCGGCACCCCAGCCGATCTCCTCGTGGTCGGCCTGGCCAACCCGGGGGCCGAGTACGAGGGCACGCGCCACAACGTGGGCGCCGAGGTGGTCCGGCTGCTGGCCGATCGCCACGGCGCCACGCTGCGCAAGGCCAAGGAGCGGGCCCTGGCCGACGAGGTCACCGTGGCTGGCAAGCGCCTGGCCCTGGCCGTGCCCATGACCTACATGAACCTGTCCGGCGAGGCTGTGGCCCCGCTCGTGCGTCGTCACGGCATCGATGACCCCCACCGCCTCGTGATCGTGCACGACGAGCTCGATCTCCCTGTCGGTCGGCTGAAGGTGAAGCTCGGTGGGGGCCTCGCCGGCAACAACGGCCTGAAGTCGGTGAAAGCCCACCTCCACACCGACGACTTCGCCCGCGTCCGCATCGGCATCGGCAAGCCGCCGGGGCGCACGGAAGGTGTCAACCACGTGCTGAAGAAGCCGGGCAAGGCCGACCGCCGAGAGCTCGACATCGTGGTGGCGGAGGCCGCTGATGCCATCGAGCTGATCCTGAGCGACGGCATCGACGTCGCCATGAACCAGTTCAACACGAGAGGTGACCGGGCCTAGCGCGGGCTCCCCACGGCGTAGCGTGCGCACGTGCTGGTAGGTCGTGGGGTCCCATTCCAGGCGGGCGAGCGCGCCCTGCAGTCGGCACTGGCGGGGCGGGGCCGGCTCCTCCTGCTGGCCGGAGAAGCGGGCATCGGAAAGACCACCCTCGCCCTGGCACTCCTCGAGCGGGCGACGATGCTCGGCGCGCAGGTCCGCACCGGTGCCTGCTGGGAGGGCGACGGACTCCCGCCGTTCACCCCGTGGATCGACGCCTTCCATCGGCCCGGCGGCGACGCGTGTGCCGCCGCGGCCGAGATCCTGCTGACGAGCGCCGCCGACGCCGTTGATGCTGCCAGCGCTCAGCGGGCCATCCAGCGCCGGTTCAGCGACGTCGTCGACGCACTCGCCGTCGCGGCTCGGGAGCAGCCCCAGGTGGTGCTCCTGGAGGATCTGCACTGGGCAGACGACTCGTCGCTCCAGCTCCTGGTGGCCGTGGCAGCACACGTGTCCACGACAGGGGTCCTCGTCATCGGCACCTACCGCGACGACGAGCTGCACCGGGGCAACCCGCTCGCGTCCGTGGGGGGCAACGCGGAGCGGCTCTGGCTGGGTGGCCTCGATCACGACGGCGTGGGCGCCGTCCTCGAAGAAGCCCTCGGGCGAGCACCGGCGGTCGAAGAGGTGGCCCTGGTCGAGCGCCAGACGTCGGGCAACCCGCTGTTCATCACCCAGGTCGCCCGGCTCTTCGACGCGGGTGGTGGCGTGCTGCCGACCGGCGTGCGCGACATCCTCGAGCGTCGTCTCGCTCGGGTGTCGTCCAGTTGCGACCTCGTCCTGGGCGTCGCCTCGGTGCTCGGCTCGGAGTTCGATGAGCGGACCGTGGCCGCGCTGGTCGGCGCCCCGGTCGGCGATGCCCTCGACGAGGCGAGCGCGGCGCGACTCCTCGCCCCTGTGGCCGACGAGCCCGGTCGCTGGCGGTTCGTGCATGCGCTCGTGCAGGCCACCCGCTACGACCTCCTCGGCAGCGAGCAACGGGGCGAGCTCCATGCACGGGCGGTACGCGTGCTGGACGGCGCGCCCGCAGCAACCCTCGCTCACCACGCGTCCCGCGGCCGCTTCGCCTCTGCGGATCGAACGCCGGGCGACCTCCTCGTCGCAGCCGGTCACGAGGCGATCCTCCGTCTGGCGTGGACCGAGGCCTCGATCAGCTTCGAACGGGCGCTGACGCTGGCCCCGATCGGGCCGGCCGGTGACGAGGTGCGCGCCGAAGCGTGGCTGGGAGCCGGCGCGGCCCGGCTGCGTCAGGGCATGCCCGATGTGCGGGCGGCCTTCGACGAGGCGGCCGCGGCGGCCCGCCGCCTCGGTCGGGGAGACCTCCTGGCCCGAGCCGCCCTCGGCTTCGGCGTGGGGTTGGGCGCGTTCGAGGTGCACCTCGTCGACCAGCATCAGATCGAGCTCCTCGAGGAGGCGGCGGCGACCCTCGACGACGGCGACTCCCTCCTCCCCCTCGTGTTGGCGCGGCTGTCTGTCGCGCTGGCCTTCGTCGAGTCCGACGAGCGCCGCATCGAGCTCGCGGAGCGGGCGGTGTCTCTCGCCCGTTTCGTCGCCGACCCGGTCGTGCTCGGGCACGCCCTTGCCGCGTGGTGCGACGCGATGGCCCGTCCGGAGTCGGTGGCCGAGCGCCTCGCCGCATCCTCTGAGATCGTGCGCCTCGCTCAGGGAGCCGCTGACCTGCCCCTCGAGCTCCTCGGTCGCCGGCTGCGGGTGGTCGCCCTCCTCGAGCGCAACGACCACGTCCTCGCCGACCGGGAGGTGACGGCCTACGAGCGGACGGCCGAGCGCCTCGGGGACCCTCTCTATGCCTGGTACGGCCGACTGTGGCGAGCGGTGCGCGCGTACGCGAGTGGGCACCTCGCCGACTCAGAGCGACTGATGGCAGAGGCCACCGCGCTGGGACGGGCCGGCGGAAGTGTGAACTCGGAGGTCCTCACCGTCGTGGTGGGATTCATGGCGGCCCTCGATCGACGTGACGCCATGGCCGCGGAGCGGCTCCTCGCTGAGATGGCCGCCGTGATGCCAGACACGATGACGCAGTACTTGGAGCTCACCAGCTCGTACGCGGCGGCGCTCCTGGGAGATGAGGAGGTGACCCGAGCCACGCTCGGTCGGATCGCCGACGCCACGCTCGATGGGCTTCCCCGAGACAGCGAGTGGCTCTGCGCTCTCGGTCAGCTCGCGGCGGCCGCGGCACGAGCCGGTGACCATCGCTGGGCCGAGCGCGCTCGAGCCGAGCTGGAGCCGGTGGCCGCGGTGGGGTGCGTGGAGGGCATCGGCGCCTACCTCCACGGTTCGGCCCACCGCTACCTGGCCATGGTGAGCGCGGTCAGTGGGGATGCCGCCGCCACCCGCGCCCACGTCGACGCCGCGGCGAGCGCAGCGGCAGGCGGCGGCCGCCTGGTCGCAGCCCTGACCCAGCTCGACGGCGCCTGGGCCCTCGCTCGGCTCGACGACCCCGCCGACCGGGTGCGCGCCGGCGAGCTGGCCAGCGCGGCGGCGACCACCTTCGCGGAGGTGGGTCTCGCGGCCTTGACGGCGGAGGCGCTCGCGGTCGGCGGCCTGCGCCAGCATGTCGCCGCCTCTCCGCCGCTCACGGCCCAGCTGCTCCGCCAAGGCGACAGCTGGGCCTGGTCGTGGGCCGGCACCACCGCCCACGTCCGCCACGCCAAGGGCATCGCCGACCTGGCGGTCCTCCTCGAGCGGGCTGGCCGCGAGGTGCATGTGCGCGAGCTCGAGGGGGTGGGGACGGTGGGCATGCCGACGACGGGGCAACCAGTGCTCGACGAGCAGACCGTACGGGCCTACCGACAGCGGCTGGCCGACCTGGAGGACGACCTCGACGAGGCGGACCGGCACGGTGACCTGGCGCGAGCCGCGGCGCTGGGCGCCGAGCGCGACGCCCTCGTCGACGAGCTGAGCGCCGCGTTCGGTCTCGGGGGACGTGTGCGCCGAGTCGGAAGCGATCCAGACGAGCGCCTGCGCAAGGCCGTGTCGGCGCGGGTGCGGGCCAGCATCGACCGCATCGAGTCGCTGTCCCCGGCTCTCGGCCGACACCTCCGCAACGCCGTCCGCACCGGCTTCTGGTGCGCCTACGAGCCCGAGTCCCCGGTCTCCTGGACCATCGAGCGCTGAACCAGCGGCCCTGGGTGCCCCTTCGCCCGGATCCGCCGGATCGCCCCGGGCGATCTGGCGTCGCCAGGAGCGATCTGGCGCCTCCTGGGCATCACTGACCCGCCGAGGAGGCCGACATGACCGTCACCGATCCCCATCCCCCCGCTGCGCTCGACGATGAGGCCATTGGCGCGTTCGCCGATGGCCTCTTCGGTGCCGCCCTCGGCACGATGGAGCTCACCATCGCGTACCTCGGCCGGCGCTGTGGGCTCTACGACGCACTGCGAGGCCGACCCAGCACCAGCGGCGAGCTCGCTGCCGCGGCGGGCATCGACGAGCGCTACGCCCGTGAGTGGCTCGAGCAGCAGGCTGTGTCCGGCACCGTGGTGGTGGCCGACGCTGCCTCGCCCGCTGACGAGCGCCGATACACGCTGCCCGAGGAGCACGCCGTCGTGCTGCTCGACGAGGAGCACCCGGCCTACAGCGGCGCTCTGGCCGATGTCCTGGGACCGATCACCCTCACCCTGGATCTGGTGGCTGACGCCTTTCGCACCGGTCGGGGCGTGCCCTACGCCGCCTACGGCCTCCACGACATGCAGGCCGGCTTCACCCGCCCGATGTTCGCCAACTCGCTCGTGACCGAGTGGCTCCCCGGGCTGCCGGAGCTGCACGCCCGACTCGAGGCGGGTGAGGCCGTCCGTGTGGCCGACTTCGGGTGCGGCGAGGGCTGGGCCGCCATCTACATCGCGGAGGCCTATCCGCAGGCCGTCGTCCACGGCTACGACCTCGACGACGCGTCGATCGCGGCGGCCCGCAAGCACGCCGCCGCCCGCGGGCTCGCCGACCGGGTGCGCTTCGAGGTGCAAGACGTCACCGACCCAGCCTTCGCAGGCGGGCAGTTCGATCTCGTGTTCGCCACGGAGGTGATCCACGACCTCGCCGATCCAGTCGACGCGCTGGCCGCCATGCGGAGCCTCACCCAGGACGGCGGCACGGTGCTCATCATCGACGAGAACGCGGCGGAGACCTTCGCTGCCCCCGGCGACGAGATCCAGCGCCTGCTCTACGGCTTCAGCGTGCTGCACTGCCTGCCGGCGGGCCGCACGCACGAGCACTCGGCCGCCACCGGCACGGTGATGCGCCCGAGCACCTTGGAGCAATATGCCGTCGCGGCCGGGTTCGCCACGGTCGACGTGCTGCCCATCGAGCACCCGTTCTTCCGGTTCTACCACCTGGTCGGCTGAGATGACGGCGCTCGACCGCGCGCTCGAGACCGGCTGGGGCCTGGCCACGAGCGACGACGACAACCTGTTCCTGCGCTTCGTGCGCAACCAAGGCGACCTCAACGCCGAGATCGCGCTGGCCTCGGGGGGTCGTGTGGCCGGGGCCGAAGGGGTGGTCCTGGCCGACTCCGGCGGGCCAGTCGCCTACCTCAACCAGGCCACCCTGCAACGACCTCTACGGGGGCTCGATGACCCCGTCCTCGACCAGGTGGACGACTTCTGGGCCGGAGAGGGCGGTCGCCCGAACCTCCTGCTCTCGGTGTGGCCCACCCCCGACCTGACGGCGCGGGGCTGGTCGCTCGTCGGCCACCCCGCCTTCGTGGCCCGTCCTCCGGGCGCTCATGCCGAAGCGAAGCGCCCCGGTGTGCAGATCGAGCGGGTGGCGGATGCTCGACGCCTGGCGGAGGTGGAGCGCGTGGTGGTGGAGGGCTACCCGGTGCCCGAGGCGGCGGGCCTCCCGACAGGGTCGGTGGTGCGGCCCGCGCTGCTCGACACCGCCGTGCGCTACTGGCTCGGGCGGCTTGATGATCACGCCGTGGCGGCCGCGTCGAGCTACGTCGGGCACGGCGTGGTGAACCTCTGCCTGGCTGCCACCATGCCTGCGGCCCGCCGGCGGGGCGTTTGGGGGGCCCTCGTGTGGGCTCGGGCCGACGAGGCGCCGCACCTGCCGGCGGTGGCCTTCACCAGCGATCACAGTCGGCCGGGCTTCGAGCACCTCGGGTTCCTGGTCGTGTCGCGCTGCACGCTCTGGGCGCGGGCCTGATCGACGCCGGACGACCCGGCGAGTAGGGCGATCGCCCCGCCGCGCCGGTAGCCTCACACGGGTCCCATGCTGCTGCGCGACATCCCCCCGCTGCTGCGTGAGGAGCCCGGCTTCGCGTCTGTGCTCGGCCGCTCCTCCGCAGTCCTCGCCGTTCCCGAGCCGGCGCGCGCCCTCACCATCGCCGGCCTGGCGACCCTCAGCGCCCGGCGACCGATCGTGGTGGCGCTCCCCACCTCCGGCGACGCCGATCGCCTGGCCAACGACCTGCGCACCTACCTCGGTGCGGACGCCGTGGACACCTTCCCGGCATGGGAGACGCTGCCCTTCGAGCGCGTGTCGCCGTCGGTGGAGACGATGGGCCGACGGCTGCGCACCATGTGGCGGCTGCGCGACCCCGAGCGCGCCCCCCGCGTCCTCGTCGCGCCGGTGCGGGCGCTCGTGCAGCGCCTGGGCCCCCACGTCGAGGACGTGGAGCCCGTTGTCATCACCCCCGGCGAGCGACGCGACCGCGACGAGCTCGTGGCGGCGCTGGTGGGGGCGGGGTACCGGCGCGAGGAGGTCGTCGAGCATCGAGGTGAGGTCGCGGTGCGCGGCTCCATCGTCGACGTGTTCCCGTCCACCGCCGATCGACCGGTGCGCGTCGACCTGTGGGGCGACGAGGTCGACCGCCTCACCGAGTTCTCGGTCTCCGACCAACGATCCACCGACGATCTCGAGCGCGTCGAGATCTTCGGCTGCCGCGAGCTGCTGCCCACCGACGAGGTGCGCGCCCGTGCCGATCGGCTCATCGCGCTCGAGCCGTGGGGCCGTGAGCAGTGGGAGCGGCTCTCGCAGGGGCTCACCTTCGACGGCATGGAGTCGTGGCTTCCGTGGCTGACCCAGGGCGAGCACGTGCTGTTCGACCTCGTGGGCGCTGATGCGCTGGTGCTGCTCCTCGAGCCTCGTCGCATGCGCGACCGGGCCGCGGATCTCCTCGCCGAGGAGGCCGATCTCGCCGCCACCCTGGCCAAGACCTGGGGTGCCACGAGCAGCACCGACGACGGTGAGGACGGGTTCCCCCGCCTGCACCTGCCCTTCGACCGCCTCCTCGCCCACACCGACGCCCCCGCCTGGACCATCACCACCGCGCCCGAAGGTCCCGACGTCGCCACGATCACCTCCATGGGTGTGGCGGCCACCGCCGGCGACCCCGAGCGCGTCGTGCGGCAGCTGGCGGAGCTGGCCGGGCAGGGCTACCGCATCGTCGTGGCTGCCGACGGCGAGGGATCCGCGGCCCGCCTGCGCGAGCTCATGTCGTCGTTCGGCATCTCGCCCACCATCGAGGTGGCGCCCCTCGAACGCGGGTGCATCCTGCCCGCCATCAAGCTGGCCGTCATCGCCGAGCACGACCTCACCGGTCGTCGGCGGGCCCACCGCAAGGCCCGCACACCCCGCCGAGATGCGCAGGGGTTCTTCGACGATCTCAAGACAGGCGACCACGTCGTGCACCATCAGCACGGGGTGGCCCGGTACGCCGGCATGGTGAAGCGGGCCATCGGCGGCGTCGAGCGTGACTACCTCCTCCTCGAGTACCGCGGCGACGACAAGCTGTACGTGCCGTCCGACCAGATCGACGCCGTGCGCCACTACACCGGCGGCGACTCGCCCACCCTCACCCGCCTCGGGGGCGACGGCTGGCAGAAGGCCAAGGCCAAGGTCCGGTCCGTCGTCTCGGAGATCGCCCAGGAGCTGGTGGTGCTCTACCAGACCCGCCTGAACGCGACGGGTCACGCCTTCAGCGAGGACACCCCGTGGCAGCGCGAGCTCGAGGAGTCGTTCCCCTTCCAGGAGACGCCCGACCAGCTCACCGCCATCATCGAGGTGAAGGCAGACATGGAGGCCGAGCACCCGATGGATCGCCTCGTGTGCGGCGACGTCGGGTTCGGCAAGACGGAGGTCGCCATCCGGGCCGCCTTCAAAGCGGTGCAGGACGGCAAGCAGGTGGCCGTGCTCGTGCCCACCACCCTGCTCGCCCAGCAGCACCATCAGACCTTCTCCGACCGCTTCGCTGGCTACCCCGTGCGCGTCGAGGTGCTCTCGCGGTTCCTCACGCCGGCGCAGGCCAAGACCGTGGCCGCGGGCGTGCGCTCGGGCGAGGTCGACGTGGTCGTCGGCACCCACCGGCTCCTGTCCGACGACCTGCACTTCAAGGACCTGGGCCTGCTCGTCGTCGACGAGGAGCAGCGCTTCGGGGTGGGTCACAAGGAGCAGATCAAGCAGCTGAAGACCGGGGTGGACGTCCTCACCTTGTCTGCCACACCCATCCCCCGCACGCTCGAGATGAGCCTGACGGGCATCCGCGACCTCACCCTGCTGAACACCCCGCCCGCCGATCGGATGCCGATCCTCACCTACGTGGGGGAGTACGACGACCGCGCCGTGGGTGAGGCCATCCGGCGCGAGCTCCTGCGCGAGGGCCAGGTGTTCTACGTGCACAACCGGGTGCAGGACATCGAGCGCACCGCAGACCACGTGCGAGACCTGGTGCCCGAGGCCCGGGTGGCCATCGCCCACGGCCAGATGGACGAGGGCACGCTCGAGCAGGTGGTGCTGGCCTTCTGGGAAGGCGAGTACGACGTGCTCGTCTGCACCACGATCATCGAGTCGGGCATCGACATGCCCACGGTGAACACGCTCGTGGTCGACCGGGCTGACCTGCTGGGCCTCGGTCAGCTGCACCAGCTCCGCGGTCGGGTGGGACGGTCGGGCCAGCGCGCCTACGCCTACCTGTTCGTGCCGCCGGATCGGGTCCTCAGCGAGGATGCCTACGAGCGGCTCAAGACGATCGGCGAGGCCACCGAGCTCGGCTCAGGCTTCAAGATCGCCATGCGTGACCTCGAGATCCGGGGTGCCGGCAACCTGCTCGGCACCGGTCAGTCGGGCCACATCGCGGCAGTGGGCTACGACCTCTACTGCCAGATGGTCACCGAGGCGGTGGCCGAGCTGAAGGGCGAGCCGGTCCGCGAGCCGGCCGAGATCAAGCTCGACCTTCCGCTGGCCGCCAACCTCCCCCGTGAGTACGTGCCCAAGGAGGAGCTGCGCCTCGAGGCCTACCGGCGCCTGGCCGCCGTCACCACCGACGCCGAGGTGGCCGTCATCCGCGCCGAGTGGGAGGACCGCTACGGGCCCCTCCCACCGGCCGCCGAGGCCCTGCTGGCCGTGGCCCGACTCCGTGCCGAGGCCTCGCGCACCGGCGTGCGCGAGATCACCGTCGTGAAGCCCAGCGGCTTCGGTGGGGCGCCGTCCACCGCTCGCTTGTCCCCCTTGCCGCTCAAGGCCAGCCAGCAGATCCGACTCAAGCGCCTCCACCCGACGGCGGTGTACAAGGAGGCTGAGCAGCTCCTCATCGTGAAGGTGCCCCACAAGGCGCACCCGGCCGACGCCCTGGTCGAGCTCCTTCGCCAGCTCGACCCCGTGCTCGAAGCGGTCTGAGCCGCGAGTTCGGGCTGGCCCGGACGACCTTCTAGGCTCCCCGACCGTGCCTCGACGCCTCCTCGCCTTCGCCGTCGCCGCGCTCGCCCTCTTGGTGAGCACCGGATGTGCAGCCGACGTCTCGCCGGCCGCTCGCATCGGCGACACCAAGATCAGCAACGACACCCTGCTGGCGGAGGTGGCCGAATGGGTTGGCAACCCTGCCGCCGTCGACCCGGCCATGGTGGCCGACACCACGCCGGGCACCTACCCCCTCGACCTGGTGCGCCAGCTCCTCCAGCAGCGCATCGACTTCGAGCTGCACCGCCAGGAGTTCGAGCGGCTCGAGCTGAAGCTCGACGACGCCACGCGCACCCAGGCCCTCACCGTCCTCTTCGGTGACCCGGCTGCCGCTGAGGACGCCTTCGCGGCGTTCAGCAAGGACTTCAGGGCGTCGTTCGTGGACGATGTGGCCCGCCAGATCGCCGTCCAGACCGCATTGGGCGATGACGGCTACAGCGAGTGGCGCACCGCCGCCTACGCCGACACGGCGATCGAGGTCAGCCCTCGCTACGGGCACTGGGATGCCACCACCGGGCAGATCGTGGCGCCGAGCGGCCCCGTCCAGCCCGTCGCCCCGTTCGTCGCCTCTCCCTAGGCGCCGACATGGGATCGCCCGTCCCTCGCGTCGTGGTGGTGGGGTTGGGGCCCGCCGGTCCCGACCTGCTGACCGCCGGCACCCTGGCGGCGATCGAGCGGGTGCCCGTGCGCTTCTTGCGCACCCGCCGCCACCCCGCGGCCAGCGTGCTCGCCGACGCCACCGACTTCGACGACCGCTACGAGGCGGCCACGTCCTTCGAGGCGGTCTACGCCGGGATCGTCGAGGCCGTGGTGGCGGCCGCGGTGCGCCACGGCGAGGTGCTCTACGCCGTGCCGGGCTCGCCTGTGGTGGCGGAGCGGGCGGTGGAGCTCCTCTTGGCCGATGCACGGGTCGAGGTGGAGGTGCTGCCGGCCCTGTCGTTCCTCGACCTGGCCTGGGCGCGCCTCGGCGTCGACCCGGTGGCCCTCGGTGCGCGGCTCGTGGACGGCCGGCGCTTCGAGGTGGAAGCAGCCGGCGAGCGCGGCCCGCTGCTGGTGGGGCAGTGCGACCAGCCGCATGTGCTCTCCGACATCAAGCTGAGCGTCGAGGACGGTCCCGCCGAGGTCGTGGTGCTGCAGCGCCTCGGCCTGCCGGACGAGTCGGTGCGCCGCGTGGCGTGGGACGACCTCGACAGAGAGGTGGAGCCCGACCACCTGACCTCGCTGTGGATCCCCGAGCTGGCCGAGCCGGTCGCAGCCGAGATCGTGCGCTTCCACCAGCTCGTGCGCACCCTGCGCGAGGCCTGCCCCTGGGACCGCGAGCAGACCCATGCCAGCCTCACCCGGCACCTCCTGGAGGAGACCTACGAGGTGCTCGAGGCCATCGACCACCTCGACGTGGACTCCGGCGCAGGGTTCGAGCTGCTCGAGGAGGAGCTCGGCGACCTGCTCTTCCAGGTGGTGTTCCATGCTGTGCTGGCCGCCGAGGAGGGGCACTTCACCCTGGCTGACGTCGCCCGCGGCATCCACGACAAGCTCTACGAGCGCCATCCGCACGTGTTCGATCCATCCGTCGACACCACCTCGCTCGAGCAGCTGAGCACCGACTGGGAGCGTCGCAAGGTCACCGAGAAGGGCCGCGACAGCGTGATGGACGGCATCCCGGCGGCCCTCCCCGCGCTGGCCCACGCCGCCAAGGTGCAGAAGAAGGCCGAGTCGCAGGGGGTGGACTGGCGCGAGCTGGTCGGCGACCTGGACGACTGGTCGTGCCAGGTGCTGGAGCTGGTCGACGAGGCGCGCCGACGAGGAGCGGACGCGGAGACGGTGCTGCGCTCGGCGGTGGGCCAGGTGCGTGACGCCTATCGAGCTCGTCCGCCGGTCTGACTCGACCGGGCTTAGGCCCGGACGCTGATGAGCACGTCGAGCAGGGCGAAGGCGGCGTCTTGCAGCTCGGTGGCTGTGGGCGCCAGTGCGGCGTGGGCGGCGGCGCTGGCCTGGTCGGCATCGGCGCCTTGGGCGCGGGCCACGGCGGCGGCGCGCAGTGCCACCCCGCGGGCGGCTGCACCGGCCGCCTCGCGGGCGACGGCCGCCCCGACGGCCCGTCCCACGAGGTCGGGCGCGTCGCGCAGCACCAGGTCGACGGCGCCGCGCGCGGCGTCCATGCCGGCCTGCCACGGGCCCTCCTCGACCGCCCCGCGCGCCATCTCCTGGATGCTGCCCCAGAGCTCGCCCCCGGCTGACGCCGCCGCCTCCGCCAGCGCGGCATCCCATGGGTGGTCGTTCGACCCCCAGGCTGCGGTGCCGAGCGCCGCTCGTGTCAGGCAGTCCTTGCCGGCCGCCTCGGCGGCGTCCAGGGACATCTCCCGGGCGTCGTCATCGATGCCCGAACGGGCGATGGCGGCGCGCGTCGCCCGATCGATGGCGGTCCGCAGCGAGAGCACGGCCACGGCGTCGATGGCCGGTCCGGCCGCCTTCCAGCCCGCTGTCCAGGCGTCGTCGGCGACCGCGTGCAAGGCGGTGGTCCAGGCGTCGTCGCCGATCGACCGACGGGCCCCATCGAGCTCGTCTCGCACCCGAGGATCCCGAGCGCACTCGATCACCCGCAGATCGGTCGCGTAGGCCAGCTCGGCCGGGATGCCGATCCCGGCCGCCTCTGAGGCCGCCACCCATCCGGCGGACTCCGAGGCTCGCTCCCAGGCGTCCCACGCGGCCTGGTCGACCAGCGTGGAGTCCTCGGCCCGCTCGGTGCCCGCGATGGACGCGGTGAGCTCGATGCGGCGACTGGCGATGGCGATGGCGTCGCCCAGCACGTCCACCGCCCGCACCAGGTCGAGGTGGTTGCGGGTTGGGCCGATCGCCTCCAGTCGCCCGGCCGCCTCCACGAGCCCCCCGAGGCGGAGCCAGGCGGCGGCCTGCACGCGGATGAGCCAGTCAGTGGTGAGCCAGGCCCGTTCGCTGTCGGCCCGCGACAGCGTGCTGCGTCCGTCGCTGTCGCGGGTGGCGTTGCCGCGTCCCGTGCCGATCATGCTGCGGGCGCGCGGCTTCAGCTCCTGTCGGCGGTGGTCGTCGAGCGCCGACGCGAACCACCGGGCGTAGGTGGCCAGCACCGGCGACACGTTGCGCGGCGCATCGGTGTGGGGCTCGTGCGCGCACCAGGACACGAGCTCGAGGAAGGTCAGCCGCAGGCCCCGGCGCGAGTGCGGCACCATCTCCAGCACGATGTCCTGCAGGTTGGGCATGCCCGCGGCGACGGGGACGGCCGTCGCGCCGCTCGTCGCCGCGCCGCCCGCCGCTGGGTCGTCGCTCACCTGGCGCTGCGGGCGGGCGGCCAGCAGCACGTCGGCCTGCTCATCGGTGGCGAGGAGCGGGGCGAGCAGCTCGAAGCCCTCGGCCTGCACCTCGCGGCGAACGTCGTAGATCGGCAGCCAGTCGGCGGCCTCCGCGATCAGCACCTCCACCCGCCCATCGCCGATCCGCTCGCCGATCGGCGGGGTGTCGGCCTCGTCGCCGCTCACCGCATCCCCGCTCGCCCCGTCCCCGGTTGTCGCATCCCCGGGTGCCGGTGCCCCCGCCGTTGGGGAGAAGCGGGCGAGATGGCCCTTGCTGAGGATCTGGTAGGGGAAGACATCGGGCACCAGCACGTCGCACAGCTGGCCGGCCACCAGGTTGGGCGACGCTCCGCCCTCCTCCCGCCAACCGCCGGCGTCGAGGCCGAGGCCGATGCCCTCGAAGGTCGGCTCCATGTCGATGCAGGCGTAGGTCACATCGCCGGCGATCTCGCGGGCCACCTCGCAGAGCAGGTCGAACCGGGCGAGGAGGGCTTGGCTGTCGCAGGCCGGCCCACCGGCGGCCAGCGCCACGTGAGGGGTGCGCCCGAAGGTGACCGACGCGGTGCGCACGCGGTCGGTGAGGCTCCCGTTGACGACGTCGCACCAGGCGCGAGCCAGGCTCGCCTGGTGAACGACCGCCGGTGCGTCGGCCACCCCCACCTCGAACTCCACGGCCAGGAGGCGCAGGGGCACGCGGTCGCCGGGAGCGAGGTCGCCCAGCACCCACTCGCAGGCGATGTCGATCCACCGGGCCGGCAGCACGCCGTGCTCGCCCGCCGGGGGAGGGAAGATGCGCAGCACGACCGCGTTCGGGCAGGTGTCGAGTCGGTCGAGCGGCCCGCCCGGCTCGGGCACGCCGATGAGCCCGTCATCCACGCCTTCGGCCTCGAGCCTCGCCCGGACGAGCTCAGGGACCCTCGCCAGCCGGTCGCCGGCTACGCCCAGCCGGGCCACCCGGAGCAACGGGCCCCCGGGCGCCAGCACGGCGTTGGACACGATGGGGCTGTCGCCCTCGACGTCGGCGGCCGTCGGTCGGGGAGTCAGGGCGACGATGTCGGCTCGTACCAGGTCCAGGGCCCGGGTGGCGGCATCCACGTCGCTGACCCCGGTGACGTGCACCGCGAACGCGTCGGCGTAGTCCCGGAGTGTGTCGATCGCGCCGGGCGCGACGCGGATGGCCACCCCCGGATCCTACGTCCGTCCCTTTCGATGCCACGCCGCGCACCCTGCGCTCGATCGACTTGCTCGCCGCGGCCGCACATCCCAACATGCCTTGGGCTGGGTTCGCCCCAGCAGTACCATCCGCCACACCTGCCACACGAGCAACACGTGCCGCAGCGACCAGGGAGCATCAGCCAGCATGAGCGACATCGAGCACGTCCTGGGTCGAGAGGTCCTCGACTCGCGTGGCAACCCGACCGTGGAGGTCGAGGTGTTCCTCTCGTCTGGTGCCACCGGGCGGGCCATCGTCCCCTCGGGTGCCTCCACCGGCCAGTTCGAGGCGGTGGAGCTGCGCGACGGTGGCACCCGCTACGGCGGCAAGGGCGTGGAGACCGCGGTGGGCCACGTGAACACCACGATCTGCGACGCCCTCGAAGGCCTCGAAGCCCTCGACCAGCGCGCCATCGACCTGCACCTGATCGACCTCGACGGCTCGCCCAACAAGGCCAACCTCGGCGCCAACGCGCTCCTCGGCGTGAGCCTGGCCGTCGCCCGTGCGGCCGCCGAGGAGAGCGGCCTGCCGCTGTGGCGCTACGTGGGCGGGGCCAACGCCCACGTGCTGCCCGTGCCGATGATGAACGTCCTCAACGGTGGTGCCCATGCCGACAACACCGTGGACTTCCAGGAGTTCATGATCATGCCGGTGGGGGCGGCGAGCTTCTCGGAGGCCCTGCGCTGGGGCGTGGAGACCTACCACACCCTGAAGGCGCTCCTCCACGAGCGGGGCCTCTCCACCGCGCTCGGCGACGAGGGCGGGTTCGCCCCTGATCTGGCCAGCAACGAGGACGCCTGCCGCCTGCTCCTCGAAGCCATCGAGCGGGCCGGCTTCACCCCGGGTGAGCAGATCGCCATCGCCCTCGATCCTGCGTCCACCGAGTTCTTCGAGGACGGCGTGTACGTGCTGGCCGGCGAGAACCGGTCGCTCACCCCCGCAGAGATGGTGGACGAGTACGCGCGGCTCTGCGACGCCTATCCCATCGTCTCGATCGAGGACGGCATGGCGGAGGAGGACTGGCAGGGCTGGTCGCTGCTCACCCAACGACTGGCCGATCGCGTGCAGCTGGTCGGCGACGACCTCTTCGTCACCAACACCAGGATCCTGAAGGAAGGCATCCGCAAGAACGTCGCCAACTCGATCCTGATCAAGATC
>JBKJIL010000047.1:0-14654 GCA_046598435.1 Acidimicrobiales bacterium
GCGCAGATCGATGGACCGAAGCAGCCGTGAGGAGGAGAGCCGATCGTTCATCCATCCGATGCTCGCAGCGGGGTGCGACACCCGAGTTGTCGCTACAACGCGGGCATCTTCGTGTCGACGCCGCACACCCGAGCCACCAGGGGCCGCCAGCACCGAACACGGCAGTCCGGCGGATCAGGGTCACTCGCAGAACTTCCCGGGCTCGGTCGTTCGAGCGCGTTCAACGTGGCCGGAAGCGGCGCCAATCAGCGGTCATGTTGGCCCTGACCTTGCCTTCGAACTCGAGCGCAGCTTGGACGACGATCTGATCCTCGTCGACGGAGACGGTGCTGGCCGTGAGATGAACTGCTGGCCCGAGGGGCGTGGGCCGAAGGAACTTCACCTCGAAGCCAGCGGTGATGAAGGGCACGGGGGCACCGGGGGGTGCGTCCCATCCGCGGGCGGCGGCCTCCCACATGACTGCCGCCGCGCCGTGGCAGTCGAGAACCGTCGAGATGATCCCACCGTTGAGGAAGCCGAACCCGTTGTCGTGCTCGGGTCGGGGGATGAAGTCAGCAAGGGTGAGGTCTCCCTCGTGGTAGCTGCGTAGGTGGAAGCCGTCCGGGTTGGCGTGTCCGCACCCGAAACAGGTCGTCTCGGGGTAGAGCGACTCCTGGATGCTCGTAGGGCTGGTCACGTTGGTGGTCACCTTTCGGTCGCCGCGGCCTGTGAGGCGAGATTCCCACACTCTGCGCTGGCAACGGTCTTGGAACGGCTCATGATGCGCGGCGAAGGGTGCTAGTCCTCTGCGCCAGCTGCGAGAACGACTGCGCTTAGCCGGCGGTGTCCAGTGCCGCCACCAGGACGGCGCTGGTCGAGATGCTGGCGAAGAGCAGCTCCAGGGTGAGCAGGGTGGCCTCGTGGTTGGAACGAGGCGCGTCGTGGGCAATGGGCTCAGCGGTGCAGTCTTCGAGGACGATGCAGTGGATGTCTCGGAAGACCGCGTCGCGCACGGTCGAGTCGACGCAGACGCTGGTGGTCGCGCCGACCACGATGATGGTGTCCACTCCATGCTGGCGCAGCGTGTCCTCCAGGCTGGTGTTGTAGAAGCCGCTGTAGCGATTCTTGTAGATCACGATGTCGTCGGCCCGGGGGCGGAGGTCGTCGACGATCTCAGTGTTCCAAGTGTCCCGGATCAGGATCCGGCTCGGTGTCCCATCGGGCGCCGTCGTGGGTTCCCCTGCATCGAGGGGCACGTGCTTGAGCCAGGTGGGACCCTCTGGGTGGCTCGAGTCCGAGAGGTCAGGCTGAAACGCCATCTTCAGGTAGACCACGGGGATCCCTGCGGCGCGTGCCGCCCCGAGGACACGACGGATCGGGTCGACGATCGCTTGGATCGGCTTGATGTCGATCCCAGCCCGATCGAACATGCCACCCGCCGAGCCGAAGTCGTTCTGCATGTCGACAACGACCACGGCGGCGGACCCGGCTTCGAACCGATGCGGACGAGGCCGGGCCGCGATCTCAACACTTCGTGGCACGAGCGGCCTCCATCGAACGGGCTCGTCAGAGCGTAGGTCTCCCATTGTCCCCTAGGTCGGTTCACTCCCGCGCCGAGCCGTTCGCCTGGCCCAACCCGGACCTCGCGGGTGGTTCCCGCCACTCGATGGAACCACCCGCGGCGCGGAGCTGACGGGTCAGTCCTGGAGCGACGTGCCCGTCTCGAGCAGGGTCTTGAGGTCGCTGATGATGAACGGGTAGCCACCACCGCCATCGCTCAGCTGGCCGGGGGTACCGGCGAGGAAGCCCATGGTGATGGGCGAGCCGTTGGCGTCGTTGGTCACGGTGAGCCTGGTCAGGCCCCCGTCGCCCTCAGGCTCGATGAGGAACGTGACGCGCACGCCCGGCTCGGCGATCGTCTCGGGGTTGAACTGTGCGTGGAAGGTGTGGACGAGCCTCTTCGGCGGGTCGGACTCGAGCACCTCGCCCCTGACCATGATGGCGGGGGCGCCGAAGCCGATCATCTCCTTGGTCGCGTGACCGACGACGGACCCGCCGGGCCGCAGCTCGTAGTCGGTACGGCCCTTGTAGCCGTAGCGCTCGGTCCACTCGGGGGAGGTGATCGCCTCCCAGATCGCCTCCGGCGTGGCCCGAATGTAGATGCGAAAGACCTGGGTGTCGGGTGCATTGCTCATGGGTTCTTCTCCAGTTGGTGCTTGAGGTCGATGAGCGCGGAGACCCGGCGCTCGGTGAACTTGTCGATCCAGCGGTCGTGGATCAGGCGGATGGGGACCGGGTTGAGGTGGTGCAGCTTCTCCCGGCCGACCTTCTGCGTGGTGATCAGATCGGCGTCCTCGAGCACCTTGAGGTGCTTCATCACACCGAACCGGCTGAGGTGGGGCAGCTCGGCCTCGAGGTTGACGAGGGTCCGGCCGTCCTGCTCGAAGAGGCGGTCGAGCAAGAGCCGCCTCGACGGGTCGGAGAGCGCCTTGAACACCAGATCGTCGTCTGGGCCCCCGTTGCTCATGCCATGAGAATAGGTGACTACTTGGTCACCTGTCAAGGAGGAGCGCCGCTTCGTCTCGTCGATCGGGCCTGTCCTCAGCCCGCGACAGGGTCGGGGACGACGATGCCCACAGCCAGTGGGATCCCCATGGCCTGGGAGATGCCCCCTCCGCCGATGCGGTAGAGGCCCCGCTCCACCACGATCGGCCCCGACGCATCCACGAGCACCGACAGGTCCTCGCGCTCGAGCTTGTCGCCCAGGCGGATGACGACGCGCGCCCCCGGCTCGATGGTCTGGCCCTGGAGGTCCTGGATGGCGATGGTCTGGCCGTTCGAGAAGCCGGTGACGCTGAAGGTGACCGCCTCGTCGACCGACTCGTTGAGCACAACGAGGTACTCGTCGCGCGCCTCGGTCGGTCCTCCCCCGGCCACGTACCAGGTCGGCGCCGCGAACGGTGATCCCGTGGTGGAGGCAACGCCGGTGCGCGGGGCCGGATCGCTGGCGATGTTCACCCGCTCGGCGGTCACGGGCACGCCGTTGAGCGAGTTCACGATCAACGAGTGGCCCACCCCTGCTGGGACGCGGTCCTCGGCGTCGACCTGCAGGATCGAGAAGCGGCCGGGCGGCACCGTGAGCTCGAAGGCCTCGGGGGTGCCGTTCTTGGTGGGGTCGTCGAGGCGGACCTCCACCTCCACCTCGGCCACGTCCTCGCTCGGGTTGAACACCACGACCTGCTCGGTCAGCCCTGGGCCGGTCTCGCCGGTGGGGAACATCCAGGTCTGGGCCGGGGTCGGGACGCCAAGGGCCAGGGAGATCCCCTCCCGGGCGTCGGTGCCGTCGAAGGTCTGGATGCGATCGATCACCAAGCGCCCGCCCCGCACCTGCACCTGGGCCGACACCTGGGCCTTGCGGGTGACGTCCTGGTCGATGAAGGCGCCGACCACGCTGCGACCCGGGACCACGAAGCCCTGGAACCGCGCCGTGTCACGCACGCCCTCGTCGGTGGCGAAGGCGATGTCGACGGTGGCGTCGTCGGGGAAGGGGTTCATGAACACGAGCAGCTCGCGCGCACCGCGCTCGGTGACGCCCCAGGGGAACGACCAGCTGGCGGACGCCGTGGTGCTGCACGGCGCGGTGGAGCGGCCGAGTGGTCCGGTCACGTGGTGCTCCACCGCGATCGCGCCGCCGTCCACCTCGATGACGGCGCCCACCAGCTGGGCCTGGGAGATGTCGGCCAGGCGCACCTCCACCCGGCTCTGGGCGGGGAGCGCCACCTCTCGCACCGCGGGGCGCGGGCGCGGCGCGGCGGGGGGCGCCGCCGTGGTCGCCGTTGTGGCGGCGGTCGTGGACGGGACCGCCGTCGTGGTGGAGCCGGCCGCCGCGTCCTCGGGTGCGGGCGCCTTGGCCACCTCTCCGGTGAGCACCGTGAGGGTGGCCGTACGGGCCCGGTCGGTGGGGTTGGCGAGGAGCACCACGTGGTCGGCGGAGCCACCGTCTCGTCCGGTGCCGCCGGCGCAGAACCAGGTGGACGACAAGGTGGGTTCGGCGCGGGCGGTGGGCATGGCGACACCAGCGCGCAGCGGGGGCGGGCCGACCGGCTCGTCGGAGGGCGCGATGGCGGCCTGGAGGACGAGGCCGCCTGCCAAGGTGCCGGCGAGCAGGAGGAGGGAGGTCAGGCGGGCAGATCTCATGGCGCGTCCTCGCCGGGCGCCGACGGGTTGAGGCGCACCCGCAGGAGCGCGCGCAAGAGCCCCAGCCACACGAGCACCTGCAGCAGGAGCGCTGCGTACCGCAGGGCCGGCGTCTGGAACCGCAAGGTGGCGTCGCCGCCGTCGGCGATGGTGAACCCGTTGGCCCATCCGAAGGGCTTCGAGTGGGGCACGGCCTTGCCGTCGACGACCAGCTGCCAGCGATCTGAGTGCGACATGGACAGCAGGACCGTGGTGTCAGCCTCCGTGGGGCCACTCCAACGCAGGTAGCCGTCGCCGTCAGGCAGCGCGGCGCGGGCCCGTGACAGGTCGACCTTCAGCGCCGCCGCGATGCCGCCGCCCTCGGGCGGGGCGTTGGTGGTGGACACCATGGCCCGGGCGGGGAAGAAGGCTTGGTTGCGGAAGACGGTGAGGCCGGCGGGCACGTCGAGCGGCTCGAGGTCGAGCTGGGCATCGAGCGTGGCGGCCAGCCCTTCGGGCAGCGCGCTGCGCTCCTTGGTGAACGGGGCGGGCGCCAGCTGCTCGGGGACCACCACGTAGCGCACGCCCATCGGGGCCAGGAGCCGTCCCAGCCGCGCCGTCTGGCCCGACCGGGCCAGGTGCAAGGCGTCGGCGAGCAGCCCCGTGCGACCGTCGTCGGAGCCGGGCCAGAGGTCCTGGAGCTCGGGCGCACCGTCGTCGGTGGTGGCGTAGGCCACGCCGTCGTCGAGCTGCCAGCTGCCGAGCGGGAGCACGGCGGGGTCGCCCAGCCACAGCACCCGGAACGGCAGCTCGTCGTTCTCGGCGTCGATGAAGCCAAGGGCCCGGTTGTGGTCGCCGGCCGGCATGGACCAGCGGCCGTCGAAGGCGGCGCCGATCACAGGGATCGTCCCCAGGACCACAGCCGCGCCGGCCAGGCCCGATGCGACCTGCCGCCAGCCGAAGCGGTAGCCGGGGAGGTCGACCTCGAAGGCGGCCACGCCCATCGCCGTGGCCAGAGCCAGCCCCACGGCGCTGGGCACGAGGAGGAGGTCGACAGCCGGCAGCGCGAAGGGCAGGTCACCGCGCTGGGCGACCCAGGCCAGACCCCAGAACACCGTCGCCATGGTCCAGCCGCGCACCGCCCATGCATGGCGCTCGTCGCGCCCGATGAGCAGGGGCAGCACCGCGGCGACCAGGAACACCCAGCCGAGCAGACCGCTCCCGAGCGGGCCGACCTGGAAGCGCAGGAGCGCACCGAGGTCGGACGGGCCAGGAGACGACTGGGCGCCCACGATGGCGGTCAACGGGGTGCCCGGCAGCACCAGATCGAGGCTCCACGGCAGGTGCAGGGCCACCGCACCCACGCCGCCGAGGACGCCTGCGGTGAGCAGCCGGCCGGTGCCACGAGTGCGGTAGACGACCAGTGAGCCGAGCCCCAGGGCCAGCGCCATGGCAGGCACGACGAGCACGGTCGCGGGCGCGACGGCGGCCACCAGCGCGGAGGTGAGCGCGACGGCCAGGACGAGGTGGCGCAGGCGCGTGGGGCGCACACCGGGTCCGGCAGCGCCGCCCAGGGCGCCGAAGGGCGCCAGCGCGCTGGCCCGGGCCAGCAGGGCCAGAAGCAGCGGGGCGGCCCCGTAGAGGGCAAGGGCACCCCACCGGCCGGCGGCCAGCGCGTTGTAGGGCAGGGGGTTGCAGACGTAGACGAGCAGGGCGGCGATCTGTGCGTGGCGAGAGCCCGTGGGGCCGGCCAGCCGATAGGCCAGCGCCGCGCCGAGCGGCAGGAGGCCGACGGTGAGCAAGGTGCGCAGCAGGCCCATGGTGCCTGCCGTGAGCAGCCCCAGGCCCCCGACCAGTCCGTAGGCCGTGGGGGCGGGGGCCTCCGAGCCGAGGCCGGCGCTGCGCCAGCCGCTGCTCCACTGGCGCAGCATCTCGACGGGCGAGGAGGTGAAGGCCATGAGCTCGCCGACTGCGGGCACGCCCCGGGTGATGAGGTGACGGCTCCCCGCGAGAAGGACCAGGGCGACGACCGACCACACGATGGCCGACAGGCGGAAGGTTCCCGAGCGGAGCACGCCCGCCACGTCTCGGCCGCTGCGGGCCCAGCCCGACAGGCGGTCGTCGCCGCCACCGATCTGGCCCCGCGCGAACTGCTTGAGTCGGGCGCTGCCGCGCGACATGAACCGGCGGATCTCCCGGTCGGGCACCCGTCGGAACGTGCGGACCTGGCGACGGGCGTCACGCAGCTCACCGAGGCGACGCAGGTTCCACGTCCATGCGGCCATGAGGTCGCGCGCGTTCGAGGTCCGCCCGACGACGAGCGAGTACAGCGCCTCGAGGAGCTGGATCACGATCAGCTTCGGGACCGACACCACCAGCCCCAGCGGTGAGTGGCAGCTCAGGACGACGCGCAACCGGTGCCGGCTCTGCAGGCGACGCCGGTCGTCCACGACGTGGCGCTGGCCGAGGGCCTCGAGGTGGCGCACGCGGGCGGTCGGAGCGACGATCACGCGGGCACCCGCGATGTGGGTGCGCCAGCACAGGCTGACGTCGTCGTAGAAGAAGTCGATGCCCTCGTCGAAGCCGCCGATCTCGGCGAAGAGGTCCGCCCGCACGAGGGTGCAGGCGCCCGGGATGGCGAAGACGTCGCGCACCGCGTCGTGCTGCTCCTGATCCAGCTCGCCGCGCTCCACCAGCGGGGCGAGGTACCCCGCGTGATCGATGCCCTCCCCCACCTGCAGGAGGTGACGGACGTCGTCCCAGGCCACGAGCTTCGGGCCCACCACCGCCGCGTTCGACCGGAACGCCTCCTCCACGAGAAGGCGAGTGACGTCGGGCTCGGGCGCGATGTCGTCGTGGCAGAGCAGGTAGAACGCCGCCCCCTCGACGACCTCGAGCACCTCGTTGGCCGCCCCGCCGAACCCGGGGTTCTCGGACAGCCGGCGCACGAACGCACCCGGCGCGGCCTGCCCGACGCGGGGCTTGACCTCCTCGGCGCTGGCCGCGTCGACCACCAAGATCGACAGGTTCGGGTAGTCCTGGGCGGCCAGGGCGGCCATGGTCTCCTCGAACCACACGCCCGGATCGTGGGCGACCACCACGGCGACGACGGCCGGCGCGACGGGCGGCGTGGCCACCGTCTCGTCGGTCGAGTCGTCGTCGGGCGCGTCGATCAGCGCGTCGGGCGCGTCAGCGCCAAGGTCGGTGAGCTCCACGGTCGTTCGAGGGTAGCCCGACCCCCAGAGGGGGCTGATCCACCCCCCAAGGCCGCCGAGTGCTTGCAATAGTTTGCAGCCGAGCCCTACGGTGAGCGGGCACCCCGCCTCAGAAGGAGACGCGCCATGGCCAGCACCCCGGTCGACGACCTCGCCAACGCCATCAAGGACGCCACCTACGTGTCTGTCGGCCTCGGCGTCATCGCCTTCCAGCGCCTCCAGGTCCGTCGCAACGAGCTGAGCAAGGCCATCAGCGGGCCCGCCGAGGAGGCCAAGGGCACCCTCGAGGTCATCGGAGCCCTCGTCGGCGAGCGCGTGAAGCTCGTCGAGGAGCGCCTGGGCGCCGCCCTCGGCCGCTGAGCACCCGGCTCGCGCCGCTGGGCTCCCGCCCCGTCCGGGTCGCCCTCGACGCGACATCGCTGTACGACGTCCGCAGCGGCGTCGGGCGGTTCACCGACGAGGTCCTCCGCGGGGTCGGTCAGCACCCTGGGCTCGAGCCGCTCGCCTATGCCATCACCTGGCGCGGGGCGGGTCGGCTGGCCGACCTCCTGCCGCCGGGCGTGCGACCCAGCCATCGCCGGCGGATGGCGGCCATGCCGTTGCGCCGAGCGTGGGCGCGTGTAGACCACCCACGCATCGAGCGCTGGACCGGGCCGGTGGACGTGGTCCACGGCACGAACTTCGTGGTGCCCCCCACCCGCGGCGCCGCCGTGATGACGATCCACGACCTCACCTACCTGCGCTTCCCGGAGATGTGCACGGCCGACGTGCTCGAGTACCCCGCTCTGGTGGGGAGGGCGCTGCGCCGCGGGGCCTCCGTGCACACCGTGTCCGACTTCGTGCGCCAGGAAGTCATCGACCACTACGGGCTGGCCCCCGAGCGCGTGGTCAGCGTCCCCAACGGGATCACGCCGTCACCCCCGGGGGACGCGGCCCGCGGCCAGCGAGCGGTCGGCGGCTCGCAGTACCTCGCCGCCATCGGCACGGTGGAGCCCCGCAAGGACCTGCCGGGGCTGGTCCGAGCCTTCGGCCGGCTCACGTCGGCCCATCCCGAGCTCCGGCTCGCCATCGCAGGCGCCGACGGGTGGGGCGCCGACGCCCTCAGCGCCGCCATCGCGGCCAGCCCCCAGGCGGCGCGCATCGTGCGTCTGGGCCGGATCGACGAGCAGGCCCGGGCCGACCTCCTGGCCGGGGCCACCGCCGTGGTCGTCGCCTCCCGCTACGAGGGCTTCGGCCTCACCGCGGGCGAGGCCATGGCCGCCGGTGTACCCGTCGTCGCCACCGCCACCGGAGGCCTCCCCGAGGTGGTGGGGGACGCCGGGGTGCTGGTCGAACCAGGAGACCCCGACGCGCTGGCCGAGGCCATCGACGCCCTCCTGGGCGACGAAGCCCGCCAGCGCGACCTGCGCCAGCTCGGACCGGCCCGCGCCGGCACCTTCACGTGGTCGCGCACCGTCGAGGGGCTGGTGGCCCTGTGGCGCTCGGTGGTGGACCGCGAGCCTTAGGCCGTAGTGTCGCACGATGCGCGCGTTGATCACCGGAGGCCTCGGCTTCGTCGGCCGGCA
The DNA here is from genome assembly GCA_046598435.1 of Acidimicrobiales bacterium. Classification (GTDB taxonomy): domain Bacteria; phylum Actinomycetota; class Acidimicrobiia; order Acidimicrobiales; family VFJN01; genus VFJN01. The sequence continues at coordinate 8,936 of JBKJIL010000047.1, forward strand.
CCTAGCTGAGCACCTGCGCGCCTGCGGTGACGACGTCGTCACCCTCGACCGCCACAGCGTGCCGGCCATCGACATCACCGACCCGCAGGGCGTGAGCGACGCCCTGGCGGCGGCCCGACCCGACGCCGTGTACCACCTGGCCGGATGGGCCGACGTGGGCGGTTCGTGGAAGGACCCCCGCACGGTCCTGCGCGTCAACGGCGAAGGCACCCTCAACGTGCTCGAGGCCTGCCGCTCAGCAGGCGTCGACCGGGTGCTGGCCGTCGCCAGCGCCGACGTGTACGGCGTGGTGCGCGAGGACGAGCTGCCCCTCGACGAGCTGGCCCCGCTGCGGCCCACCAGCCCCTACGCCGCCTCCAAGCTGGCCGCCGATGCCGTCGCCCAGCAGGCCTTCCTCGGTCACGGCCTCGGCGTGATCCGGGTGCGGCCCTTCAACCACCTCGGCCCCGGCCAGTCCGAGCAGTTCGTGGCACCTGCCCTCGCGGCGCGCATCGCCCGGGCCGAGCGCGACGGCGCCGACGCCATCACGGTGGGCAACCTCACAGCGCGCCGGGACTTCACCGACGTGCGCGACATCGTTCGGGCCTACCGGCTCCTCATGACGAACGGCGCACCGGGCGAGGTCTACAACGTGTGCAGCGGCCGGGACCTGTCCATCCAGTTCCTCGCCGACCACCTCGTGAGCCTCGCCACCCGGAACATCGAGCTGCGGCCCGACCCGGAGCTCATGCGCCCGGCCGATCTCCCGGTGCTGCGCGGCGACGCCTCCAAGCTCGCTGCTGCGACCGGCTGGACCCCCGAGATCCCCATCGAGCAGACCCTCGCTGACCTGCTCGACGACCTGCGAGCCCGCCTGCGGGCCGACACCCCCCTCGAACAGGAGACACCATGACGAAGCGCGCCCTCATCACCGGCATCACGGGTCAGGACGGCTCCTACCTGGCCGAGCTGCTCCTCGACAAGGGGTACGAGGTCATCGGCATGGTGCGTCGGAGCAGCACCACCAACTTCGAGCGCATCGCCCACCTCCAGGACCGCATCGTCCTCGACCCCTACACGTCGTCGGGCGACCTGCTCGACGAGGCGTCGCTCATCTCGATCCTGCGGGAGTGCCGCCCCGACGAGGTGTACAACCTCGCCGCCCAGTCGTTCGTGCAGACGTCGTTCAACCAGCCGGTGCTGACGGGGGAGATCACCGCCCTCGGGGTCACCCGCCTCCTCGACGCCATCCGGATCATCGACCCGACGATCCGCTTCTACCAGGCGTCGTCCAGCGAGATGTTCGGCAAGGTGCAGGAGGTCCCCCAGACCGAGGCCACGCCGTTCTACCCCCGCTCCCCCTACGGCGTGGCCAAGCTCTACGGCCACTGGATCACCGTCAACTACCGCGAGTCCTACGACCTGCATGCGTCGTCCGGCATCCTCTTCAACCACGAGAGCCCGCGGCGCGGCATGGAGTTCCTGCCCCGCAAGGTCAGCCACGGCGTGGCCCAGATCAAGCTCGGGCTGGCCAAGGAGCTCTCCCTCGGCAACCTCGATGCGGAGCGCGACTGGGGCTTCGCCGGTGACTACGTCGAGGCCATGTGGCTCATGCTCCAGCAGGATGCCCCTGACGACTACGTCGTGGCAACGGGCGAGACCCACTCCGTGCGGCGCTTCTGCGAGATCGCCTTCGGGCACGTGGGCCTCAGCTACGAGGACCACGTCACCATCAACGAGAAGTTCATGCGCCCCGCCGAGGTCGATCTCCTGATCGGCGATCCGTCCAAAGCGGAGAAGACGCTCGGCTGGAAGCGCCGCACCAGCTTCGAGGACCTCGTGACGATGATGGTCGACGCCGACATCGAGCTCCTCTCGGGACGGCTCAAGGGGATCGGCTGATCACGGTCCTGGCCGGCGGGGTGGGCGCCGCCCGCCTGCTGGCCGGTCTCGTGCGGGTGCACCCGCCGGCCGACATCACCGCCGTCGTCAACGTGGGCGACGACACCGAGCTCCACGGACTCCACATCAGCCCCGATCTCGACACCGTGACCTACACGGTGGCCGGGGCCATCGATCCCGAGCGCGGGTGGGGGCTGGCCGGCGAGACGTGGCACGCCATGGAGGCGCTGCGGCGCTTCCCGAAGGCGCGGGCCTGGTTCAACCTGGGCGACCGCGACCTCGGCACCCACCTGTACCGCACGGACCGCCTCCGCGCCGGTGCCACCCTCTCGACGGTGACGGCCGAGATCACCGAGGCCTGGGAGCTGGGCCTGCGCCTGCTCCCGGCGTCGGACGACCCGGTGCGCACCAAGGTGACGGTGCCCGACGGCGAGATCGACTTCCAGGAGTACTTCGTGCACCGCCAGCACGACGTGGCCGTGTCAGCCATCCGCTTCGACGGCGCCGAGTCGGCCACACCCGCCCCCGGTGTGCTGGACGCCATCGCCAACGCTGACCGCCTGGTGATCGCCCCCTCGAACCCGCTCGTGTCGATCGCCCCGCTGCTGGCCGTGCCCGGCCTACGAGCAGCCGTCGAGGCCCGGCGCGAGCAGGTCGTGGCCGTCTCCCCCATCATCGCCGGCGCCGCCCTCAAGGGACCGGCTGACCGGCTGCTGCGCGAGCTGGGGCACGACGCGACGGTGGTGGGGGTGGCTCGGCTCTACGCGGGACTGGCTGCGGTCCTCGTCGTCGACGAGGTCGACCGCGACCAGGCGGCGGCCGTGGAAGCGGCGGGAATGCGCTGTGTGGTGGCCCCCACGATCATGCGTGGACCCGACGAGGCGGCCGCTCTGGCCCGTACGGTGCTGGCGGCATGAGCCTCCTGATCGAACCCATCGAGGGGATCCCCGAGATCACCGCCGGCGACGACCTCGCCGGGCACATCGCGGCGGCGCGCCCCGACCTGCAGGACGGCGACGTGGTCGTGGTCACCCAGAAGGTCGTGTCCAAGGCCGAAGGTGCCATGGTGCGCATCGACCCCGACGACCCGCGGGGGCACAAGGCGATCGTCGAGGAGCAGTCGGTGCGCATCGTGCGCCGACGCGGCGACCTCATCATCAGCGAGACCCGCCACGGCTTCGTGTGCGCCAACGCCGGCGTCGACCTCTCCAACGTCGACGACGGATGGGCGGCCCTCCTCCCCGAGGACAGCGACCGATCGGCCCGCCGCATCCGCGACGGGCTCCGGGCCGCCCTCGGGGTGCAGGTGGCGGTGGTCATCTCCGACACGTTCGGGCGGCCGTGGCGGCGCGGCCTCACCGATGTGGCCATCGGCTGTGCGGGGATCCGCGCCGTGGTCGACCTGCGCGGCACCGAGGACGACCGCGGCCGGGTGCTCCAGGTCACCGAGGTGTGCGTGGTCGACGAGCTGGCGGCCGCCGCGGAGCTCGTGATGGGCAAGGCCACCGGCATCGCCGCCGCTATCGTCCGGGGCGTCGACCCGGCGTGGCTCGGTCGCGGCGAGGTCCGCGGCGAGGTGATCCGGCCGCCCCAGGAGGACCTGTTCCGATGATCCCGTCCGACCCCACGCCGTGCCTCAGCGTGGTGATGCCCTGCTTCAACGAGCAGGCCACCATCAAGGAGATCACGGCCAGCGTGCTGGCCTCTCCCTGGGTGGGCGAGCTGCTCATCGTCGACGACGGCTCCACCGACGGCACCCGCGCCCTGCTCACGGAGCTCACCGACCCACGGGTGAAGGTGTTCCTGCAGCCCCAGAACCAGGGCAAGGGAGCGGCCCTGCGCCGGGGGTTCTCCGAGGCCACCCTCCCCTACGCCGTGGTGCAGGACGCCGACCTCGAGTACGACCCGGCCGAGTACCCGCGGCTGCTGGCCCCGTTGCTCGACGATCGGGCCGACGTCGTGTTCGGCAGCCGGTTCATGGGCGGCGACGCCCACCGGGTGCTGTTCTTCTGGCACTCCCTCGGCAACAAGCTCCTCACGCTGCTGTCCAACGCCGTCACCGACCTCAACCTCACCGACATGGAGACCTGCTACAAGGTCTTTCGCACCGAGATCATCCAATCGATCGAGATCGAAGAGGACCGCTTCGGCTTCGAGCCGGAGATCACCGCCAAGATCGCCCAGCGTCGCCTGCGGGTGTTCGAGGTGGGCATCAGCTACAGCGGCCGCACCTACGACGAGGGCAAGAAGATCGGCTGGCGTGACGGCGTGCGGGCGCTGTGGTGCATCGCCAAGTACGGCGTGATCAGGCGGAGCGCCGCGCCGCACTGATCAGCCCGGCGTCTTGATCAGCCCGGTCAGGGGCCGGTCAGCCCCGGAACCAGGCCAGCACGTCGGTCACGCCGGCCGACAGCTCGGTCCACGGCTCCCAGCCGAGGTGGAGCGCGGCCCGGCCGGGGTCGAGGGCGCTGCGGGCCAGCTCCCCCGGGCGGGCCGGGCCGTGGACCGCCGGGTCGGTCACCCCGGCGGCCGCGGCCATGGCCTGGTAGAGCTCGTTCACCGACGTCTCCACGCCGGTGCCGATGTTGCAGAGCAGCCCGCTCCCGCGCTCGGCGGCCCGCACGAACGCGTCGACGGCGTCGTCGACGTACACGAAGTCCCGAGTCTGGCTGCCGTCACCGAAGATCGTGCACGGTCGCCCCTCCAGCAGGAGGCCGGCGAAGATCGCCACCACCCCCGCCTCGCCGTGCGGATCCTGGCGAGGCCCGTAGATGTTGGCCATGGCCAGCGAGGTGAACTCGAGGGCGTGGAGCTCTCGGTACACGTGCAGGTAGTCGGTGACGACGCGCTTGGCGACGCCATACGGCGACAGCGGCTGCTGGGGATGCGACTCGCGCACGGGGAGCTCGCTCGGCGCGGGCTCGCCGTAGATGGTGCCGCCACTCGACGCGAACACGACCTTGCGGGCACCGCCCTGGCGGGCTCCCTCGAGCACGTTGAGGCTGCCGATGATGTTGACCTCGGCGTCGAACACCGGGCGGGCGACCGAGACCCGCACGTCGGCCTGGGCCGCCAGGTGGAAGATCACCTCGGGCTGACGGCGAGCGATGAGGTCGATGACGGCCCCGTCGCGGATGTCGATCTGGTGCACCTTGAGGTCGTGATCGCGGTTCGACCGGGCCTCGGCCAGGTTGGCCAGCGAGCCGGTGGAGAGATCGTCCACCACGTCGACGGCGTGACCTTCGGCCAGCAAGCGGTCGACCAGGGTGGATCCGATGAACCCCGCGCCGCCGGTGACCAGGGCCTTCACCCCACGCCCTCCGGGATCCGGGCGCCGCTCAGACGAGCTCCGGCGGGCACCACCACGTCGTCGCCGATCACCGAGCCGTCCACGACCTCCGCATCGCCCTCCACGATCGCTCGCGGGCCGACGATGGCGTCGCGCACCGTGGCGCCGGCACGGATGACGGCACCGGGCAGCAGCACCGACGCCTCGACCCGGGCACCTGCCTCGACGGTGGTGCCGGCGCCGACGACGGAGCCCTCGACCGCACCGAGGACCACCGCGGTGGGGTGCACGCCGACCTCGGCCGGACCACGGCGACCGGAGAGCAGGTCCAGGTTGGCGGCCAGGTACGTGGCTGGCGTGCCGGCGTCGATCCAGTAGGTGCCGCCGTCGATGGCGTAGAGCGAGCCGTCGGCCACCATGGCCGGGAAGGTGATCCGCTCGACGTTCACCGGTCCATCCGGCGCGATGCGCTCGAGGACCGACGCCTCGAGCACATAGGTCCCGGCGTTGATGAGGTCCGTCGGCGCTTCGTCCCTGGGGGGCTTCTCG
>JBKJIL010000188.1:0-15980 GCA_046598435.1 Acidimicrobiales bacterium
CTGCGGATCTGCTCGGGTGGCCTGCACCACCATCAGCCGAGCTCGCACCCCTCACTCCGGGCGGTGCGATGCGACCATCCCGACGTCGGCACGACCGTCAGCCTGCTGCTGCCACCCGGCACCGACAATCCTTCGCGCTTGCGGTCGTGAGCGTTCACCGACTGATCGAGATTGCGGCGATCACTTTCGGGCTATGGGTCGGGTCCTGGGCTGTGTTGGTGATCTTGGCCCGCCGCCTGCCTCCAGGCGCGCTACGCGACGCGGCCGCGGTGCTCCCCGCCTGTGTCACGACGGCTCGGCGCCTGCGTTCGGACCCGGCGGTGCCGCGGCGGGCAAGGCTCGCGCTCCTCGTGGCGATCCTGTGGGTGCTGTCCCCGATCGACCTCATCCCCGAGTTCCTCCCGGTGATCGGGCCGCTCGACGATGTCGTGGTGGTGGCGTTGGCGCTCCGCTACGCCGCCCGCCAGGTGCCCGTCGAGGTGCTCCTCGAGGCGTGGCCAGGGCGGCGATCGGTGATCGAACGGGTGCTGGGCCCGGCCCACGCATAGCGTCAGGCGTGCCCGCGCCGAGCAGGAGGATCGCCGATGCCCGTGACCAACGGCCTCAACCACGTTGCCACCCTCACCACCGACATGGACCTCACGGTCAGGTTCTACGAGCAGGCCTTCGACGCCGTGGTCACCTTCGAGATGGCCAAGACCGACGACCACCCGTGGATGAAGATCCTCGACCTCGGAGGCGGTGCCGCCCTCAACGTGTTCGCGGCGTCCGCCGACGAGATCATCGGTGACCGACGCCGACAGGGCGGCCGCGGCGCCATCGACCACTTCGCGCTGTCGGTCGACTCACGCGCCACCCTCGACACGGTGCGCGACCGGCTCGTGGCTGCAGGCGCTCAGGAGGTCGGCGAGGTGCAACGTCTCGGCGCCGAGTGGTCGCTCTTCTTCCGCGACCCCGACGGCATGGAGCTCGAGGTCTGCTGCCGGGCCGACGACTGAAGGCGGCTCCGAGCGAGCCACGGCTGCCATCCTCACGGGCCGTCCTACGCTGCCCGAGATGGAGTCCGCCCCGCTGATCGCTGCTGACCCGCTTGGGCTGCTCCGCACTCAGCGCGCTTGTCGTCGCTATCTCGACACACCGGTACCCGACGACGACCTGGCTCGGATGCTGGAGGCGGCCACCCACGCTCCCAGCGCCGAGAACCGCCAGCCGTGGGTGTTCATCGTGGTGCGCGACCCGACGGTCCGGGCCCACCTGGCCGACCTCACCCGACGCCTCTGGGCAGGCGGCGGGCGGCCCCACGCGGAGCAGCACCTCGAGCCGGCGCTCTTCGCGTCGGTGGACGCGTTCATCGGTGGTGACTACGGCGGGGCACCGGTGCTCGTGGTGGTGGCCGCCGACGGACGGGACGGCACGTCCCCCAGGGTGCTGGCGTCGTCGGTGTTCCCGGCCACCCAGAACCTGCTGCTGGCCGCCGCTGCCCTCGGCTACGGCTCCGCGATGACGACGATCGCCGCGCAGGCGCCCGACGTCCTCAGCACGTTGCTGGGGCTGCCTGACGGTGTGCGTCCCTGCGCGATCGTGCCCATCGGCCGTCCCGCCGGCCCGATGGGGCCGCCCCGTCGTCGACCCGTGCGCGAGGTGGCCCACCTCGACTCCTTTGGCACGCCCTTCCCGCCGGTCAGCGGTTCGCCCGAGCCCGACGCGCCGCCACCCCCTGCTCCACCGCCGTCTTGATCAGCACGTCGTTGTCCTTGGAGATGAACCGGTGCACCCGCGCCTCGAGGAAGCGTCGCGCGACTGGGTTGAAGGCCTCATAGGTCTCCCCGAAGGTCACCCGCGTGCGGCCCCCGCCCAGGTCATCGAGCCGATGCCATCCCGTGGCCTTCGACCAGAGCGGCTTGCCCACCGCCTCGTAGCGCGAGAGCTCGTTGGGACGGGACTCGGTGATCACCTCCCAGGACCGGCCGATGCCACCGCTCAACAGGTAGCGGGGCACCCTGAAGGAGCACTGACGCACCAGCCCGAGCCCATCCGCGTCGCCGGGGTGCACGATCTCGATGCGAACGTCTCCGTGCTCGATCACCCGGCGCTCACCCGAGGGCATCGGCGCCAGGCGCGGGTGCAGCGCACGCCACACCTCCTCGGGGGAGGCATCGATCTCGAAGGTGAACCCGTGCTCTCTCATGGTCGTCCGATCTCGATCAGCCGGGGCCGACGCTCGGGGTGCGCGGGCGCGACAGCAGCCTTGGAGCGCACGTCCTTCGCCGTCCCCGAAGGGCAGCGACACGCGAGCGCGAAGGTCCCCAGGCCGGTGAGCGTAGCGACCGGTTGCTCCGTGAACCTGGCACCGATGCCCTGCGCTGGACGCCCCGGGCCCGTGGCGGGGACGTGGGCTCAGGCCGACGCTGGCGAAGGGGCCGTGAGCGACCGCATGGCCGATGCCACGTCCACCACGTCGTCCCAGCCCACCAGCGGGGCGACTGCGTCGACGGGGTCGCTGCTGGGGATCGCGACACGAGCCACGCGAGCCGCCAGAGCGGCGTCGATGGGCCCGCCGCGCTCGAGCACGGCGTGGTGCTCGGACGCCGCTACCACTGCTTCCGGCGGCAGGTTCCATGCCTCGAGGAGATGAGCGCCGATGTCCGCGTGGGTCACGCCCCAGGTCACCGCCTCGGCTTCGTGGAGCGTCCACCCGCGATCGCGCGCCAAGGCACGTACGCGTCTCGTCTGATCCGGCAGGAAGCAGGCAGTGACGAGCTGGCCGACCTCGAGCATCATCCCCGCCACGAACGCCGCGCCGCGATCCGCTCGCCGCGTCACCAGCGATGCGGCCAGGACGCCGCGTTGCAGCCCCTCCTCGGACATGGCCTCGACAGACACGCCGCAGGAGAGCGCTCTGGCGAACAACCGACTGGTCTCGGCGGCAAGCACCAGCTGTTGCAGGGTCTGGAACCCGAGTCGCACCACGGCGTCAGGCACCGTCGTCACCCGCTGGCCGCGGGTCAGGAAGGCCGAGTTGGCCTGCCTCAGGACCTGCGCGGTGAGCGCCACGTCCTGCTCGATGACCCCGGCAATGGCGGGCACGGAGGCCGTCAGGGGGTGAGAGAGCTGACGGCTCAGCTCCGCCCATGCGGCAGGCGCGCTCGGCAAGCCGCCGAAGCCCTTGACGATCGACGCGGTCAGCCGCTGGTCGAGCCGAGCCCGCAGCTCGGCCGCCCGCAGCAGCGCCTGTTCGAGCTCCGGTCCGTCGAACTCGCAGCGCACGACAGCGTGCGACGGCTCATCATCGAGATCGACCTGCTCGCCATGGGCGAGCTCACGAACCCGCACCACCGTGGGCCACTCGGTCCGCACCTGGGTGAGGAACTGGCGGCTGTCGAGGTCGGTCATCCCGCGGCGGGCCACCACCACGTCGACCCGCTGGGTGCCGAGGTGCCCGATCGCGCTCGCGCTGTTCGGCACCTGACGCAGACCGAAGGCGTCGCCGTGCACCATGGGAGCAGCCTCTGATCCGACGATCAGCACATCCATCGTGTGCCCCTCCTGCCCGAGCATCGACCTGGGAGGTCGATCGGACCGGCAGCCAGCGACTTGAGCCGCCGTTGCGGGACAGCACCGGAGCCCCGCCACGCTTCGGTCGATGGCAGAGGAACCGGTCCGGGCGTGTAGATGCTGCGGGCGCCAGGCCCTCAGACCAGCGACGTCGAGACGAGACCAGCCGCCGCCACCATGAACGGGGAGGCCGGGACTGAGTCATGGGGTGCCGCAGCAGGCGCAGCACCCGATCCGGCCTGGGCCCGCAGTCGCTCGATCATGTCCTCAGCGGGCATCGGGCGACCCAAGAGGTAGCCCTGGACGCGGTCACATCCCTGCGCCGTGAGGAACCGTCGCTGCTCCACCGTCTCCACGCCTTCGGCCACGAGGGTGAGGCCGAGGGCGTGCCCCATGGCGATGGTGGCGGCCACGATGGCAGCGGCACTCGGGGTCATGCCCTGGATGAACGAGCGGTCGATCTTGAGCGATGCCACGGGCAGAGCGCTCAAGTAGCGCAGCCCGCAGTAGCCGGTGCCGAAGTCGTCGATGGCCGAGCGCACGCCCATGGTGCGAAGCTCCTCGAGGATCGCTGCCACCTCGTCGAGGTTGTCCACCACCGTGCTCTCGGTGAGCTCCACGATGAGCTTGTCCGGGTTGGCCCCCGTGGCTCGCAAGGCAGCGGCGACGGTGGTCACGAGCCCATGGCGAAACTGGCGCGACGACACGTTCACCGAGATGGTCTGGTCGGCGAAGCCGAGGTCTTGCCAGCGACGCAGCTCGCGGCAGGCGTCGAAGATCACCTTCTCGCCCAGCATCACGATGAGATCCGATTGCTCGGCGACAGGAACGAAGTGGCCCGGGAGGAGGAAGCCGCGGTCGGGGTGGTTCCAGCGGATGAGGCCCTCGGCTCCGACTGTGCGGCCCGTCGAGAGGTCGACCACCGGCTGGTAGTGCAGGACGAGCTCGTCGCGGGCCATGGCGTCGAGCAGGCCCACCTCCACGCGCAGTCGAGCCTGCGCTTGCGTGGCCAGCTGGGCGCTGAACACCTCCCAGGAGGTGCCAGATGTCTCCTTGGCCCGGTACATGGCGGCGTCGGCGCTGGCCAGCACCTCGCCGGCCGTGTTGCCGTCGTGGGGGAAGACGGCGATCCCGATGCTCCCGGCCAGCAGCAACCGTTCCTCGGCGACCGTGACAGGATCGCTCAACGCGTCGACGAGGCGCTGGGCGACCGTGAGCACGTGGTCAGGCTCCGTGAGGTGGGGCAGCAGGATCACGAACTCGTCACCCGAGAGGCGCGCCACGGTGTCCTCGTCCCGCACGCAGGTGCGGAGCCGGCCGGCGATCGTCTGCAGGAGGCGGTCCCCCGCGGCGTGCCCGAAGGTGTCGTTGATCTCCTTGAACCGGTCGAGATCCATGAACAGCACCGCGCAGCTGCCGTTCGTGCGGCGAGCGTGGGCGATCGAGCGGTCGAGGCGGTCGACCAGCAGCGTCCGGTTGGGCAGGAGCGTCAGGGCATCGTGGGTGGCCTCGTGCTCGGTGGCCGCCCGTTCCCGCAACAACCCGATCAGGTAGCAGGCCAGCACGATGCCGCTCACCACGGTGCCCGTGGCCACCGTGGCGGAGGCTGTCACACCGCGCACCGCCTGCACCGCCAGCACGGCAGGGGCGGCCAGGAGGGCCACCACCACGACGGCGGCATGCGCAGGAGAGAACAGCGCCGGGTTCTCGAGCAACCGAGCCGGCTCCGCCTGTGCCGCGGGGAGGCTGCCGGCCACTCCGAGGGCCAGCAGGCCGACCAGAGCGAGGAGGTTGGCGGCATCGCCAGCGGGACGCCCGTGGGACAGCTCGATCTGCTGCAGCAGATGCGCGCCCAGGAGGCCCAGCAGACCCACGTGGACGCAACCGAGCACGCCGCGACGAGACGGGGCGCGGAACAGGCCACGCACGCCCGTCACCAGGAGGGCGACGTCGAGTGCCACCAGCATCACCGGAAAGGCGCCTTCGGCATCTCCCCAGGCGGAGCTGAACGTGCGAGCACGCCATCCGCTCATGCCCATGTGCAGCACGATCCCCACGGCCGTGCCGACCAGGGCCGCCTCCACGATCACATCGGCCTCTCGGATCTGGCGATGAGCGGCGACGAGGCGGACGAGGGCGTGGCCCAAGAAGGGATAGGCGGCCACTGCGACGATCGAGCGCCACGACTGCACCGCGCCCGACTGGTCGAGTCCGGCGCCGCAGATGGTGAGGAGCGAGACGCCCATCGACATCGGGACCAGCTGGCCGGCCAGCACCGTTCCGCTGTGGGTCGACCGCAGCGCGGCGATGGCGAGGGCGATGGACGCTGCGATCCCGCCCCAGGTGAGGCGCCCCGGTGAGGATCCCCCGGCGATCGTGAACGCGGCCGACGCGGCCGCAGCCACCACCGGGACCACCGTCGATGCTTTGAGTCGCCCTACGTCGTGCACCCCTGCGCTATCGGCGGGTCAGCGACCCAGCATGAGGTCTCGGCCGAAGATAGATCCGATTGCGTCAGTTCGGGGGATGCGGGTTGATCTGGTCGATCCCGAGACCCATGTCCACCGGTGTGGGAGCCTGTCGATGAGCGCGCTCAACTCTGCTGCGCTGGGCGCCGATGCACTGCAGCACGGGCAAGCGGCTCGGCATCCCCTGGCAAGGAGACACGATGGCACGGCACCGCGGACGGCTCACCCTGGCAGCGCTCAGCTCGCTCGCCCTCCTGAGCGCCATCACGCTGCAGCCGGCGGCCGGTGACCAGAGCGCAGCGACGTCGAGCTCGTCCGCCGAGGGGGCCGGTCACGAGCACCCCACCAAGGTGGAGAACCCCCGGAAGGGGATGGTCTGGGATGGCCTCGAGGAGGGCACCGAGAGCCGGTGCGACGGCGCCTACGCCGCCAAGGATCGCCGCAACGTCGTGGTCGCCTGCACCCACGGCCCTGACCCGGCTCCCGCGGGGACAGATGTCCGCACCGATGGCACCACGGCCGAGCTCGCGGCGGAGGCGGCCACAGCGGGCACCGCGAACGCGGTGCCCTGCATCGGCGACGGCGCCAGCGGCTACCGAGTCGAAGCCATCTACGCCGTCCCCGCCGATCGCACCGACCGCTTCGCCACCATCAGCCCACTGATCACTGGCAGCTATGCGCCTCGAGTGGAGGACCAGTTCGCTCGCTCGGCCGCTGAGACGGGCGGCGAGGCCCACGTGCAGTGGGTGACCACATCTGACGGCGCCGGGGGCTGCACGCTCGTTGTGCACCACGAGGTGCTCTCCACCACGGCCGACGACACCTTCGGCAACACGATCACCGAGCTCAAGAACCGCGGCTACACCCGCACCGACCGGAAGTACCTCGTGTGGATGGACTCGAACGTGTACTGCGGCATCGGCCAGGTGTACGGCGATGCGCGCCCGGATCAGGCCAACGCCAACAACGGCATCTACACGATGTTCGCTCGGTCCGACAGCGGGTGCTGGGCCTATGCCGAGGGTCACGAGCTGATGCACAACCTCGGCGGCGTCCAGCCCGGCGCGCCCAACGGCACGCCGAACTACCACTGCTCCGATGAGCCCGACGAGATGTGCTACGACGACGACGGCTCGGGGCCTGTGGTCATGCGAACGGTCTGCACCGGACGGGACGGGATGCTCTTCGACTGCAACCACGACGACTACTTCTACGCGGGCACGGCGCCCAGTGGCTCGTGGCTGTCGACGCACTGGAACACCTGGAACAGCCGCTTCGTCAGCCGAACGGCGCTCCCCACCGGCACCTCCAACGCCCCACCCACCGTGAACGCGGGACCTGATCGGTCGGCCACCCGCGGGCAGGCGATCGCGCTGGACGGCACGGTCGCCGATGACGGCCTGCCGAGCGGATCGTCCGTCAGCACCGCGTGGACCGTGACCTCTGGCCCTGGCAGCGTCACCTTCGGGAGCTCCGCCTCGATCGACACCTCGGCAACCTTCTCGACCGCCGGTACCTACGTGCTGCAGCTGACCGCCTCCGACGGCGCGCTCAGCGCCAGCGACACGATGACAGCCACCGTCACGGAGCCGAGCGGGCCCGTCACCGAGCAGTTCGCGGGCACGCTGGGCAGCGGCACCACCTCGATCACCCACTCGTTCTCCAGCGGGATCGGCACGATCAGCGTGACCTTCACCAGCCCGAGCGGACGGCGGGCGCCGAAGGTCACCGCCACCCTCTACTCGCCGACGGGAGCCAAGCTCCGCACGTCGTCGGCCACGGGCACTCGCACGTTCTCGGTGGCTGCTTCTGTGGCCGGCACCTACCGCCTGGTGGTCACCGGCACCACCGGGACGTACACGGCGGCGGTCACGCACCCGGGCTGACGAGGGCGACGGCCAGCGGGCGCGTACATCGGCCCGGTACGGTGGCCGCTCGGACGCGACTGATGCGTCGGCTGCCCGCTGGTACGAGGAGCTGGGATGGACGAACGCCGTGACGACGCCGACATCCCGCTGACCGTCCCCATCGAGGTGACCGTCGTGCTCACCGTGGCCGACGCACCTGTGGAGCTGCGGGGCACCGTGGTCCGGGCCAGTGCCCGCACCGTGGTGGTCGAGCTCGAGACTGGTGCCGGGACGCTGGCCCTCGCCCTTGCACCGTCGTGCGTGGTCACGCTGCGCCGGCCGGGCGTGGTCGTGCGGGCTGATGCCCGGCCCGGGAACCGGGTCGACGATGTGCCCGACTCCCGACGGATCGAGCTGGTCATCCTCGACGAGGCCTTCGACCTCGGCACGGCCTTCTAGCGACGGCGTGCCGGCAGCGTGACGACGGGCGGCGCGACGACGGGCCTGCGCTACGGGCGCTGCACCACTCCGTCAGCGTCGAGGCAGCCTGCCGGCGGGGTGGTCGCGTCCGGACCGCCGGCCGCGCAGGGCTCGAGTGCCCTCGATGTCGTGACGGGCCCCCCTCCCGGAGCAGGGGTGATCTCCGGATCCTGCCCCGAGGAGCAGCCGGCCACGCCCACCGCCAGGGCCATCACGACGAGCAGGGCTCTCACGCCAGGGCCGACCGCAGCGCCGCACCGGCGACGTCGAGCGCCTGCTTGGCGTCGTCCAACATCGAGGGCATGGCGAAGAACCCGTGGATCTGGCCGGGGTAGCGCAGGGCCTCAGTGGCCACGCCGGCGTCCCGAAGGGCGGCCGCGTAGGCCTCGCCTTCGTCGCGCAGGGGGTCGAACTCGGCAGTGATCACCAGCGCGGGCGGCAACCCGGAGAGGTCGTCGGCGTGCAGGGGCGACACCGCCGCGTCCTTGCCGTCTCGGTCGCCGATGTAGCAGCGCACGAACCACTCCATGGTGGCCTTGGTGAGGAAGTAGCCGTCGGCGTTCTCGTCCATCGACGGGTGGGCGAGGGTGAGATCCGTGACGGGGTACACGAGGAGCTGGAAGTCGATGTCGGGACCGAACTCGTCGCGCACGCGCTGGCAGAGCAGCGCGGCCAGGTTGCCACCGGCCGAGTCGCCACCCACTGCCACCTTGCTGGCGTCGACACCCAGCAGCTCGGCGTTCTCGACCGTCCAGGTGAGGGCGGCCAGGCAGTCGTCCAGGGCGGCGGGGGCCGGATGCTCGGGGGCCAGCCGGTAGTCGACCGACACCACCACGGCGCCGGCCCGGTTGGCCAGCGCGCGGCAGGTCGCGTCCGCGCTGTCGAGGTCACCGATCACCCAGCCGCCACCGTGGAACCACACCAGTACGCCACGGTTGGCGCCCACGGCGTCGGCCGGCGTGTAGACGCGCACGCTGATGTCACCGTCCGGGGTGGGCACATGGCGCTCGTCGACGCGCTGGATCTCCTCGCCCTGCTCGAAGGCAGCCATGGCGTTGTACATGGTCCTTGCGTCGGCCGGACTCATGTCCGACAGCGCCGGACCACCCATCTGCGCCATGGCATCGAGCATCGTCTGCACCTGTGGGTGGACTGGCACCTGCTCCCCCTTCGGACCGAACCGCTCACCAGCGAGCGGCTCGACATGTTCGCGCACGCCGCCTACCCCGTCAGACCCGGTCGTAGAACCGATGCTCGACGATGCGCCGCGCCCGCCGCGTCAGTCGCCGGTACTCGGCCCGGAGCCCGGCCACGGTGAACCCCAACGAGCGGGCCAGCGGCGTGGCCTGCTCCGGGCGGATCGGCAGCGAGTCCCCCGCTCCCACCACGAGGAAGCTGCGGTTTCGCGTGCGCTCGCAGAACCGGTATGCCTCCTCGAGCACCTCCGCCTCGTCCGGCGGCAGGTGGCCCGCCTCCGTGAGGAGGTCGAGCGCCACGATGGTGCCGGCGCCGGGTACCCGATGCCGCAGCTGGAGGAGCTGCACGGTGAACTCGATGTCCGACAACGACCCGCGGCCGAGCTTGAGGTGAAACTCGGGATCGTCATCACGGCCGAGCCGCTCCTGCTCGATGCGCACCTTCATCCGACGGATGTCGCGGACGTCATCGGCGGTGAGCGGTCGAGCCCACACCGCCTGGTGGATGTCATCCACGAGGCGTGCGGCGAGCTCGGCGTCGCCGGCCACCGCCCGGACGCGGAGATACGCCTGGCGCTCCCAGGTGGAGGCCCAACGGTCGAGGTAGGCCCGCCATCCTTCGAGGCTGCGGGCCAGTGGTCCGTTGCGGCCCTCCGGCCGAAGGCTGGCGTCCACCGCCCACACCCGCTCCGCCGGGGTGTCGCCTCCGACGAAGCGCATCAGGCCCGTCGCCACCCGGTCGGCCTCCTCGACGGCGTCTGGACCAACGGCGTCGTAGACGAAGGCCACGTCGAGGTCGCTCGCGTAGCCGAGCTCGGCGCCTCCGAGGCGGCCGAAGGCGACGACCGCGAAGGGCACCCCCGGGTCGAGTGAGGCCAGCGCGGCCGCCAGAGAGGCCTCGGCCAGCCGCGTCAGGTCCGCGCCCACGGACTCGACGGGGGCCTGTCCGAACACGTCGCGAGCGGCCACGCCGAGCACGTTCCGCTCGTGCCACCGCTGCAGGGCCCGCTGGCGCTCCTCCTGGTCGTCGCGCCACGCGATGTTGCTGAGGGTGCTGGCGACGAGCTCGGGCCACGGCCGGGTACGGAGCCGGTCCGGGTGTGGGAGCCGCTCGGTCAGGTCCGGGTTGGCGACGAGGATGTCACCCAGCCGGCGGCTCGTGCCGAGGAGCAGGGCGAGGTGTCGGGCCACCTCGGGCGAGTCGCGGAAGGCGGTGGCCAGCGTGCGGGCCCGTTGCTCCCCCGACGCCAGCCGTCGCAGCCCGAGCAGACCGAGATCGGGGTCCGGCGAGGAGGAGAGCCAGTCGAGCAGCAACGGGAGGAGCTGCTGCATCATGCGCGAGGACCTGGTCAAGCCCCGCGTCAGCTCGGTCACCGCTTGGCGGGTGCGCTCGACGTCGGTGAACCCGAAGGCGGCGAGGCGCTCCGCGGCGGCCTCAGGCCCGAGCGGACCGGCCCCCGAGAGCGAGTCCAGCAGGGGTCGGAACCAGACCCGTTCGTGGATGCCTCGCACCTGGCGGCGGTGGCTGGCCAGGTCGAGGTCGAAGAGCGTGGTGGGACCGCCCTCTGGGCTGCCGCGGTAGCCCAGCACCCGCGCCAGATGTCGTCGTGCGCCCCGTTCGGCGGGAACGGTGTGGGTCTGGCGACCGTCCTCGAGCTGCAGGGCGTGCTCCACCCGCCGCAGGAACTCGTAGGCGGCCGTGAGCGCAGTTCCATCTGCAGGATCGACGTAGCCACCCGCCACGAGCGCGGCGAGGGCGTCGGAGGTGTTCGGGTCGCGCAGCTCAGGATCCACCCGGCCATGCACGAGCTGGAGCAGCTGGGCCGCGAACTCGACGTCGCGGATGCCCCCCGGACCGCGCTTCACCTCCCGATCCGCCACGCCCCGCTTCTGGACCGCCTCCTCCGCCCGGACCTTGAGGGCCCGCACGTATCGCAGATCGTCGGCCGAGAAGGGCACGCCCCACACGGCGATGTCGGCGGCCTGGCGCCACGCCACGCCGAGCTCCACGTCGCCCGCGACGGGTACCCCTCGCAGGAGGGCCTGACGCTCCCAGGGGTCCGCCCAGCGCTCCCAGTACGCCACATAGCTGGGGAGGCTGCGCACGAGCGGCCCGTCCCGCCCCTCGGGGCGCAGGTCGGCATCGACGCGAAAGCACCGGCCGGCGAGGTCCAGGAGACGCCGGCCCATCCGCTCCAGGCGAGAGGGGTCGCCCTCGCCGACCAGCAGGAGGTCGACGTCGCTGGCGTAGTTGAGCTCGTTGCCACCCAGCTTCCCCATCCCGATCACCGCAAGCCGCTCGTCGCCGGCGACAAGTCGATGGATCACGTCGAGCACGTCGCGCGCCATGGCGCTGAGAGCCGCGGTCGTGACCGCCAGCGACGGCCCATCGGTGAGGTCGAGCGCCGCGATGCGCAGCAGCTCGCGTCGGCTCCAACCCACGAGCCCGTCCGCATCGCCCGGTGGGACCGCCCGTCGACCGGGCTGGCCGAGCAGATCGAGCGCCAGCGGGTCGACCACCAGCAGGTCGGCGAGGTGCCGGCTGGCCGCAACCACCGCGACGACGCGGTCAGCGAGGGCGTCGTCGGCCGACAGGCGATCGAGCAGGTCTGGGTGGGCGACGGCGATGCGTTGGAGTGCCCCGCGAGCGCGCGGGGGGTCAGCCGATCGCTCGACCCGCTCGACGGCGATGAGAGGCCCGACGGTCACCCCAGCAGTCTCGCCCGGCGGGGCCAGGCCTGGGGGCCGCCTACGCTGACGGCGTGGCACGCATCAGAGTGGCGCTCTGCCAGCTGAACACGGTTGTGGGCGACCTGGACGGCAACGTCGAGCGGATCCTCGCCGCGTACGACGAGGCCGAGGCGGCAGGCTCCGACCTCGCCGTCTTCCCTGAGCTGGCCATTACCGGGTATCCGCCCGAGGACCTCGTGCTGAAGCCGCGCTTCGTGGCCGCCAACCGCGAGGCGCTCGACAAGGTGGCCAGCCGCACCGGGCGCTGCGCCGCCGTGGTCGGGTTCGTCGACGCCGACCGCGACCTCTACAACGCGGCCGCCATGTGCGCCGGGGGCGAGGTGGTGGGCACCTACCAGAAGCGCCTGCTGCCCAACTACGCGGTGTTCGACGAGCAGCGGTACTTCGCCCCGGGCACCGCCCCGATCACCCTGTTCGAGGTGGCCGGGGTGCGCGTCGGCATCGCGATCTGCGAGGACGTCTGGAGCCCCGAGGGCAGCATCGCCGACCAGTCGGCCGGGGGCGCGCAGCTGATCGTCATCCCGAACGGCTCGCCCTACTTCCAGGGACGCCACGGCGAGCGCGAGCGCATGGTCGCCACCCGCGCCGAGGACGCCCACTGCCACATCATCTACGTCAACGAGGTGGGGGGTCAGGACGAGCTGATCTTCGACGGCGGCTCCTTCGTGGTCGACGACAACGGTGACCTGCTGGCCCGGTCCCCACAGCTCCGCGAGTCCGTGCAGGTCGTCGACCTCGACATCCGGCCCGTGTTCCGCACGCGCCTGCTCGACCCGCGGGGGCGCGACAAGGCCCCCGCGCTGCCGATCGTCCCGGTCTCGCACCCCAGGGCCGGCGAGCTCCCGCCCCTCGTCACCCCGGAGATCGCGCCGCTGCTCGACCCAGTGGCCGAGGTCTACGACGCGCTCGTGCTCGCCACCCACGACTACGTCACCAAGAACGGCTTCACCGACGTCGTGTTCGGGCTGTCCGGCGGCATCGACTCGTCGCTCGTCGCCGTGATCGCCGCCGACGCGCTCGGGCCTGAGCACGTGCACGCCGTGTCCATGCCGAGCCGGTTCTCCTCCGAGGGGTCACGCACCGACGCCGAAGCGCTGTGCGAAGCGGCCGGCATCGAGCTGCGCACCATTGCCATCGAACCAGCCCACCAGGCGCTCATCGAGATGCTCGGCACCAGCTTCGCGGGCCTGGCCGAGGACCTCACCGAGGAGAACCTCCAACCCCGCATCCGCGGCGTGCTGCTGATGGCCCTGTCGAACAAGTTCCGCGGCTGGCTGGTGCTCACGACCGGCAACAAGAGCGAGCTCGCCGTGGGCTACTCCACGCTGTACGGCGACACCGCCGGTGGGTTCGCCGTCATCAAGGACGTGCCCAAGCTCCTCGTATACGACCTGTGCCGCCTCCACAACGCGCGGGCCGGGCGAGAGATCATTCCCGAGGCGGTGCTCACCAAGCCGCCGTCGGCCGAGCTGCGCCCCGACCAGCGCGACGACCAGTCACTGCCCCCCTACGAGGTGCTCGACCCCCTGCTGGAGGCCTACGTGGAGCACGACCTCACGCGAGGCGAGCTGATCGAGAACGGGTTCGATCCGGCGCTCGTCGATCGCATCACGCGCCTGGTCGACATCTCCGAGTACAAGCGCCGCCAGAACCCTCCAGGCCCGCGCATCACCCCGAAGGCCTTCGGCAAGGATCGTCGGATGCCCATCACGAACGGGTTTCGCGGATGAGCGTCGACACAGATCCGGCTCGGGCCATCACCACCGTGCTGTTCGACTTCGCCGGGGTGGTCACCTCATCGCCATGGGGCGCGCTCACCGCGGCTGGCGGCGGCGACCTGGAGCTGATGATCGGGTCGTACGACCAGGACACGGATCACCCATGGCACCGGGTGGAGCGGGGCGAGCTGGGCATCGCCGACTGGGCCGTGGAGATCACCGCACTCGGCGCGGCGGCCGGCGTGGAGATCGACTTCGCCGTCCTGCAGGCCCTGCTCGGGGACATGACCGTCCACGCCCAGGTCGTGGACCGCATCCGCCAGCTCCGAGCCGCCGGCTACCGGGTGGGGCTCATCACGAACAACGTGCGGGAGGGCTCGGCCACCTGGCGGGCCATGATCCCCGTCGATGAGCTCTTCGAGGTCGTGGTGGACAGCAGCGAGGTGGGCATGCGCAAGCCCAACCCGGCCATCTTCCTCCATGCGCTCGAGCTCCTCGGCGGTATCCGCCCAACCGAGGCCGTGTTCCTCGACGACTCCCCCGGGAACGTGATGGGCGCCCGTCGAGCCGGCCTCCACGCCATCCACGTCGAGACGCCCGACCAGGCGCTCGCCGAGCTTGACGCACTGCTCGGCTCGTGACGGCCACCGGCATCCTGCTCGTCTCGTGCCCTGACCAGCCGGGGATCGTCGCCGCGGTGGCCAGCTTCGTGGCGTCCCACGGCGGCAACGTGATCGACCTGCAGCAGCACACGGATCACACCGACGGCGCCTTCTTCCAGCGCGTCGAGTTCGAGCTCGGCGACGTCGATCTGGAGCAGGCCGCCATCGCACCCGCCTTCGCCCCCGTCGCAGAGCGGTACGCCATGCGCTGGTCGCTGCGCTTCTCCGACGAGCGCCTGCGGGTGGCGGTGCTCGCCTCGCGCGAACCCCACTGCCTCCAGGACATCCTCAACCGCTGGCGCACCGGCGAGCTGCCGGTCGACCTTGCCGCGGTTGTCAGCAACCATCCCGACCACGCCGACCTGGCCGAGTGGTTCGGCGTGGCCCACCACCACCTCCCCATCACCGACGGGGACAAGGCGGCCCAGGAGGCGGCCGTGCGCGCGGTGCTCGTGGATCGCCAGGTCGATCTCGTCGTCCTGGCCCGCTACATGCAGGTCCTGTCCTCCGACTTCTGCGCCGCGTGGCCCGAGCGCATCATCAACATCCATCACTCCTTCCTGCCCGCCTTCCAGGGCGCTCGGCCATACCACCAGGCCCACGAGCGCGGGGTGAAGCTTGTGGGGGTCACCGCCCACTACGCCACTGCCGAGCTCGACGACGGCCCGATCATCGATCAGGACGTGATCCGGGTGAGCCACCGCGACGACGTGGACGATCTGCGTCGCAAGGGCCGTGACCTCGAGGTCACGGTGCTGGCCCGGGCGGTGCGGGCCCACGTGAGCCACCGGGTGCTCGTGTACGGCCGGCGCACCGTGGTCTTCGACTGAGCCTCGACCTGCGCCGGATGGGCTTCTCGAGGGACCTCCGCAACGAGGCTTGACCGGCGAGTCAATGCGCGGGAGGCTGCTCCCGATAACGATCGTTCTCAGCCGGTCCGTCGGATCGCCTGACAGCCGTAGACCCGGGGGGTTCGCGTTGGCTGACTCGAAGAAGCCGAGGGCGCCGTTCGCGCCGTGGGATCGCCGGGAGCTCCCAGGGATCTTCACGGTCGAGGAGTCGGCCAAGCGCGTCGGGCACTACAAGTGGATCGAGATGCGCTTGTTCGAGGTGCTCGGCGGCTGGGTGGCCACGGTGCCCGAGCTGGACGTGAAGCTGCGCCTCGGCACCCACTGCTACCACCACGCCTGGCACGCCGAGCTGTGGCACAAGCGCCTGCCCGAGCTGCGGGAGATGAACCCAGAGCGCCTCGCTGCGCCGCCCAACGACGAGCTCGTGGCCTTCGTCGACGCCATGACCGAGC
>JBKJIL010000267.1:0-5249 GCA_046598435.1 Acidimicrobiales bacterium
AAGCGGGCGAGAGCGGTTGCTGACCGTCTCGATCAGCGCGACTCCCTCGACCACGATGCGCCCAGTGCGCCGGTCGACGTCGAACGCCCCGCGACGGCTGCCGCCACCACCACACAGGTCGACTCGGTCGACCACACCGGCTGGGCGGCTCGCGTCGAGGCTGACCCCGTGCGTTCCGCAGATCTGGCCGCCGCCCACCGGGCCCGCGTGGCCCGTGCCGATGCCGAGCGCGACCTGCACCGGCTCCGCGCCCGCCACTGGAGCGGCCAGCGCCTCGTGGACGAAGCGGCGATCAAGGCGGAGTGGTGGGAGCATGCCGACGCCGACCCCTACGCCGTGCTCGGCCTCATCCCGGGAGCGTCGCTGGCGCAGGCGTCGTCAGCGCGCCGCCGCATCGCCCAGCTGTGCCACCCCGACCGCGTCAGCGAGACCGAACAAGAGCCAGAAGTCGCCCAGCGCCGCATGGTGGCGGCCAACGCCGCCTACGACCGGATCCGGCGAGCCCTCCACCCCGTGTGACGGAGCATGGTGCCGGGGAGAGGTGGTCCGGTACCGGACGCGACGCCGCCCGGCGACAGGCGCCGGGCGGAGTGAGCGGAGCGGGTGGGATTCGAACCCACGGAGGAGTTGCCCCCTCACATCCTTAGCAGGGATGCGCCTTCAACCTGACTCGGCCACCACTCCAGGGTGGAGCGTTGAGGATACCTCCGCGGAGCGGGTGGGATTCGAACCCACGGACCCTTGCGGGTCGACGGTTTTCAAGACCGTTGCCTTCGTCCACTCGGCCACCGCTCCACCGGCGACGCTAGTTGAGGCCGCTAGGGGGTCAGCTTGGCCCGCTGCTCGGTGATCCAGGCGTCGGCCGTCCGCCAGGCCGCCTCGGCCTCACGACGACGAGATGGGCCGTGCTCGCCCGCCGCCGGGTAGCTGCCGAGGAACTTGATGTCGGCCACCTTCGAGCGCACGTCGCGGAGGCAGTCGGCCACCAGCTCGTCGGAGAGGTGCCCCTCGAGGTCGATGATGAAGCAGTAGTCGCCCAGCGCCTTCTTGGTGGGCCGCGACTCCAGCTTCACCAGGTTGATGGCCCGAGCGGCGAACTCCTGGAGGATGGCGAGCAGCGACCCGGCCCGGTCGGCGCGCTGGAACACGACGATGGTGGTCTTGTCGTGCCCCGTGGGCGGCGGCACGGGGCCCCGGCCGACCAGCGCGAAGCGGGTGCTGTTCTCGGGATGGTCCTCGATGTCGCTGGCCAGCACCTCGAGGCCGTAGATCTTGGCGGCCAGTGCCGGAGCCACCGCGGCCGAGCGGCCGTCTTGCTCGATGCCCACCAGGCGAGCCGCCTCGGCGTTGGAGTTGGAGGCCACCACCTCGACAGCGGGGAGCTCCGCGGCCAGCCAGCTGCGGCACTGCGCGGCGGCGACCGGAAACGTGAGCACCCGCTCGATGTCGCCGAGCCCGACGCCGGGGGGTGCCATGAGGCTGAGCTGGATCCCGAGGACCACTTCGCGCTGGATGAGCAGATCGTGCTCGAGGGCCAGGGCATCGATGGTGACGTTGACGGTGCCTTCGATGGAGTTCTCGAGGGCCACGAACCCGAGGTCGACCTCGCCGGCGTCGACGGCGGCCAGCACCTCGGCGAAGGTGCCCATCGGCACCAGCTCCTGCGTGGCGAGATCGGGCTGGCTGAGCAGTGCCTGCTCGGTGAAGGTGCCTTCCGGACCGAGGAACGCGACCCGTCGAAGGGGCCCTGGTGCGGCGTCGTCGGTCACGAGGCGCAATGCTACCGATGTGGACGAAGCCGCCCTCCAGCGATTGCTCGCCGACGTGCGCTCCGGCGAGGTGCATCCCGACGACGCGGTCGCCGAGCTGCGGCGGCTGCCCTTCGTCGACCTCGGCTTTGCTCGGGTCGATCACCACCGGGCCCTACGCCAAGGTCTGCCGGAAGCCGTCTACGGCCCGGGCAAGGCCCCGGAGCACGCCGCGGCCATCGTCACCGAGCTCCTGCGGGCCGGTGCCAGCCCCGTCATCCTCACCCGGGCGTCGAGCGAGCAGACGGCCGCCGCCCTCGCCGCCAACCCCAGTGGCATCGCCCAGGGCACCACCGTCGTGTGGGAACCGGCCGCCCCGAGACCTGAGCGCATCGTGGTGTGCACCGCAGGCACGGCCGACCTGCCCGTCGCCGAGGAGTGCGTGGCCGTGCTGCAGGCCCACGGCGTCGAGCCCATCCGGCTCACCGACGCTGGAGTGGCGGGCGTGCACCGTCTCCTCGCCGACGCCGACGCCTTGGCCAGCGCCGACGCCGTGATCGTCATCGCCGGCATGGAGGGCGCGCTGGCCAGCCTCGTGGGGGGCCTCACCGGCGCCCCCGTGATCGCCGTGCCCACCAGCGTGGGCTACGGCGCCGGCCTCGAGGGCGTGACGGCGCTCTTGGGCATGCTGGCGTCGTGCGCGGCGGGGCTCACGGTCGTCGGCATCGACAACGGCTACGGCGCCGCGTGCGCCGTGCTCCGGCTGCTGAAGTGACGGCCGCTGACGTGAAGCTCTCTCGCCACGGGGGCCGCCGCCTGACGATCTCTGCCGGGGCCTGGCGATGACACGCCTGGCGTGGTTCCACTGCTTCTCCGGGATCGCCGGTGACATGGCGCTCGGTTCGCTGATCGACGCCGGCGCCGACGTGGCCGAGGTGCGGACCTTGCTCGAACGGCTGCCCGTCGGCGGGTGGGCCATCGAGGCGGAGCCGGTGCTTCGCTGTGGCATCGCGGCCACCAAGCTGCACGTCCGCGCCGAGGACACGACGGTCGTGCGCACGGCCTCGCACATCGCCGCGCTCGTGGAGGAGGCCCGGCTCCCTGACCGGGTGTCGGCGCGGGCGTTGGCCACCTTCGCGGCGTTGGCCGACGCCGAGGGCCGCCTCCATCGGCGACCGCCGGAGCAGGTGCACTTCCACGAGGTCGGTGGCCTCGACGCCATCGTCGACGTGGTGGGCACCTGCGCGGCCCTCGAGGTGCTCGACGTCGACCAGGTGTGGGCATCCACCGTCGTCACGGGCACGGGCATGGTGCGCGCCGCCCACGGCCTGCTCCCCAACCCGTCGCCTGCGGTTGTTGCACTGCTGGCCAGCGTCGGCGCGCCCACGACCGGGCTCGACGTTGGCGTCGAGCTCACCACACCCACCGGCGCCGCGCTGCTCGCCGCGCTGGCCAGCGGGTTCGGGCCGCTACCCGCGATGTCGATCGAAGCCACCGGCTTCGGGGCGGGAAGCCGCGAGATCGACGGCCGCCCCAACGCCACGCAGGTGGTGCTCGGCACGGCCACCGACGCCGTCGAGGCGGGCCAGCCGGTGATGCTGCTCGAGGCCAACGTGGACGACGCCACCGGTGAGGCGCTGGCCCACACCGTGGCCGAGGTCCTGCGGGCGGGCGCCCACGATGCGTGGGTGACGCCGATCGTCATGAAGAAGGGGCGCCCGGCCTACACGGTCGCCGCCCTGGCCGACGTGGCGCTGGCCGCCCAGGTGGCCGCCACCCTCACGGCCGAGACGGGCTCCCTCGGGGTCAGAGGCGTGACGATGGAGCGCTGGCCGTCGGCCCGCCAGGTCGACACCGTTGACGTGGCCGGCTTCCCGGTGCGCGTCAAGGTCAGCCCGGGGCGGGTGAAGGTCGAGCACGACGACGCGGCACGGGTGGCCCGGCGTCTCGGCCTCCCCCTGCGCGAGGTGCTCGTGCAGGCCGAGGCGGCCGGCCGCAGCGCCCTACGGGTCGTCCCAGAGGCGGCGGTGGACCGCTACGCCCCGCCCTCGGGCCCGCACCACGACGAGGCGCACGCGCACCCGCATGACCACGGCCACGACCACGACGGCGTCGACCCAGCCTGAGCTCTCGCGCGGGATCGTCGGCATCGCAGGAACGCTGCGGCAGCCGCTGCGGCGACGCGCTTCACTGGTGCGGTGAGCCTCCCGATCGAGACCTGCGCGACCTGCCAGTTCGACGGCGCGGAGTACGACCTCCAAGACGCACTGGGCACGCTGCGGGCGCTCGGTCCGATGTGGGAGCAGACGGTGGCGGGCGTGGACGCCGACGCCCTGATGGCCAGGCCGGCGCCCGACGTGTGGTCAGCCGCCGAGTACACGGCGCACAGCGCCGATGTCACCCAGGCCATGGGCCGGCTCCTCCACGGGCTGCTGACCACCGACGACCTGGAGGTGGAGCCTGTCCCCGAGGGGCACGCGCCCGACGTGTCCGACGGCTTCGATGCCGCGCTCGCCCGGCTCCGTGCCAACCTGCTGCGGCTCCACGACCGCGCCGCGCGAGTGGGTGGCGCCACGGATCCAGCGTGGCGCCGCACGGCCCTCGCCGACGGACACGAGGAGGACGGCGCCTGGGTGCTCCGCCACGCCATCCACGACGCCACCCATCACCTGCATGACGTCGGCCGAGGCTTGCACGGCCTCGGCGCCGGCGTGCCCACGCAGCGGGGGGCGGTGATGGGCCTCCACGTCTCCGATGGCGGGGTCCCGAAGCAGCCCGTCGAGGCCGCCGAGGTGGGCCGCCGCGGCCTCGTGGGCGACCGGCAGGCGTCGCGCAAGCACCACGGCCGACCGCTGCAGGCGCTGTGCCTCTGGTCGAGCGACGTGATCGACGCGCTCCGCGCCGAGGGACATCCGATCGCGCCGGGCCTGGCCGGCGAGAACGTCACCATCTCAGGCATCGACTGGCCCACGATCCGCCCCGGCGCCCAGCTGCGGATCGGTGAGGTGCTGGCCGAGCTGTCGGCCTGGGCCACCCCCTGCAGCAAGAACGCCGACTGGTTTGCCGACCGGGACTTCGGCCGCATGGACCACGACCGCCATCCCGGCTGGAGCCGGATCTACGCCTGGGTCCGCCAACCAGGCACCATCCGCGCCGGTGACGTCGTCGTCGTCGAGCCCTGAGTCCTGGACCCTGAGTCCTGGACCCTGAGTCCTGAGCCCAGGAGATCGCCCCGAGCTCGAGCCCGAGGATCGTCAGACCGCCGGCTCAGGGCGCGAGCGCAGGGCTCGCCAGAGCGCTCGGTAGCTGGGGTAGGTCAGCTCGGGGGTGATCCAACCGGCCGCCTCGAGCTCCGCGTGCAGCTTGGGGAGGTTGCGCCACGGCACGCCCATGTCGGCGTGGTGGGCCAGGTGCCACCCGGTGTTGAACGGCACCATCCAGAACCTGGCCAGTACGGACTGTCGGACGTGGTGAGTGGTCAGCCGACGATCGGCGGAGGCC
>JBKJIL010000317.1:0-5843 GCA_046598435.1 Acidimicrobiales bacterium
CTCGAGCTCGGGCGACGTGTCGGCGTACAGCGCGCTCAACATGCCCTTGACCATGCCGCGGTCCACGGCGCAGATGACGGGGTGCTCGATCGCGGCGCCGCCGAAGGGGCAGTGCTCGGACACGATGCGCAGCTCGTTGTTGCGCTTCTCCGCGTGCGCCGCGAAGCCGTGGGCGGTGAGGGCGTCGGCGACGGTGTGCAGCGCGGCCCGAAAGGATCGCTGCGCGGCGTCGGCCGGGTCGTCGGCGGAGTGGTCGACGCCTCCCATGGCGGCGGCCATGGCCTTGCCGTACTCGAGGCCCACCTCCTCGGCCATGGCCTCGGCGGGGCTGTCGGGCAGCAGCGACAGCGCCTTGCCCAGCAGCGTGACCAGCAGGTCGTCGTGGCGCACCGGCAGCTCGAGCGTCATCTCGGGGGCCGTGGCGCGGTAGCGCTTCGACGGCCGGCCGGCGCCGGTGCCGCTGCGTCCGGTGGCGACCTCCACGTACCCGCCGGCGGCCAGCTTGTCGAGATGATGGCGAGCCACGTTCGGGTGGAGCACGAACTGCTCGGCCACCTCGGCCGCCGTCACCCCGGATGCGGCATCGCCGGTGTCGCTGCGCGTGTGGACGAAGAGGTAGATCTCGCGACGGGTGGGGTCGCCGAAGGCCGACGTGATCGCGGTGACCGCCGAGGAGAACTCGGTCGGAGTGAGGGTCGGCTGCGACACATCGGTATTCTACCTACGGCCGTAGTGGAAATCCCCGAAGCGCCCGATCCGACCCGGAGCCTCCCCCCATGCCCGTCACCGTCGACGCCGTCGTCGAAGCTCTCCGCCCCGTGGAAGACCCGGAGCTCAACCGCTCCATCGTCGACCTCGACATGGTCCGTGACGTGCGCGTCGACGGCACCTCCGTGGCCCTCGAGGTCACGCTCACGGTGGCCGGCTGTCCGCTGCGCAACGAGATCCAGTCACGCGTCACCAACGCCCTCTCGGCCATCGGCGTCACCGCCGTCGACCTGTCCTTTGGCGTCATGACCGACGAGCAGCGGGCCACCCTGCGCCAGAAGCTCCACGGCGACCCCAGCGCCACCGCCGGCAGCCAGGCCTCGCACGGCCACGCCGAGGGTCGCGCCATCCCCTTCGCCGATCCCGACTCCAAGACCCGCGTGCTGCTGATCGCGTCGGGCAAGGGCGGCGTCGGCAAGTCGTCGGTCACCACCAACCTCTCGGTCGCCCTGGCCAAGCAAGGGCACAGCGTGGCCGTGATCGACGCCGACGTGTGGGGCTTCTCCATCCCGCGCATGCTGGGTGTCGAGCACCCGCCCGCCGTCATCGACTCGATGCTCGTCCCGCCCACCGGCGCCGGCGGCGTGCGCTGCATCTCCATGGGGTTCTTCGCCAAGGAGGACCAGCCGGTCATCTGGCGAGGGCCGATGCTCCACAAGGCGCTCGAGCAGTTCCTCACCGATGTCTTCTGGGACGACCCCGACTTCCTCCTCGTCGACCTGCCGCCGGGCACCGGCGACATCTCGCTCTCGCTGGCCCAGTTCCTGCCCCGTGCCGAGGTGTACATCGTCACCACGCCGCAGCCGGCCGCCCAGCGCGTGGCCCAGCGGGCCGGCTTCATGGCCCAGAAGGTGAACCTCACCGTCAAGGGCATCATCGAGAACATGAGCTGGTTCACCGGCGACGACGGCAAGCGCTACGAGCTCTTCGGAGCCGGCGGGGGCGACGAGCTGGCCGAGCGCCTCGATGCGCCGCTGCTCGGGCAGATCCCGCTCGTGTCGGAGCTGCGGGCCGGCGGCGACTCGGGTCATCCGCTCGTGCTCTCCGAGCCCGACGGGGAGACCGCACAGATCTTCGATCGCATCGCGGAGCGGATCGCCGTGGAGCTGGCGCCCACCCGTCGCTACCGCAAGGAGCTCAAGCTCCTCTGAGCTCGGCAGCACGGGGGGATGAACGGTCGAGTTGTGGGTGATCGTGCGAGGATGAGCCCGGAGGGTGTGATTCCGCACGATCATGCAGTTGCGGGGCGCTCCGGCGTCGATCTCGGTACCGCTGCTGAATACGTCTGGCTGTACGGATAGGGGCGCGACATGGGTTTCCAGCGTTGGTTCTTCGACCTGCTGGATCGAGGCCCAGCACCAGAGGTCGACCCGGATGCCCAGGTCGAGGTGGCCACGGTGCCCCTGTTCGACGGCCCCCGGCTGGTTTGCGAGCTCGAGGCCCAGGGGATCCGCGCCAGCGGGGTCGAGTCGTTCAGCATCGTGACGGATACCCGCTCATTGATGCGCATCACGGTCCGCCGGGACGATGTCGTCGCGGCCCGTGCCATAGCCGACAGGTTCCGCTGACAAGCGATCGGGTCTGGTGATGATCGCAGTCGTGATCGAGGCCCAGCACCCGTCTGCTCGCTGACGACGGCAGCGACCAGTTCGCTTCCGCGTGCGTCTCGGTTCGGGCCGGATGCCGCTCGCGTGGTGGCCCGATGGCTGCCGAGCGTCCCACCCTCATTGCATGCCGGGGCACATGCACCCCCGGGCTGCTCCACCTCGCGAGGGAACGATCGTGCGGAATCGCACCGTCAGGGTGCATCCTCGCACGACCAACCGCGGCGGTCCGCGCTCCGGGGTGTGTGGGACGGCGCAATCGTGCCCTGGTGCACCGCCACGGTCGAACCTCGCACGATCACACGCAATGGGGGCACCGACCGCACCGCTGCGCCGTTGTCGCGCCCTTGTCCTTCGAGCCCCGCATCTCCCCTTGCTGCCGTGCTCAAGCTCCTCTGAGCGGTCGCCCTGGCCGCCGTCAGGGTCGGGTCGCGGCGGCCCGTGCGTTGCGGGCAGCCGTGTGGAGCGCCTCGGCCAACGGGGTGGAGTCGCCGCTCTTCAGCAGCAGCGCGATGCCCAGGCGCGCCATCTCGCGGCGCACCACATCGCCGGCCACCGCCGTGTAGGCCACCACGCCGACCTGGGGGTAGTCCCGCTGCAGCTCGGGGATGACCTCGAAGCCGTTCATCTTCGGCATGAGCAAGTCGAGGACGATGGCGTCGGGGCAGTCGGCCGCGCAGGCGGTCAGCACCTCGAGCCCGTTGGCCGCTTCGCCGATGACCGCGATCGAGTGGTGGCGAAGCCCGAGGCGCAGGAGCAGGCGGACGTCGGGCTCGTCATCGGCGATCAGCACCCGCAGATCTGGCCAAGCCCGGTGGTCGACCGGGGTCACTGCACCGACGGCAGGTCGATGTGCACGTCGAGGCCGCCGCCCGCTCGGGGCTCGATGGTGAGCTCCCCGCCGTGCTGCCGCGCCAGGGCACGGGCGACGGGCAGCCCCAACCCGAACCCGGGCGCGGAGGTGACTGCGGCCTCGCCTCGGTAGAACAGCTCGAAGGCGAGGTGGATGTCGTCAGGCGCCAGCTGAGGGCCCTCGCTCGACACGGTGAGGTGCACGCGCTCGCCCTCGACCGCGGCGTGCAGCCGGTAGGGGGCGCTGCCGTAGCGACGGGTGTTGTCGAGCACCCGCTCCAGCAGCGTGTCGCCCGCACCCACGCGCATCCAGGTCTCCAGCTCCGCAACCCCGCTGTGCTCCAGCTCGTCATCGAGCTCGAAGGCATCCCACGTGGCTTGGGCCGTGGCCACGAGGTCGATCACCTCCGGGTCGCCGACGGGCAGGACGGTGGTGATGTCGGTGGCGAGCAGCAGGTCGTCGAGGAGCGACTCGACGCGCCGCGCTCCTCGAAGCAGGGCGGGGGTGAGCTCGCGCACCAGGTCGAGATCGGCCCCGGGGAGCTCCTCCACGAGGCCCCGCAGCGTGGTGACCGGGGTGCGCAGCTCGTGGCCGACCACGGCCACGAAGCGGCTCCGGGCCCGGTCGAGCGCCTCGAGCGCGTGCGCGACCTCGTTGTCTGACGCTGTCTCACCCATCGCCGGCATCGTAGATGGTGCGAACCGGCAGCGAACGTAGCCGGCCGCGCCATCCGGCTGGGGGTCTGCCGCCGTACCCTTCCTGCGTGCCCGCCCTCACCCCTTCCGACGCGGAGCTCCCGGCCGAGGACTCCCCGGTCGGGCGGCGCGCGCTGCTGGGCATGCTGGGCCTCGGTGCGGCCGGCATCCTGTGGGGGGCCAAGGTGCAGTCCGGTCTCGACCGGCTGCTGCGCCCGATCACCCTCAACGACCAGACCGGGCTGACCTCGTTCCTTCCCTCCAGCGGCCGGTTCCGGATCTACTCCGTCACCGGGGGGCTCCCCAGCCGCAGCGAGGCCGACTACGAGCTCAGCGTGGCGGGCCACGTCGATCGGCCGGCCACCCTGGACCTCGCCGATGTGCGCGACCGGCTCCCGCAGACGGCGCTCACCAAGGACTTCCAGTGCGTGACCGGTTGGCGGGTCGAGGACGTGCCCTGGCGGGGCGTCCTGCTGGCTGACCTGCTCGACCACGTGGGCACACGAGACGGGGCCACCCACGTCCGCTTCCGGAGCTTCGACGGCATCTACACAGAGACGCTCACGATCGAGCAGGCCCGGCGCCCTGACGTCCTCATCGCCCATTCGATGCTCGGCGCGCCGGTCACCCGCGAGCACGGTGGCCCCGTGCGGCTCTACGTGGCGCCCATGTACGGCTACAAGTCGCTGAAGTGGCTCGAGCGCATCGAGGTCGTGACAGCGCTCGACGAGCCATCCGACCCGGGCTACTGGGAGAACCTGGGCTACGAGACCGATGCCTGGGTGGGGCGCTCCAACGGCCGAGACGACGCCGCCACATGACCGATCTCGACGCGCGGCAGGGCGCGGAGGTGGTGCGCTTCGACCGAACCGAGCGCTGGCTGCACTGGGCCAACGCCACGCTGTTCCTGACGCTCTTGGCCACCGGCCTGGCCCTCTACGTGGGGCCGCTCTCGGCGCTCATCGGTCGTCGGGTCCTCCTGAAGGACGTGCACGTGATCGCCGGGCTGCTCCTGCCCGCCCCGTTGCTGGCCGCCTATGCCGGGTCGTGGCGAGCTGGGCTGCGGCGAGATGTCCGGCGCCTGGCCCGCTGGTCGAGCGACGACCGGCTGTGGCTCCGGAGCTTCGGCCGGCGCGGCCGGGCTCGGATGGGGAAGTTCAACGCCGGACAGAAGCTCAACGCCATCTTCGTCGCCGGCAGCATCCCGCTGATGCTGGCCACCGGCTCGGTCATGCGGTGGTTCAAGCCCTTCCCGCTGGCCTGGCGCACGGGGGCCACCTTCGTGCACGACTGGGTGGCCCTGGCCCTGCTCGCCGTGATCGTCGGTCACATCGGCAAGGCCCTCGCGGAGCCCGTCGCCCTGCGGGCCATGCGACGGGGATCGGTCCCCCTTGCCCACGTCCAGGCCAAGCATCCGCGCTGGTGGCGCGAGGTGGAGGCGCTCGACGCCGAGGCGGTCGGCACTCGGTCCCCGCACCCGTAGGATGGCCGCCGCCCCTACCGAGGAGATGACGTGGACGTCCGCATCGGCATGACCCAGACCCCCAAGGAGATCGAGGTCCACCTGCCCGACGACGCCGACCCGGTGGCCGTCAAGCAGCAGGTCGACGACGCCATCGGCGCGGGCGGCACCCTGTGGCTCATCGATCGCAAGGGTCGCCAGTTCGGCGTGCCGGCCGCCAAGCTGGCCTACGTCGAGATCGGCACACCCGACGACGAGCGCCGCATCGGGTTCGGCGGCTGATCGTCCGGCCGCTGGGGGCCACGACATGACCGACCTGCTCGACCGCAAGCTCCTCTTCGTCACCGGCAAGGGGGGCGTCGGCAAGACCACCATCGCGGCCTCGCTGGCCCTGCTCGCCGCGCAGCATGGCAAGCGGACGCTGGTTGGTGAGATCGACGCCAAGGGCAACCTGGCCGACT
>JBKJIL010000043.1:0-2595 GCA_046598435.1 Acidimicrobiales bacterium
CCGCCCTCTACTTCGGCGATCCCGACATGGCCGAGGAGGTCGACGAGCTCGAGGACCGCATGTCGGACCTCGTGCACGAGATGCGAGCGGTGTCCGTGCTGGCGGCGCGCCATCCGAAGGAGGCCGAGGCCATGGCCTCGGTGCTGCAGGTCATCAGCTCGATCGAGCGCATCGGCAACTCGGCCGTCGACATCGCGCGCATCGTCACCCATCGCCTGGGCATCCCCCGCGAGCTGGTGGCTGACCTGTCGAACGCCGAGGAGGTCTCCCACCGCGTCCGCATCCGCGAGGGCAGCCACCTGGCCCGGCGACCGCTGGCCGCCCTCGAGCTGCCGGTGCAGACAGGCCTGCGAGTGGTGGCGATCCGCCGCGAGCGCGACTGGATCACCGACGTGGACGGCAACGCCATCTGCCTGCCTGGCGACGTGATCTTCCTGCGCGGGTCGCCGGCCGGCATCCCACGGCTGCGCGAGCTGGCCGCGGCGCCGTACTGGGAGCCGCCCGTGCCGCCCGAGGACGGCACCCTGTCCGACCTCGATCGGGCCGTGGACGTGCTCGTCGAGATGAAGAACCTCTCCGAGGCCGCGGTCGGCCTGGCGTACTCGGCGCTCGTCCTGCGCGATCAGGGCTTGGCGGCCGAGGTGCGCCAGCTCGAGGATCGGCTCGACGAGATGAAGGACCGCCTCGAGCTGTGGGTGCTGCGGGCCAGCAACGACCGCATCGACCCCGCACCGCTGCGGGGCCTCCTCCACCTGTCGCAGGCCGCCGAGGACCTCGGGGACGCCGCTCAGCAGATGGTGTGGCTGATCGAGGAGAAGGAGGAGCTCCATCCGATCCTGTCGATCGCGCTGGGCGACTCCGACGAGGTCGTGGTGCGGATGCCGGTGGCGGCGGGCTCCGAGGCCGACGGGGCCAGCCTGTCGCACCTCCAGCTCGACATCGAGCCTGGCTTCCACATCCTGGCCGTTCAGCGTGGCGGCCGGTACCTCTATCGCCCCCGCGGCCACGTGTGCCTGCAGCCAGGCGATGAGCTCATCGCGTCGGGTCCCGACGAGGGGCACTCGATCCTCGCTCAGCGCTGCGGCTGGCACCTCACGGAAGACGACGACACCGGTGAGCACACCCTGGCCCCCCTGCGGCGGGCCAACGTCTGAGGCCCCAGGCCCGGGCCAGCCCGCTCAGATGTAGCCGCGCAGCTTGACCGCGTCGGCCACCCGCCGGATGCCGATGGCATAGGCGGCCTGGCGCAGGGAGACCTGGCGCTCCTCGGCGAAGGTCTGGGTGAACCGGTAGGCGCCCTGCATTCGGTCGAGCAGCTCGGCCGTGAAGCGCTCCTCCTTCCAGGTGAACTGCTGGATGTTCTGCGTCCACTCGAAGTAGGAGCCGGTGACGCCACCGGCGTTGGCGAGGATGTCCGGGATCACGACCACGCCCTTGTCTCGCAGGACCTTGTCGGCCCCGGGCGTGACAGGGTGGTTGGCCGCCTCCACGATGAGATGGGCCCGGATCCGATCTGCGTTGGATTCGGTGATCACCTCGCCGAGGGCAGCTGGGATGAGCACGTCGCAGTCCAGCTCGAGCAGGTCTTCGTTGCTGATCACATCCCCTCGCCCGGCATCCACGACCGACCGGCCGCTCCCGAGGAGCGCCACCATCCCAGCGACGTCGATGCCGTCGGGATCGACGACGGCGCCGTGCACGTCGGACACAGCGATCACCTTGCCGCCCCGTTCCGTGAGCTCCCTGGCCGTCCACGACCCGACGTTGCCGAACCCCTGGATGGCCACGCGCTGGCTGCTCATGTCGATCCCGTGGTGGGCGCAGTGGGCCTCGAGGACGTAGACGCAGCCTCGGCCGGTGGCGGCCTCGCGGCCGGGGGCGCCCCCCAGGTCGAGCGGCTTCCCCGTGACGATGGCAGGGCTGTAGCCGTGCCCTGCGGAGAACGCATCCATCATCCACGCCATCGTCTGGGCGTTGGTGTTCATGTCGGGAGCCGGGATGTCGCGGTACACGCCCAGGATGTGCTGGATGCCGTTGGTGAAGCGGCGCGTGAGGCGTTGGAGCTCGTTCTGGCTGAGGCGCGTCGGATCGATCTCCACGCCACCCTTGGCCCCACCGAAGGGGAGGTCGAGCAGCGCCGTCTTCCAGGTCATGAGGGACGCGAGGGCTCGCACCTCGTCGAGGTCGGCGGTGGGGTGGTAGCGGATGCCCCCCTTGTACGGCCCCCGCGCGCCGTTGTGCTGCACGCGGTACCCGCGCGCCACGATGAGGTCGCCGTCGTCGAGCCGCACCGGCACCTGCACCGTGAGCTCGCGATAGGGCGTGGTGAGGATGGCGTGGAGCTCCTCGTCGAGGTCGAGCAGCGTCGCCGCCTGGGCGAAGTACTGGTTGACGGCCTCGTGGGCCCGGAGCTCAGGCATTTCGTCAGCCCTCCCGTCCTGGAATGGGGGCAGGTTAGTGCCGTGTCAGGCAACGTTTGCGATGTCCGACGCCGGCCAGGAACACCGCTGACGGCGTCCTCGGCCTCGCATTCGCTGGTGGAGTCCTTCGGCCTGCGTCCTTGTCAGCGGCGCCCCTGACTCGCCGTCAACCACC
>JBKJIL010000157.1:0-9833 GCA_046598435.1 Acidimicrobiales bacterium
CCATGTCGTCGCTGGCCCGAGTGAGGAGGATGTCCTGGTAGATGCCGGACGGCTCGTCGGGTTGACGGACCCGGGCGAAGAGGTGCTCGTCGGCCTCGGGCTCCCATGATCGGAAGCGGGGGCAGGCACGGGTGCAAGACGTGCAGCCCTTCTCCCCGTGGATGCAGTTGTCGGCGCCCAGCTCCTCTTCGAGGTGGAAGGGCTTGTAGGCGCCAGGGGCGTGCTCGTAGCCGATGACGTCGTGCGGACAGGCGATCACACAGCCCGCACAGCCCGTGCAGAGCCCCGAGGTGATCACCTCGTCGTAGAGCTCCTTCCACTGGAGCTGCCAACGCTCTTTGTTGCCCGCCGACAACGCGTACGGGCCCCCCTCGACGGTCTCCGTCACGGTCATGGCCCGACTCTAGGCAGTCGCTCGCGTGGCGCACGACCTCGGTCGTCGGTCAACATCAGGGCATGGACCTGAGCTACCCGCCTGACGCCGAAGACTTCCGCGTGGAGATCCGCGCCTGGCTCGAGGAGAACCTGCCCCAGGGTTGGTTCGACGACGGCTTCGAGATGTCGCCCGACGAGCGGGCTGCCTTCAACGAGGCGTGGCCGGCCAAGCTCTACGGGGGTGGCTGGATCTGCGCCACCTGGCCCAAGGAGTACGGCGGCAAGGGCCTCAGCCTCATGCAGGGCGTGGTGCTCGCTGAGGAGTTCGCCCGGGCCAAGGCCCCCATGCGGGCCGACTTCTTCGGCGACACGCTGGTGGGCCCCACCATCCTCCAGTGGGGCACGGAGGAGCAGAAGCAGGAGTACCTGCCCAAGATCATGCGCGGCGAGATGCGGTGGTGCCAGGGCTTCAGCGAGCCCGACTCGGGATCCGACCTGGCGTCGCTCAAGACCACCGCGGTCCTCGACGGCGACGAGTGGGTCGTCAACGGGCAGAAGGTGTGGACCACGCAGGCCCAGTTCGCCGACTACTGCTTCCTCCTGGCCCGCACCGACCCGAACGTGGTGAAGCAGGCTGGCATCTCCTACCTGCTCGTGCCCATGGACCAGCCCGGCATCGAGGTTCGCCCGATCGTGCAGCCCGACGGCACGGCCGAGTTCAACGAGGTGTTCTTCGCCGACGCCCGCTGCCCGGAGGCCAACGTCGTCGGCGGCCTCAACAACGGCTGGGCGGTGGCCAACACCACCCTCGGCTTCGAGCGGGGCCAGTCGGCCACCACCGGTTACCGGCGCTTCGCCGACGAGCTGCGGCTCATGACCGAGGCCGCCCAGGCCAACGGCACCATCGACGACCCGATCATCCGCCAGCGGCTGGCGCGCTACCACTCCAAGGTTCAGATCACCCGCATCAACGGGCTGCGGTCGCTCACGGTCGCCGTCACCGGACGCAAGGACCCCGCCGTCTCCGCCCTCGGCGTCACCAACAAGATGTGGTGGTCGGAGATGCACAAGGAGGCCATGGAGCTGGCCCTCGACATCTACGGCGCCGACGCGATGTTGGCCGACTGCGGCCCGGCCGCCGGGACGTGGCCGGCCACGATGCGGGCCGGCAAGCGCGAGGGCTACGCCGTCAGCCCGATGGTGTCAGCCTTCTTCTTCAGCCGCTCCGAGACCATCTGGGGTGGCACCTCGCAGATCCAGCGCAACATCGTCGGCGAGAAGGTGCTCGGCCTGCCCAAGGAGCCGAAGGCGCCGTCCAAGTAGGCCCGGTCGGCACCGGGCTCGGCGCTGGCCCTGACTGGGGGTCGTGGACACCCCACCAGTACCCTCGTGAGACCCATGCCGGCTGCCCATCTCCCCCGAACTCGTGGTCGCACGTGGCCCCAGCGCCTGGTGCTCTTCGTCGGTGCGTGCACCGTCATGGCGTCCACCGGGTCGGCGGTGGCGGCCGGCTACTTCGGCCTGCGCTTCTCGCAGATCGACCGGGTGAGCGACCTCGAGATCGCAGCCGCCCAGGCTGGCGAGCCCACCAACTACCTGCTGGTGGGCACCGACAGCCGCCGCGGCCTCGACCCTGACGACCCCGACAGCAGCGGGTTCCTGGGCGACGGGGAGACGGGCTGCGACTGCACCGACACGATCATGGTGCTGCGCGTCGACCCCAAGGAGCAGCAGGCCCAGATCCTGTCGTTCCCACGCGATCTCTGGCTGCCCATCGCCGGCACCGGCAAGAGCGCGCGCATCAACAGCGCCCACGCCCACGGCGAGCAGACCCTGATCGACACGATCCAGGACAGCTTCGGCGTCACCATCAACCACTACGTCGAGATCGACTTCGTGGGCTTCGAGAAGCTGGTCGACGCCGTCGGCGGGATCCCGATGTGGTTCGACGCCCCCGTGCGCGACAAGCACACCGGTCTGTCGATCACCGAACCCGAGTGCCAGGTGCTCGACGGCGAGCAGGCTCGCAAGTTCGTGCGCTCCCGGTACCTCGAGTACAAGGGCGACGACGGCAAGTGGCACACCGACGGCACGGCCGACCTCGGTCGGATCACGCGGCAGCAGATCTTCATCCGCAGCGCCGTGTCCAAGGCGGTGGGGCAGGGGCTCACCAACCCGGTGACGCTCAACCAGCTCGTGTCCGCGGGCGTCGACAACGTGCGCCTCGACGGGCGCCTCGATGCGGGCGACCTGCTGAACCTGGGGCGCCAGTTCGCCAGCTTCGACTCGAAGGAGCTGGTGGGCTACAGCGTGCCAACCGAGTCGTTCCGCACGGCTGCGGGCGCGGCGGTGGAGCGGCCGCTGATGCGTCAGGCCGAGCCGATCCTCAACATCTTCCGAGGCCTTCCCCCGGGCACCATCAGCCCCCAGTCGGTCGACCTCACCGTGCTCAACGGCACGGGCCTGGCCGGCCAAGCCGCCGACGCGGCCGGTGCCTTCGAACAGCTCGGGTTCGTGATCACCGAGGTCGACACCTACGGCGAGCAGCCCGTCGGCCGCACCACCGTGTTCTTCGGCGATGGTGGCGAGGCTGCCGCCAGGCGGGTGGCACGACACATCACGGGCGGCGCGGCCCTGAAGTACGACACCGAGGTCGCCGCGGGTGCAGTGGTGCTCGTCACCGGGCAGGACTTCACGACGGTGCACGACCAGGTGGCCCCCGAGGGCTCGGCCGACGACCTGCTGAGCACCACCTCCACGACGGTGGGCGACACGGCCACCACGGCCCCGGCCACGACCACCACCACGGCCCCGAAAGCGGCCGGCTACGGCACCGGCGAGCCGCCCCCCGGCGTCACCTGCGGCTGACGGCGCGGCCTCCACCCGGATGGCGCGCGCTGACATCGTTGGGCACCCGAGCAAGGAGACCCGCCAGCGGCACCCCGCGCACAGCCGGCCCCATCCATGACGGGCCAAGAGGCAGATCGACCTCGCTGGGTTTGTGGCGCCCTCGGCAGGACTCGAACCTGCGCCACCGGCTCCGGAGGCCGGTGCTCTATCCGCTGAGCTACGAGGGCGTGGGTCGCCGAGCGTAGTCCAGGGGCTCTGGCGCCCCCCAACGGCTGATCGGCTTCATGGTCGAGTCCTACCGCTGAGTAGCCTGCGTTGATGCCCGCAGCCACTCCCACCGTCCTCGTGGTGGAGGACGATCCCGTCATCCTGCGGCTGCTCGAGGTGAACTTCGAGCTGGAGGGCTTCACGGTGCTGCTGGCCCACGACGGCGCCGAGGGCATCGCGATGGCGAGAGCGCACCGCCCCGACGTCGTCGTCAGCGACATCATGATGCCGAACGTCTCGGGCCTCGAGCTGCTGGAGGCCCTCAAGGGCGATCCGAGCACGGCATCGATCCCGATCCTCCTGCTGTCGGCCAAGGCGCAGACCAGCGATCTCAAGGCGGGCATCGACGCCGGCGCCGACGACTACGTCACCAAGCCGTTCGAGCCGCTCGAGCTCGTCGAGCGCGTCAACAAGCTGCTGTCCGCCTAGTTCCCCGAGACGTCAGGCTCCCGCCGTGATCAGAGAGTCCCTCACCGCCGCACTGCGCGCCGCCCTGGCCGACCTCGGCATCGAAGCGCCGGCCGAGATCCACCTCGAACGGCCCGGACGACGCGAGCACGGCGACTGGTCGTCGAACGTGGCCATGGCCACCGCCAAGCGCCATGGGCGGATCCCGCGAGACCTCGCCGGCGACCTCGTCGAGCGCCTCAACGGCGCACCTCCCGCCCACGTCGAGCGGGCCGAGATCGCGGGGCCGGGGTTCGTGAACTTCCACCTCCGGGACACGTGGCTGCACGACGTGCTGACCGATGTCATCGCCGGCGGCGAAGAGAGCTACGCCCGCCTTGCGCTGGGTGGCGGCAAGAAGGTCAACGTCGAGTTCGTGTCGGCCAACCCCACCGGCCCGCTCCACGCCGGCGGGGGGCGGTGGGCCGCCTACGGCGACTCGTTGTGCCGCATCCTCGAGCGCTGCGGCTACGAGGTGCACCGCGAGTACTACCTGAACGACCGCGGCGTGCAGATGGGTCTCTTCGGTGCGTCACTCGCCGCCCGCAAGGCCGGCACCGAGCTCCCTGAGGACGGCTACCAGGGCGAGTACATCCGGGAGTGGGCCAGCGAGATGCCCGACGACGCCGATCCCGCGGCCTGGGGCTACGAGCGGGTGAAGCGCGATCTGCGAGACGCCCTGCGCGGCGTGGGCGTGGAGTTCGACACCTGGTTCAGCGAGCAGAGCCTCGTCGGATCCGGCGCCATCGACGCCACCCTCGCCGACCTCCGCAGCAAGGGCGTCATCTACGACGAGGACGGCGCCGTGTGGCTGCGGACCACCGACTTCGGTGACGACAAGGACCGCGTCGTCGTGAAGTCCGATGGCGAGCCCACCTACCTCCTGCCCGACATCGCCTACCACCGCGACAAGTACAGCCGGGGCTTCGAGCTGCTCATCGACATCTGGGGCGCCGACCACCACGGCTACATGGCCCGCCTCAAGGCAGGCGTCCAGGCGCTCGGCCACCAGCCCGACGAGCTCGAGATCATCCTCGGGCAGCTCGTGCTGCTCGTGAAGGGTGGCGAGGAGGTGCGCCTCTCGAAGCGGGCCGGGGAGATGGTGCTCCTCGACGACCTCGTCGCGGCCGTCGGCTCCGACGCGGCCCGGCTCACGTTCCTGCTCCAGTCGCTCGACACGCGCCAGACCATCGACCTCGACCTGATCACGGCCCAGTCGAACGAGAACCCCGTGTTCTACGTGCAGTACGCCAACGCTCGGATCCACTCGATCGGCCGGAGGGTGGCCGAAGCCGGCATCCAGCGATCGCCGCTCGGCGACGTCGACCTCTCGCTGCTCACCCACGACCGCGAGCTCGACGTGCTGCGCAAGCTCTCCGAGCTGCCGGAGGTCGTCGCTCTCGCCTGCGCCGACCGAGCGCCCCACAAGGTCACGACCTGGGTGCGCGAGCTGGCCGACCGGTTCCACGGCTTCTATCACGACTGCTACGTCATCGGTGACGTGCCGGCGGAGCTCACCCAGGCCCGCCTCTGGCTCGTGGAAGCGGCCCGCACCGGCCTCTCCATCGGCCTCGACCTGCTCGGGGTGTCCGCGCCGGAGGCGATGTGATCTCCCTGCTCCTGCGTTCTCGGGCGGAAAACCGGTCCCAGCGCCCAGTTTTCCGCCCGAGAACGGGTTGGGGGGCTCGATGAGCGGGCCGATCCCGCGGCGGTTGCTGCCCGACAACGCCGAGATCGGCGGCGACGGTCGGCTCAGCATCGGTGGCTGTGACCTGCTCGAGCTGGCCGAGCGGTTCGGCACGCCGCTGTTCGTGTACGACGAAGCCCACCTCCGGGCGCGCTGCCGCGAGGCGGTAGCCGCCTTCGGCGACGGCGTGGCCTACGCCTCCAAGGCGTTCCTGTGCCTGGCCATGGCTCGCCTCGCCCACGACGAGGGGATGCACCTCGACGTCGCCACCGGCGGCGAGCTGCACGTGGCCCTGGCCGCGGGGGTGCCCGCCGATCGGCTCGTGCTGCACGGCAACAACAAGTCCCTCACCGAGCTCCGATCGGCCCGACAGGCCGGCGTGGGGCGCATCGTGGTGGACAGCTTCGACGAGCTCGAGCGCCTGGCCACCCTGCATGCCGAAGACGGCCTCGTGCCGAAGGTGCTCATCCGGGCCACGCCGGGCGTGGAGGCTCACACCCACGAGTTCGTGCGGACCGGTCAGATCGACTCGAAGTTCGGCTTCGGCGTGGCGTCGGGCGATGCGGCGGCCGCAGTAGCTCGCGCCGCCGACTCGCCGGCCATGGAGCTGGTCGGCGTGCACATGCACATCGGCAGCCAGGTGTTCGTGGCCGACTTCTTCCATCAGGCCATCGAGGTCGTGGCCCCCTGGGTGCGCGAGCTCGGGCTGCCCGAGCTCTCGATCGGCGGTGGCCTCGGCGTGGCCTACCTGGACGGCGAGGAGGCGCCCTCCATCACCGAGTGGGGCACCGCCGTGGTGGACGCCTGCCGCGATGCCGGCATCGAAGGCCTCGTCCTCGCCGAGCCCGGTCGCTCGATCGTGGCCCAAGCCGCCGTGACGCTGTACACGGTCGGCACCGTGAAGGAGGTGCCGGGCGTGCGCACCTACGTGTCGGTCGACGGCGGCATGTCCGACAACCCTCGCCCGGTGCTCTACGGGTCCGGGTACGAGGCGCTCCTCGCTCGAGCAGCGGACGCCGAGCGGCCGCGACGGGTGACCATCGTCGGCAAGCACTGCGAGTCGGGCGACGTGCTCGTTCGGGAGGCGCAGGTGCCCCAGGACATGGCCGTCGGCGACATCCTGGTCACCCCCGTCACGGGCGCCTACGGCCACTCGATGGGCTCCAACTACAACAAGGTCACCCGCCCGGCCGTGGTCTTCGTGGCTGACGGTCAGGCGCGCGAGGTCGTGCGCCGTGAGTCGTTCGACGACCTGATCCGCAACGACGTCCTCTGACGCTGCGCCTCGCCCCTACGATGACCGCCGTGACGAGCGAGACGACGAGCGGTCCGGTGGTGCGCATCGGCGTGTTGGGATGCGGGAACGTGGGCGCGCCCCTGGTGGAGCTGATCGCCGGGCAGCGCGACGCCATCGCCGCTCGCACCGGCCTGCGCCTCGAGGTCACCCGCATCGCGGTGCGCGACCTCGCCAAGGCCCGCCCCGCCTCGATCGACACCGCGCTGCTCACCACCGACCCGGCGTCGATCGTCGACGACTCGGACATCGACGTGGTGGTGGAGCTGATCGGCGGCGTGGAGCCGGCTCGCACGCTCATCCTCAGCGCCCTGAAGGCGGGCAAGCCGGTGATCACGGGCAACAAGGAGCTGCTGGCGGCGGCCGGCGCCGAGCTCTTCCAGGTGGCCGAGGGTGCCGGTGTCGACCTGCTCTTCGAAGCTGCCGTGGCCGGTGGCATCCCGATCATCCGACCGCTGCGCGAATCGCTGGTGGGGGAGCGGATCCTGCGGGTGATGGGCATCGTGAACGGCACCACCAACTACATCCTCACCCGCATGACCGAGGCCGGCGCCTCCTACGCCGACGCGCTTGCGGAGGCCCAGGCCCTCGGGTTCGCGGAGGCCGATCCCACCGCTGACGTGGAGGGCTACGACGCCGGCGCCAAGGCGGCCATCATGGCAACCATCGCCTTCGGCGCCAAGGTGGTGGCCGGCGACGTTTACCACGAGGGCATCAGTCGCATCACCGCTGCCGACATCGCGATGGCAAAGCGCCTCGGGTACGTGGTCAAGCTTCTCGGCATCGCCGAAGCCGATGCAAGCGGGGCGATCGGGGTGCGAGTACACCCGACGATGGTCCCCGCGACGCACCCGCTGGCCAGTGTGCGCGAAAGCTTCAACGCGGTGTTCGTCGAGGGCGCGGCCGTGGGTTCGCTCATGTTCTACGGCCGTGGTGCCGGCGGCCTCCCCACTGCCAGCGCTGTGCTCGGCGACATCATCGACGCCGCCGTCAACCTCTCCAACGGCACCCACGGTGCGCTGGGCACCTTCGCCCGGGCGGAAATCCTGCCGATCGACGAGACGTATGCCGAATACCTGCTCAGTCTGGATGTGGCCGACAGGCCCGGTGTGCTGCACGCAGTGACGGGCGTCTTCGCCCGCCACGATGTCAGCATCCGCGCCGCCGAGCAGGAGGGCAACGCGCCCGACGCCCGCCTGGTGTTCATCACCCACGAGGCACGCGAGTCGGCCGTGCAAGCCACGGTGCGCGAACTGCGCGAGCTCGACGTGGTGCGCAACATCGGTGGCTTGCTTCGTGTGATCGGTGCCTGACGTGAGCATGCATTACGTCTCCACCCGCGGCACCGCGCCTGGGCTCGGGTTCACCGACGCGCTGTTGGCCGGCCTTGCCACCGACGGCGGCCTTTATGTCCCGGCCGAATGGCCGGCGCTGCCGCCGCGAGCACCGGGCGCCGGTTACGCACAGCGGGCGGGCCAGATCATCCAGCTGTTCGTCGGCGACGACCTTCCACCGGCGACGGTGCAGCGGTTGTGTGACGAGGCCTACGCCACCTTCGCTCACCCGGCGGTGGTACCGCTGGTGCAGTTGCACGACCAGCATTTCCTGCAGGAGCTGTTCCACGGCCCCACGCTTGCGTTCAAGGACGTTGCGTTGCAGCTCGT
The DNA here is from genome assembly GCA_046598435.1 of Acidimicrobiales bacterium. Taxonomy (GTDB): domain Bacteria; phylum Actinomycetota; class Acidimicrobiia; order Acidimicrobiales; family VFJN01; genus VFJN01. The sequence goes on from JBKJIL010000157.1 coordinate 8,585, forward strand.
CGGCCGCCTGTTCGACGAGGTGCTGCGCGAGCGCGGCCAACGCGTCACCATCGTCGGCGCCACCAGTGGCGACACCGGGTCGGCGGCGATCGACGGCGTGAAGGACTGCGCCAACGTCGACATCGTGGTCCTCTACCCGTACGGCCGCACCAGCGACGTGCAGCGCAAACAGATGACAACGGTGCAGTCGCCCAATGTGCGAGTGGTCGCGGTGGAAGGCACGTTCGACGATTGCCAGGACATGTTGAAGGCCATGTTCAGCGACATCGAGTTCCGCGAGCGCATGCAGCTGAGCGCCGTCAACAGCATCAACTGGGCGCGGGTGATGGCCCAGATCGTCTACTACATCAATGCCACCGATCTGCTGGCGGGCCCGATCAACGCGTGCGTGCCCAGCGGCAACTTCGGCAACGTGTTCAGTGGCTGGATCGCCCGCCGCATGGGCGCCCCCATCGACCAGCTGATCGTGGCCTCCAACGCCAATGACATCCTCGAGCGATTCATCAACCACAACGACATGAGCGCTGCCCCGGTGGTGCCGTCGCTGAGCCCCAGCATGGACATCCAGGTGTCGTCCAACTTCGAACGGTTGCTGTTCGAGATGAACGGTCGCGACGGTGGACTCACGTCCGAGCAGCTGCACCGCTTCCGGGCCAGCGGCCACCTGAGCGTGGAAGCCGACCAGCGCGCCGAGTTCATCGAGGGTCGCTTCCAGGCGTCGCGTCTCGACGACACCGAGACGCTCGAGGTCATCTCCCGAACATACGCCGAGTCCGGGATGCTGCTCGACCCGCACACTGCCGTCGGAGTCGGCGCGGTGGCCAAGCTGCGCGCTGCGGGCACGCTGCACGGAACGACGGTCACGCTCGCCTCAGCGCATCCGTCCTTGTTTCCCGATGCGGTCGAGAAGGCCACCGGCGTGCGCCCCCCACTGCCCCCGCACCTGGCCGATCTGTTCGACCTGCCCGAGCAGTTCACGGTGCTGCCGCTCGACCTCGCCGTCGTCAAGCAGTTCGTCGCCACCACCTTCCGCTGACCCAGCCCCTTCGCCCCCGGCCCGTCTCGGCGCACTTTCCGGCTTCGTGTCGCGGCCCTGACCACGAAGATCGGTGGTCGGGCCGCGACGCGGACAGCGGATTTCGCAGTTTTCGAAGGGAAAGTCGATGTCGTCGCCGCGTTCTCGGCGCGTAGATTGCGCACGCATGGGCGACTTTGCGGTGGATACCCAACTCACGTCGAACGGCGATGG
>JBKJIL010000221.1:0-6270 GCA_046598435.1 Acidimicrobiales bacterium
CGACGGCGAGGGCGGCATCCGCATGTCGCAGCAGTTCATCGACCTGAGCCGCGACGCCACCGAGCCGATCGCCGTGCGCCGACTCCCGCCGCCGAGCATCGACCTCAGCCTGCTCGACACGACGGTGGAGACGCTCACCCACAACCTGCGGCGCGGCATCGGGGTGGCCCGTCGGGCCGGCGCGGGCGTGCTCGACCTCGTGCAGCACCCCGCCCACCTGGCCACGTTGGGCGCCGAGAGCGTCGAGCTGGCCCAGTCGGCCATGCGCCAGATCCTGGTGACCGACCACGCCCACTCCCCGCTGTGGACCGAGCGGTCACTCCGGCGCCAGATCGAGGTGCTCCAGGTGCCCTTCGACGAGGCCAAGTCCGCCGCCAAGGCGCTCGGCGGCAGCCTCAACGACCTCTTCGTGGCCGCCGCCGCCGGAGGCGCGGGGGCCGTGCACCGCGCCGCGGGCCTGCCGGTCGACGAGCTCCGCATCACCATGCCGGTGAGCACCCGCAAGGACGGCTCCGCGGGCGGGAACGCCTTCACCCCGTCGCGGGTGCTCGTACCGGCCGCCATCGAAGACCCCGCGGAGCGCTTCGTCGCCGTGCGGGACCGCCTCGCGCCGGCCAAGGGCGAGCGGGCGCTCGGCGTCGTTGACGGCCTGGCCGGGGTGGCCAACCTCCTGCCCACGTCGCTGATGGTCCGCCTGGCCCGCCAGCAGGTGGAGACGGTCGACTTCGCCATCTCGAACGTGCGCGGCGCCCCGTTCCCGCTGTACATCGCCGGGGCCCGGATGGAGGCGAACTACCCCATCGGTCCCACCGGGGGCACGGCGTGGAACCTCACGTTGATGTCCTACGACGGCCACCTGGACATGTCCCTGCACGCCGACGCGGGCGCCGTCGCTGATCCCGCCGCGCTCGCTCGGGCCATCGAGGCCGAGTTCGCGGCTCTGATGCTCGCCGGCCAGTCCCCAGTGGGTGCCCGCCGGCGACAGCGGAAGGGCTAGGCCCCGACCGGAGCCTCGACGAGCGGCTCCGCTCCGGACGCCAGCTCGGCGGCCGTGAGCAGCATGCGCACATCGAGGAGCAGATCGGAGACCTCGTCGGTGGAGACGAGCTCTCGGTGCATGAGGTCGGACAGACCGCCATCGATGAGGCGAAGCGCCTCGTCGATCACCTTGCTGTCCACATCCGCCGGAGCTGTCATGACGTCCTCGGTCTCAGTCATCGATTGGAGGATACCTCTGTGCCACACCATGGAGACACCACCCCGTTCCTGGACCGTGTGTCGTTGGCCACCCCATCGACACCTAGGGCCCTAGCCTGAGCCCGTGCGCTACGTGCGGATCGCCCGCGTCGGACGGGGCGGCATGGGCGTCGTCGACTTGGCGCGGGGCCCTGACGGCGTGGAGGTGGCCCTCAAGCGGCTCACGCTTCATGGGTCGGCGCAGGACATCGCCCGGGCCCGCCAGCGCGTCGAGCGCGAGGCCGAGGTGCTGGCTCGGCTCGACCATCCCAACGTCGTGCCCCTGCTCGAGGTGCTGGAGGAGGGCGAGGAGCTCACCCTCGTGATGCCCTACCTGACCGGCGGGACCCTCGCCGATCGGGTGACGCGCCACGGCCCGGCCCCGGCCGCCGAGGTGCTCGAGCTCTCCCGCGCGCTCGCCGGCGCGCTGGCGGCCGCCCACCGAGCGGGGGTGGTGCACCGGGACATCAAGCCGGGCAACGTGCTCTTCGACGACGCCGGGGTGCCGCACCTGGCCGACTTCGGCGTCGCCAGCTCCCGGGGCGACACCGCCGGCCTCACGGCCGCGGGCACCGTCGTCGGCACCCCCGCGTTCATGGCACCGGAGCAGGCCCGCGGGGAGCCGGCCGACCAGGCGGCCGACGTCTTCTCCCTGGGGGCCACCCTCCTGTTCGCGGCCACGGGCGAGGGCCCGTACGGCCGCGGTGCAGCCGATCTGCTCATGGTCCGGGCCGCCCAGGGCAAGCTCGCCCCCATCCCCCGGTCGCTGCCTGCCGAGCTCCGCCTCGAGCTCCAGGCCATGCTCGACCAGCGTGCCGAGCGGCGACCCTCGGCGGCGGCCCTGGTCGGCGGGCCCGACGGCACGCTCCTGCGGCCACCGCATCGCCGTCGCCGGTGGCCCGTGTGGGCGGCATCCGCAGGCATCGGGAGCATGGCCCTGGTGGCGGCCGTGCTCGTGGCGAGCCGCGAGACCGGCGACGCTCCGGCCCCCACGACCACGACCAGTCCCACCACCGAGTGCGCGGCGCTCCCCTACCAGCCGTGCGGCCAGGCGGAGCCGGCGCCCAACACCGACGGCCGAGCCTGCCTCGAACAGTTCGAGGACTACGACGCCGAGCCCGACAACGGCTGCGAGGCGGCCCCCGACGGCCTGGCCGACGACACCCCCGTCGGCCGCTCGATCGAAGGGACCATCGTGCCCCGAGACGACGTCGACACGTTCGCCATGCGAGTGGGCGACGGTCGCCAGCTCCTCTGTGACGGGCGCTTCGAGGTGACCCTCACCGCACCCGCCGGCGTGTCGCTGCGCCTCGAGGTGCTCGACGGCGACCGGGTGCTCGGGCAGGCGACCAGCGCGGACGGCGTCGCCGCCACGGTGACGCTCCACGAACCGGAGTGCCTCTTCGACGACAGCGGCACGCTGACAGCGCGGGTGTCGCCCATCGGCTCCGACCGCACCGGGGCGCCCTACCTGCTCGAGCGGCGGGGCAGCTTCTAGGCCGGTCTCGAGCCCTGTCAGGCGGGCGGCCTGTGAGGCGGGCGGCGGGTCAGGCGGGCGGCGGTGTCGCGGCCTCGGATTAGGGTCGCCGCCATGGGAATGGAGCGAGCCGGAGTGACCTTCGCCAGCCTCATGGGCCTCGGCCCGCAGGCCGCAGTGCAGACGGCCAAGCTGGCCGAGGAGGTCGGCTACGGCTCCTACTGGACGGCCGAGACGACCGGCCCGGAGGCCTTCTCGGTGCTCACCGCGGCCGGCGCCGTGGCCCCGTCGCTCGACCTCGGCACCGGCGTGCTGGCCCTCCAGCTGCGCACTCCCATGGTGGTGGCCATGGCCGGGGCCACCCTCCAGGCCCTGCACCCCGAGCGCGACATCCTGCTGGGCGTGGGCATCTCGTCGCCTGTCGTCGCCACCCGCTGGCACGGCATGCCCTACACCGACCAGCCCCTGAGCCAGGTGCGGGAGTACGTCACCCTGCTGCGGGCCTGCCTGTCCGGCGAGAAGGTCGACTTCGCCGGCGACCACTACCAGGTGAAGGGCTTCCGGCTGGGGGTTCGCCTCGGCGACAAGCGCCCCAAGATCGTGGTCGGCGCCCTCAACCCGAAGATGCTGGCCCTGGCTGGCGAGCTGGCCGACGGCGTGCTGCTCAACTACCTGCCGGCGTCGCATGTGCCCTGGTCGGTCGAGCAGATCCGCAAGGGCGGCAGCGCCGACATCTACGCCTACGTCCATGCCGGGATCTGCGAGCGCAGCGAGGGCATCGAGCTGGCTCGCCGTGACCTGTTCTCCTACGCCGTGGTCGACTCCTACGCCCGCAACTTCGAGCGTGCCGGCTTCGCCGACGAGGTGGCCGCCATCCGGGCCGCCCACGCGGCCGGCGACCGCGAGGGGGCCGTGGCCGCGGTGTCGGACCGCATGGTCGACGCCATCGACGTGATGGGCGACGCCGACACCGTCCACGCCACGATGCGCGCCTACGCCGACGCCGGCGTCGACGTGCCCGTGCTCATGCCCCTGCCGTGGGGCGCCGATCGCCGGGCGTCGGCCGAAGCCGCCATCCGAGCCGCACTCGGAAAGGCCTGAGGCCCGATGCACCCCACACCTTCTGTGCACCCTCAGCACCGCCATGCGGACCTCCGTGTGCACAGAACGGGGGTGTCGTGCAGCTAGCCGGGAAGATCGTGCTGGTGACCGGCGGGGCCCACGGCATCGGCCGGGCGCTGTGCGAGCGCTTCGTCGCCGAAGGGGCACGGGGAGTGGCCATCGTCGACCGCGACGCCAAGGCCTCCCTCGAGCTGGCCCAGACGCTCGGCGACCACGCCATCGGGCTGGCCGCCGACGTGGCCCGCGAAGCCGACGTCATCTCGGCCGTGCGCTTCACCGAGGAGCACTTCGGACCCATCGACCTGCTCGTGTCCAACGCCGGCATCGGCACCGCGGCCGGCATCGAGGCGCCCGACGCCGCCTGGCAGAGCATCTGGGAGATCAACGTGATGGCCCACGTGTACGCGGCCCGGGCCGTGCTGCCGGCCATGGTGGCCCGCGGCGAGGGCTACCTCCTCAACACGGCGTCGGCGGCCGGGCTCCTCACCAACATCGGCGACGCCGCCTACAGCGTCACCAAGCACGCCGCAGTGGGACTGGCCGAGTGGCTGGCCATCACCTACGGCGACGACGGCATCAAGGTGTCGTGCCTGTGCCCGCAGGGCGTCAACACCGACATGCTGCGCGGGGCCAGCAGCAGCTCAGCGGGCGGCGTGGTGCTCGCCCAGGGGGTGATCGAGCCGGCCGCCGTGGCCGATGCCGTGGTCGTCGGCCTGGCCGAGGAGCGGTTCCTGATCCTGCCCCACCCGGAGGTGCACGAGTACGTGCGGCGCAAGGCATCCGATCCCGACCGCTGGATCGCCGGGATGCGCAAGCTCCAGCGCCGGGTGCGCGGCACCGCCGAGTGAAGCCGCGCGACCCCACGCCGGCGCCTCTGGCCGACAGCGCCCTGCTGGCGGTCGGGCTCCGACCCGGCGACCAGGTGCGCTTCCGTCGACGGGAGGGCGGATCGTGGACCGGGGCCGTGGTCGAGCGGCGCGAGCGCGACGGCTCGATCGGGGTGCGCGACGAGCGCGGCGCGGCCCGCGCCATCACGGTGGAGCGGCTGCAGGTCCGCGCCACCGGCAAGCGCGGCGGGGTCGTGTGGGAGCCGGTCGTCGATCGCGTGCAGCGCGACGAGCAGCTCGGGCTCCTGTAGCCGGTGGACCGACCGACCGTCGAGATCTACGAGGCGGCCAGCGACCGCTACGAGGCCGCCCGCACCCCCCGCCACCTCCCCCAAGCACAGGCCTTCGGGGCCCTGGTGTCCGCCGGTCCAGTGGCCGGACCGGTGGCCGACCTCGGCTGCGGACCCGGCTGGTACACGACAGCGCTCGGGGCGCCCGCCATCGCGATGGACGCCGCCCACGCCATGCTGCGCCGCACCCGCGCCGTGGCGCCCACCGCCCTGCCCGTGCAGGCCGACCTCCAGGCCCTCCCCCTTCGGCGCGGCGCGCTGGCCGGAGCCTGGGCCCGCAACTCGTACGTGCACCTGCGGGCCACCGACCTGCCCCTCGCGCTGGCCGACCTCCACCGATGCCTGCGAGCCGACGCACCGGTGCAGCTGACGCTCTTCGGCCATGACGGCGCCGGCCCCGATCCCCACGACCGCAAGCACGAGGGCCGCGAGGTGTTTCCCGACGACGACTTCCCGGGGCGCTGGTTCTCGACCTGGTCGGCAGCACGGGTGGCCGACGTCATGGCAGGGGCCGGGTTCGGCGATGTCGTCATCGACGGCGAGTCGATGACCGACGGCACTGCGCTCACGGTGCACGCGCGGCGCGCGGCCACGCTGGCCGACACCGTCGCCGCCGGCATGCGGCTGCTGATGTGCGGCCTGAACCCCAGCGTGCGTGCCGCCGATGCCGGGGTGGGCTTCGTCACCCCTGGCAACCGCTTCTGGCCGGCCGCGCTCGACGTCGGCCTCGTCTCGGTGGACCGCGACCCGCGCCACGCGCTGCTCGCCCATGGGGTCGGCATGACCGACCTGGTCAAGCGGGCCACACCGCGGGCTGATGCGCTCACGCCCGCCGAGTACCGCGCCGGCGCCGAGCGGCTCGATCGGCTGTGCGAATGGCTCCAACCGAAGGCGGTGTGCGTGGTGGGGCTGGCCGGGTGGCGGGCCGCCGTCGACCGTCGGGCGGCCCCGGGCTGGCAGACCCGCTCGCTCGGCGGTCGTCCTGTGTACGTCATGCCCTCCACCAGCGGCCTGAACGCCGGCACGAGCGTGGCCGCCCTCACGGACCACCTGCGGGCGGCCGCCGCTGGCCCTCCCCGCTGACGAGTCGCAACTTGACCAAGCGGTCAAGTACGGTGCGGCGCATGGGAGTACGCCTCGAACCACACGACGAGTACATGCACGAGCTCGGCCCTGAGTCGAACTTCAACGAGAGCATGTACTTCAACCTCTACGACCCCAAGCAGGGGGTGGGCGGCTGGTTCCGGTGCGGCAACCG
>JBKJIL010000251.1:0-6058 GCA_046598435.1 Acidimicrobiales bacterium
GCGCGCCCTGGCCGGGCGCACCGTCGTGATCATCGCTCACCGCCTGGCCACCCTCGATGCCGTGGACGAGGTGCTCGTGCTCGAGCGTGGGCGCGTGCTCGAGCACGGACGCCGGGCGGACCTCGTCGCCGATCCCGCCTCGCACTTCGCCCGACTGCTCGCGGTCTCGGCCAACGCACGGGGGGTGCTGGCGTGAGCCGGCGTGCGACCCGATCGGCACGGGTGCCCAGCGCGGTGCCCACCGCTGGCCAGCTCGTGCGGCGCGAGCCGGTCGCGTACGCGATCGCCTGGGCCTGTTGGGTCGCCTTCTTCACCCTGCCCATCCCGGCCGGTCTCCTCCTGAAGGCCGTGCTCGATCGCGTCGCGTCCTCGCCGGCCTCACCCATCACGGGGATCCTCGTCGCCCTTGCGGTGGTGGAGATCGGGCGCTGGCTCATCTTCGGCTTCGCGGTGGTCCAGTGGCATGGCTGCTGGGTCTTCTGGAACACGTTGCCACGGGTCAACATGCTGCGGTCGCTCGTGAGCGCACCTGGCCCGTCGGCCGGCCGCCTGCCCAGCTCGCCGGGCGAGGCCGTGAGCCGCTTCCGCGACGACGCCCTGCACCTGTCGATGGTGCTCGACGTGTGGCTGGACATGTCGGGCGCGGTCGTGTCGGCCATCGCAGCGGTCGTGGTGATGGCGGCGGTCGACATCCGAGTGACCTTCGTGGTCGTCGTGCCCGTGTTCCTGGCCCTGCTCCTGTGCCGACAGCTCGGCAACAAGCTGCGGGCGTGGCGCCGCCGCGAGCGAGAGGCCACCGGAGCGGTGACGGGGTTCATCGGCGACATCTTCGGCGCCATCGGCGCCGTGAAGGTGGCCGGAGCCGAGGCCGCGGTGGCCCGGCGGTTCGACGAGCTGGGCCAGGCCCGGGCGGAGGCGGCTCGCGTCGACCAGGTGGCTACGCAGGTGCTGCGCGCCTCCTCGGGTGCCATCGGCAACCTCGGCACCGGGTTGGCCGTGCTGCTCGTCGTCCCGGCACTGGCCAAGGGCAACGCGACGGTCGGCGATGTGGGGCTCTTCGCCAGCGCCGTCGCCGTGCTGGCCACGCTGCCCCGCTGGGCGGCCAGCCTCGGTGCCAACCACCGCCAGGCCGAGGTGTCGGTGGAGCGCATGGCTCGACTGCTGCCCGATCGGGTCGCGGCCGGCGTGGTGGCCCCGACACCGACGTGGCTCCGTCACGGACCAGGCCCGTTCGCCCCTGTGGGCGTGGACGACCCGAGCCGGCGCGTCGACGGCGACCGACTCCAGCGACTCGAGGTGGCCGGGCTCACCGTTGCCCACCACGGAGGCGGCGGCGTGTCCGATGTCGACCTCGTGCTCGAACGAGGCACCCTGACCGTCGTCACCGGCCCGGTCGGTGCGGGCAAGTCGACGCTCCTGCGTGGGCTGCTCGGCCTCCTGCCGATCGCTGGGGGCTCGATCCGGTGGAACGGCGAGGTGGTCGACGATCCGTCGCAGGTGCTCGTGCCGCCCCGGGCCGCCTACGTGGCACAGGTGCCCCGGCTCTTCAGCGAGCCGCTGGCCGATGCCATCCTGCTGGGCGTCACGGGCCACGGGCTCGACGACGCCGTGCGGCTGGCGTGCCTCGACGACGACGTGGCCTGGATGCCCGAGGGGCTCGGCACCGTGGTGGGCGCCAAGGGCGTGCGGCTCTCCGGCGGGCAGATCCAGCGTGCCGCGGCGGCCCGAGCGTTCGTGCGCCGCCCCGAGCTCCTGGTCATCGACGACCTGTCGAGCGCTCTCGACGTCGACACCGAAGCAAGGATGTGGCACCAGCTGCTCGACGCGGGAGCGGCCACGACGCTGCTCGTGGTGAGCCACCGACCCGCCGTGCTGGCGCGAGCCGACCAGGTGGTGGTGCTGGCCGACGGCCGACGAGAGCGCTGACGCGGGAGCGAGTCGATCACCAGGCCGGCGGCCCCTACCGTGCGGGACGTGACCATGCGCTGGATCGATGACCACTGCCATCTCGAGCGGGATGCCGCCCAAGCCGACGCCCAGGTGGCAGCCGCCGCAGAGGCGGGGGTGCTGCGCCTCATCACGGTGGGCTGCGATGTGACGCAGTCGGCCGACTACGTCGACATCGCTCGCCGTCACCCGGGGGTGGTCTGGGCCACCGCCGGGGTGCACCCCCACGACGCCAAGGACGGGATCGGCGGCCTCGAGGCGCTGCTCGTGGAGCCCGAGGTGGTGGCGGTGGGGGAGTGCGGTCTCGACTTCCACTACGACCACTCGCCGCGTGACGTGCAGCGAGAGGTCTTCGGGGCCCAGATCGCGCTGGCCCACCAGCACGATCTGGCGTTGGTGATCCACACCCGTGAGGCCTGGCCCGAGACCTTCGACATCCTCGAGGCGGAGGGCGTGCCGGAGCGGACGGTGTTCCACTGCTTCAGCGGCGGTCCGGTCGAGGCCAAGCGCTGCCTCGACCTGGGTGCCGTGCTCTCCTTCAGCGGCATCGTGACCTTCCCGTCGGCCACCGACCTCCACGCGGCAGCCGAGCTCTGCCCGCTCGACCGACTGCTCATCGAGACCGACAGCCCGTACCTGGCGCCCGTGCCCCACCGGGGCCAGCGCAACCAGCCGGCGTGGGTTCCGGTGGTGGGCGCCGCCATCGCGGCGCGGCGCGGGATCGCCCCCGAGGAGCTGGCCGAGGCCACCTGGGGGACCGCGCAGCGCACCTACCGGCTCATGTGAAAGCACACTCGCGTAGTTTGCATTCGTGTTACGGGTACTCGTAACGTCGTCGAGATGTCCTCCGGCCCCCGGACCCCTGGGCCCCGCCATCTGGCGGGCGGCGCGCCCCGAGCGCCGCGTCCCGACCGTCCCGCCGACGCCCCGCTGACCTCGCCGGTACTGAGCGACGAGCTCGCCGAGATGGCGCCCATCGCCCAGGTACCGCGCCACCGCCTGGCCTTCGCCCTCGCTGTCACGGCGGCCGCCCTGCCCATCCTCGTGCTCGACAACCTCCCCGCCTCAGCGTCCTCTGAGCGGGTCGAGGCCGTGGCCTCGCAGGAGTCCGCCGTCAGCCTCGCCCCCCTCACGAGCGAGGCAACCGTCATCGTCACCACCACGGTGGCCCCCGTGGCGAGCGACGCCGCGGACCCCACCACCACGACCACCGCCGCACTCGCCCCGTCGACGACGGTGGCACCGGCCCAGCGGGCCGTGGCTGCGGTGCGCACCACGCCCACCACACAGGCGCCCACCACGACCACCACGGCGGCTCCAGCTCCCTCCGGCCGCAACGGCGATCCGAACGATCCCGCCACCTGGGACCGCATGGCCCAGTGCGAAGCGGGCGGCAACTGGTCGATCAACAGCGGCAACGGGTACTACGGCGGTCTCCAGTTCTCCCTCGCCACCTGGCAGCACTACGGCGGCACCGGCTACCCGCACCAGGCTTCCAAGGCCACTCAGATCGCCATCGGCAAGAAGCTGCAGGCAGTCGAGGGCTGGGGAGCCTGGCCCGGCTGCGCCCGCCAGCTCGGCTACACGTAGGCGACGGCTCCTGGCCACCCCCGCCCCGCCTGCGAGGCTGGGGCGGTGACCCACTCGCCGTCGGCACTGCAGGCACTCCTCGCCGAGCACGGCCTGACCCCGTCGCGGGCCCTCGGGCAGAACTTCGTCGTCGACCCGAACACGGTGCGGCGCATTGCTCGCCTCGCCGGCGTCGGCCCCGGCGATCGGGTGGTGGAGATCGGTGCCGGCCTCGGCTCGCTCACGCTCGCCCTGCGCGAGCTGGGAGCGGCCGTGACAGCGGTGGAGGTGGACCGGCACCTCGTGCCGATCCTGCGATCGGTGGCGGAGCCAGCCGGCGCGACGGTGGTGCAAGCAGATGCCATGGCGCTCGACTGGGGCGCCCTGCTCGGTCCCCCTGATCCGCAGCGCCCCTGGGTGCTCGTGGCCAACCTTCCCTACAACATCGCCACCCCGCTGATCCTCGACATCCTCGAGCTCGTCCCCCAGGTGGAGCGCATGCTCGTCATGGTGCAGCTCGAGGTGGGCGAGCGGCTCGCGGGGCACCCGGGCAGCAAGGCCTACGGCATCCCCTCCGTGAAGACCGCATGGTGGGCCCAGGCCAAGGTGGTGGGCAAGGTGCCGCCCACGGTGTTCCTGCCTCAGCCCCGGGTCGAGTCGGCCCTCGTGGACATCCGCCGCCGGCCACCGGCGGGCGACGAGCGCACCCGGGCGGTGCTCTTCGGCCTCGTGGAGGCCGGCTTCAACCAGCGCCGCAAGATGTTGCGCCGATCGCTGCACGGGCGGGTCGGGGCGTCTGACTTCGAGGGGGCGGGGATCCGACCGGAGGCGCGGGCCGAAGAGCTCACCCTCGACGACTGGCTGCGTCTCGTGTCGCACGTGACCGGGGCGCCGCACGGCGAGCTCGGTCCTGATCGATACGATCCGTCGTCGTGACCGACGTGGTGCTCGCTCCCGCCAAGCTGACGCGAACCCTGCGGATCACCGGGGTGCGACCCGACGGGTACCACCTGATCGACGCCGAGATGCTCACGATCGACCTCGCCGACTCCCTCGAGCTCAGCGAGGGCGACGGCCTGTCCCTGATCGACGCGTCGCCGGATGTGCCGCTCGGAGCGACGAACCTCGTGCGCCGGGCCCTCGTCGTCGCTGGCCGCCAGGCCTACGTCCAGGTGACCAAGCGGATCCCGTCGGGGGCCGGCCTCGGCGGGGGCTCGGCCGACGCGGCGGCTGTCCTGCGCTGGGCGGGGGTGGATGACGTCGACGTCGCCCTGAGCCTCGGGGCCGACGTCCCGTTCTGCCTGAGGGGCGGGCGAGCCCGGGTGTGCGGCGTCGGTGACGTGGTCGAGCCGATGCCCTTCGAGGCCCGCACGTTCACGCTGCTGACCCCGCCGCTGCACTGCTCCACGGTTGACGTGTACCGAGCGTGGGACGCGCTCGGTGGGCCGTCCGGCCCCGGTGACAACGATCTCGAGCCGGCCGCCCTGGCCGTCGAACCCGAGCTGGCGCGCTGGCGAGACCGGCTGGGTGAGGCCACCGGCCTCACTCCCATGCTGGCTGGCAGCGGGAGCACGTGGTTCGTCGAGGGGGAGTTCCCGGCCGACGGGCACGTCGTCGTGCACGCGGTGCACGAGGCCTGACGCCCGAGGCCTGACGCGCGACGACCGCCTCCCGGAAGAGGCGGCCGATCGACGAGATCTGGTTGTGCTGGAGAGCGGCCGGCTACTTGCCGGCGGCCCTGCGCTGCCACCGCGTGCGCTTCAGCATCTTCTTGTGCTTCTTCTTGCGCATGCGCTTGCGGCGCTTCTTGATGAGTGAGCCCATGAGGTTGACCAACTTACCGGTGGCCCCCCACGCGACGCCAAAGCCAGCACCCTCTAACCTGAGAACCGCCCGATCGGGGGTAGTTCAATTGGCAGAACACCGGCCTTTGGAGCCGGCTGTTGGAGGTTCGAGCCCTCCCCCCCGAGCCCACACAACCAGCGGGGGTGCTACCGCGCGCTGATCGCGTCGACGATCGCGGTAGACCTACTGCATGAGCGAGCGTCGCCTCTCCGCCGTGATCCTGGCCGCCGGTGAGGGATCGCGGATGCGGTCCACCCGTCCGAAGCCGCTGCACCTCCTGTGCGGCCGGGCCATGGTGCTGTACGTGCTCGACGCCCTTCCCGCACCCGAGATCGACCGAGCCGTCGTGGTGGTGGGTCATGGTGCCGAACGGGTCACCAAGAAGCTCATGGACGACACGGCTGGGCTGCGCCTCGAGTTCGTGGAGCAGCACCAGCAGCGCGGCACAGGCGACGCGGTCGCCGTGGGCCTGAGCGGCCTCTCCGAGGACGATCTCGACGACGACGACGTGCTCGTCCTGCCCGGTGACACCCCGCTTCTGCGTGCTGAGACGGTCGCCGAGCTCGTGGCTGAGCACCGGCTGTCCGGGGCCGCCTGCACGATCCTCACCGCGCGCATGCACGACCCCACCGGCTACGGGCGCATCGTGCGGGTCGGCAAGGACGATCGGGTGGCCCGCATCGTGGAGCAGGCCGAC
>JBKJIL010000108.1:0-3830 GCA_046598435.1 Acidimicrobiales bacterium
TGCGCTGTCCAGCGAGCTCGCTGACGCCACCGCGCTGGCCGCGGCGGCGGGGGCCGCCGTTGCCGAGGCCGACGCGGCTGTCGCTGAAGCCGTCGCTCACCTCGCGCCACTGGAGGAACGAGTGTCCCCCGTGACGCTGGCGCTCCAGCGATGCACCGACACGCAGCACGAGGTCATCGACGCCATCGAGGCCATCGACGTCGCGCCGCCGCCCGACCCTGTGGCGCTCGACGCCGACCTTGCCCGCTGCGAGGCGCAGCTCCGCCAGGCCGTCGACGACCTGGAGGCGCAGGACCGGGCGCTGGCGGTGCTCGACGCCGAGGGCCAGGCCGCCGCCATGGAGATGGAGCGGCTGCAGGAGATCGTCGCCGCGCAGGGCTCCGAGACCGTGACCAAGGCAGAGGAGCTCGAGTGGTACCTCTTGGCGCGCATGGCCGCGCAGCGTTCGGTCTCGGTGGCAGGGTCGCTGCCCCTGCTGCTCGACGACGCCCTGCGCGGCCTGCACGGCCAGGAGATCGAGCACCTGCTCGGGCGTCTGGAGCGCATGGGTGAAGCGGTCCAGGTGATCGTCGTGTCCGATGATCCGGTGGTGGCCGACTGGGCCCGAGAGGCCGGACCGGCCCACGCGGCGGTCGTCCGGCCGGGTCCTCTCTAGCGGGACGGAGGTCGCCGAGCGGGGGCCCGACCCGCGGCGTACGATCGCCACGACCCGTCGCTTGACCCTGGAGGTGCTGTGGCCGTCCTCACCGAAGCCGCTATCCGAGAGCTCGCTGGGATCCGAGGTGACGAGGCCCCCATCACGTCGTGCTATCTCGACGTCGATGGTCGACGACTCACCAGACACCAAGACGTCGAGCACGAGCTCGACGGCATGCTCCGGGCAGCGCGGGTGCGGGCCAACGGCCATCGCTCGGTGCACGACGACCTGAGCAAGATCGAGGCGTACGTGCGCGGTGGGCTGGACCGCAGCGAGACGCGCGGGTTGGCCATCTTCGCCTGTGCGGCGACGGATCTCTGGGAGGTGATCGAGCTTCCGGTGCCGGTGCGTTCCCGGGTCGTCATCAACCACTCGCCCGCCGTGGGCGTGCTCGAGTCACTGGTGCAGGAGCACGAGTCCATCGGGGTGCTCCTGGCCGATCGCCAGATCGCTCGGCTGTTCGTGTTCGAGATGGGCCGCCTCGTCGAGCGCACCGAGCTGATCGACGAGCTCCCGCGCGACTACGACGCCCGCGGGATGCGTGAGCGGGGCACGCCTGAGCATCACGTCGACGAGCTGGCCCACCAGCACCTGCGCAACGCCGCCCGCGCCGCCTTCGAGCTGTGGCAGTCGCACCGCTTCGAGCACCTCGCCATCGGCGCCCCGGATGCCATCGCCAACGAGCTGCAGGGCGCCCTGCACCCGTACTTGCGGGAGCGCCTGTGCGGGCACCTGCACGTCGGCGTCGGCGCCAGCCATGCCGAGGTGCGCCAGGCCGCCGAGGTCACTGAGGGCGCCGTGGAGCGGGCGCGCAACGCGACCCTCGTGGCCCGCCTCAGGGAGGCGGCCGCCACCGGTCGCCGGGGGGTCGTGGGCCTCGCCGGCACGCTGGTGGTGCTCAACGAGCACCGAGTGGATCGCCTCGTCGTGTCGAAGGGCTTTGCCCAGGAGGGCTGGCGCTGCCCGGAGTCCGGTGCCTTGGCCGCCGTCGGACCCACCAACCCCGCCAACGGGGTGGTCATGGAGCGGGTCGACGACGTCGTCGAGGACGCCATCGAGGAGGCCCTCTCCCAGGGTCTGGGTGTGACGATCTGCCCGGCCGACGCCGACCTCGACGTCATGGGCCGGATCGGCGCACTGCTGCGGTACTGACCTACCTCGAGGGGCCATGCTGGGCCCCATGATCACGATCGGCATCGACGTCGGCGGCACCAAGGTGCTGGCCGTGGCCGTGTCCAGTGACGAGCCGGCGGTGGCCCTGGCCGGGCGTCGTGTGCCCACCCCAGATGGCGGAGCGGGCTTGGTCGCGCTCCTCGGTGAGGTCGTGCAGGACCTCGGCGCGGAGGTGGGACGGCCGGCGGCCGTGGGCGTCGGGGTCCCTGGTCTCGTCGATCGCGCGGGGGTGCTGCACGTCGGACCCCATCTCCGCCACCTCACCGACCTCCCCCTGGCCGAGCTCCTGGCGCAGGCGGTGTCCTGCCCAGCGGTGGTGGACAACGACGCCAACGCCGCCGCACTGGCCGAGCACCGGGTCGGTGCAGCAGCAGGTTCGGTGGATGCTCTCGTCGTCACCTTCGGGACGGGCATCGGCGCCGGGATCATCACCGGCGGCACGCTCCTGCGGGGATCTCACGGCTTCGCCGGCGAGCCGGGGCACATGGTCGTCGTGCCCGACGGTCCCCCTTGTCCGTGCGGCAAGCGCGGGTGCTGGGAGCGCTTCGCGTCGGGCACCGGGCTCGGTCGACTGGCCCGGGACGCGGCGGAGGCCGGACGGCTCGACGACGCCGTGGCGCGGGCCGGCGGCGACCCCGAGATGGTGCGCGGCGAGCACGTCACGGCATCGGCGAGAGCGGGCGACGAGGCGTCGCTGGCCCTGGTCGACGAGCTGGCCTGGTGGATCGGACTCGGCCTGGCCAACCTGGCCAACATCCTGGATCCAGGGATCATCGTGATCGGCGGTGGGCTCGTCGAGGCCGCCGACCTGCTCCTGGAAGGGGTGCGAGCGCACGTGGTGGCGCTGGCGATGGCCGTGGAGCGCCGTCCCCCGCTCACCA
Source organism: Acidimicrobiales bacterium (assembly GCA_046598435.1). Lineage (GTDB taxonomy): Bacteria > Actinomycetota > Acidimicrobiia > Acidimicrobiales > VFJN01 > VFJN01. Next base: position 2,752 of record JBKJIL010000108.1, read on the forward strand.
TCGTGGCCGCGACCCTGGGCGAGCAGGCAGGCGCCATCGGCGCCGCTCTCCTCGCCGCCGATCACCTCGACTGACTCACCTCGACTGACGGGGTGAGGGGCCGTCGGGCGTCAGTGGGTGCTGCGGAACCGCTCCCGGCATGCCTCGATCTCACCCCAGGCCGCCTCGGCGCCCTCCCAGCCCCGCACGCTCGAGTGCTTGTCGGGCTCGAGGGCCTTGTAGACCTCGAAGAAGTGGCTGATCTCGTCGGTCAGGTGCTCGGGCAGGCCGTCGAGGTCGACGACGTGGTCCCAACGAGCGTCCCCCGCCGGCACGCAGATGATCTTGGCGTCGGGGCCGGCGTCGTCGGTCATCCAGAACACCCCGACGGGCCGGGCCGCCACCCAGCACCCTGGGAACGTGGGGTCGTCGAGGAGCACCAGCGCATCGAGCGGGTCGCTGTCCTCCGAGAGCGTGTCCGGGATGAACCCGTAGTCGGCTGGATAGGCGGTCGCCGTGAACAGCCGGCGGTCGAGGCGGAGCACGTGCTTGTCGTGGTCGTACTCGTACTTGTTGCGGCTGCCGCGGGGGATCTCGATGACGACGTCGATCTGCTTGGTCACCACCCCATCCTCGCACTCTGCAGGGCCAATAGAGTTCCGGACCGGACGGGGTCCGGGACTACCGTGGGCCGATGGAGTTCCGTCGGATCGCGGGAATGCCCCCGTATGTGTTCACCATCATCGACGGCCTGAAGATCGAGGCGCGTCGGTCCGGGGCCGATGTGATCGACCTGGGGTTCGGCAACCCGGACCTTGCCTCGCCGGACATCGCCGTCGAGAAGCTCAGCGAAGCGGCCCACAACACCAAGAACCACCGGTACTCGTCGAGCCGTGGTATTCCCAAGCTCCGACAGGCCGTCGCTGACCTCTACAAGCGTCGTTTCGACGTGGATCTCGATCCGGATACCGAGGTCATCTCCACCATCGGTGCCAAGGAGGGGTTCAGTCACCTGATGTGGGTGCTCCTCGGCCCGGGCGATGCGGCGATCGTTCCGTCACCGTCATACCCGATCCACATCTGGGGTCCGCTATTCGCGG
>JBKJIL010000164.1:0-3964 GCA_046598435.1 Acidimicrobiales bacterium
GAGGCCGGAATCGGTCTCGTCGAGGATGGCGATCTCCGGTTCGAGGATCGCCATCTGGAGGATCTCGTTGCGCTTCTTCTCGCCGCCGGAGAAGCCCTCGTTGAGGAACCGGTCGGCGAACGACGGGTCCATGTCGAGGCGCTCCATCCACTCCATGATCGACAGGCGCAGCTCGAGCATCGACAGGTCGATCCCCTTGCGCGCCGACAGCGCCTGACGCAGGAAGTTGAGCACCGACACCCCCTGCACCTGCTGGGGGTACTGGAAGGCCAGGAACATGCCCGCCTTGCCACGGATCTCCGTGTCCCAGGACGTGATGTCGTCGCCCTTGAACAGGATCCGCCCGGCGGTGACCTCGTACTCCGGGGAGGCCATGAGGGTCGTGGCGAGCGTGGACTTGCCAGACCCGTTGGGCCCCATCAGGGCGTGGACCTCGCCCGGTCGCACGACGAGGTCGATGCCCCGCAGGATCTCGGGAGCATCCGGCACCGACGTGGGTCGGGCATGGAGGCCCTCGATGGCGAACAGCGGTGCTACGGGGGGCATGCCCGCCAGTGTATTAGCACTACGGCGATAGTGGAAAAGGGTCCCGTCAGTCAGCGTCGACGGCGGCCGGCGCGGTGCTCTCGCGCATGCCGTCCTTGAACTCCTTCTGGGCCTTGCCCAGGGAACGGGCCAGCTCCGGCACCTTCTTGCTGCCGAACATCAGCATCACGACGACCAGGACGATGAGCATTTCGGGTCCACCAAGGTTCATGCACCCTCTACGGCGCCCACCTCGATCCTGGATGACGGCTCCTGCTACCAGCCTCGGTCGATCCACTCCTGGAGATGGGGCCGCTCGGTGCCGATCGTCGTTGGCTTGCCGTGGCCCGGGAGCACCAGCGTGTCAGCGGGGAGCGTGAACAGGCGGCGATCGACCGATTCGATGATGGTCGGGAAGTCGCCGCCCTCGAAGGTGGTGTTGCCGGGCCCACCGGGGAAGAGGGTGTCTCCGCTGAAGATGACCGGGTGGTCGGCCACGAGGAAGCACGTCGACCCGGGCGTGTGGCCGGGGGTGGCGATGGTGTGGAGCCGCAGCCGACCCACCTCGATGACCGAATCGTCTTCGAGCACCTCGTCGTAGGACGGCAGCATGGCGGCGTCGGCGGCGGCCACGCCCACCGAGTAGCCGGCGTCGCGCAGCTGGGGCACGGCCTGGATGTGGTCCCAGTGACCGTGCGTCTCGAGCACCCGGCGCACCCCCAGGCGCGTGCACAGCTCCAGCAGCCGTTCGTGCTCGTTGGCCGCGTCGAGGAGCACTGCGTCCCCGGTCTCGGTGCAGCGCAGCACGAAGACGTTGTTGTCGACCGGCCCCACCACCACCTCGTGGATCTCGATGCCTGTCGCGTCCCAGATGAGCGTGTCGGCCATGCTGACGAGCGTATGCGGACCTGGCTGCGGCGGCTCGACGCCCTCGATCACCGCATCCTCGCCATCGCCGTGCCCGCGCTGGGGTCGCTGCTCGTGGAGCCGGTGTACGTCCTCACCGACACCGCGGTGGTCGGCCGGCTGGGCGCGGTGCCCCTCGGTGGCCTGGCGCTGGCGTCGACGGTCCTCAACACGCTGGTGTGGGTGTTCAACTTCCTGTCCTACGGGACGACGGTGCGCGTGGCGGTGCGCCGCGGCCGCGGCGACCCGTCCGGCGCGGCTGCCGATGCCCTCCAGGCCGTGTGGCTGGCCGTGGGGATCGGCACCGTGGTCGCGGTCGGGATCGGCCTCGCCGCGCCCGCGCTGGTGGGTCTCCTGGGTCACGACGCGGCGGTCGTCGCTCAGGGCGTGACCTACCTGCGCGTCAGCGTCGTCGGCGTGCCCTTCCAGTTCGTCACCATCGCGTGTATCGGGTACCTCTACGGCCTCCCCGACACCAAGCGGCCCTTCGTGGTGCTGGCCGTGGCCACCAGCGCCAACCTGGCCCTTGAGCTGCTCCTCGTGTTCGGCCTCGACTGGGGGATCAGCGGCAGCGCCTGGGGCACGGTGGCCGCGCAGATCCTGAGCGCCGCCATGTTCCTCGCCATCGTGGTGCCCAGCCTGCGTGTCGACGGCCTGCGGCACCTGAGCGTGGTCCCCTCGGTGATGTGGGCTGTGGTGAAGGTGGGCGCCCACCTCGTGCAGCGCACGGCCTTCCTGCTCGCCACCCTGGCCGTGGCCACTGCCGCGGCCAGTCGCGTCGGAACCGAGCAGCTCGCCGGACACCAGATCGCAGCCCAGCTCTTCTTGTTCCTCGCCATCGGGGTCGACATGTTCAAGGTGTCGGGCCAGTCGCTCGTCGGTCATGCGCTCGGGGCCGGTCGACCCGAGGAGGCGAGAGACGTCGTCGTGCACCTGTACCGCTGGGCGTGGCGCGTGGGCCTGGTGCTGACGGTGACCACCCTGGTCCTGGCGCCGCTGCTCCCGCACCTCTTCAGCGGGGACATGGCAGTGCGACGCCACGCCACCGTCGCCCTCGTGCTGCTCGCGGTGATGCAGCTCCCGGCCGCGCTGACCTTCGTGCTCGACGGCGTGCTCATGGGCGCCAACGACTTCCGTGACCTGCGCTGGCAGACGACGCTGGCCTTCGCCGTGGCCCTGCCCGTGTTCGTCGCCGTGATGGTCCGTCCGTCGCTCGGCATCGCGACCGTGTGGCTCGGCATGCTGCTGTGGGTGTGCGTGCGGGCGCTGAAGAACCACCTGCGGGTGCAGGGCGACCGCTGGATGACGAGCGCAGACTCCGTCACCTGAAGCAGCTGGCCCAGCCCCCGCCCCTACGACGCTCGGGGGCTGATCACCTCGAAGCCGAGCGCGTCGGCGGCGGGGATCTGCTGGCGATCGAAGGTGAGGTAGCGGACCGGCGCCGGGAGGCGGTCGGCGGCCGCCAGGTGGATGGCATCCACGATGCGCACGCCGAAGGTGGCGCCGATCTCGACGGCCCGAGCCATGCACCGATCGTCCAACGGCACCACCCAGAACGCCTCCCACTCGTCGCGCAGCTCGCGCCACAGCTGCGTCTGCTGACGCGCGGTGACCGAGGCGCGGTGCAGCGCCAGCTGGGTCTCCGTGCGCACGAGGGCGGAGGCGCACCAGGCGTCGTCGACCCCCATCGCGTCGAGCACCACGGCTCGATGGCGGTCGTGCAGGTAGCGACGCACGAGCGCGGAGGTGTCGACGTAGAGCGTCACCCGCCGCGGACCTCGGTGAGGACGCGGTCGAGGCGCACGTCGACGGCGGCGTCGAGGGCGTTGGGGGGCTTGGGCCGATCGGCCCGGCGCGGGGGATCGACCAGCCCTGAGGCGGCCAGCTCGACCAGGGTGGGCGCACCGGTCGGGTCCAGCGGGCCGAGCTGCGCCACCGGCCGGCCGTCGACGGTGATCACCACTCGCTCGCCGCCGGCCGCCTGGCGCAAGGCAGCGGCCAGGTTCGACCGCAGGTCCCGGGCGCCGATCTGCTCCACGGCCCCAGTGTACGCGCGCGTACACACCGTCGGTGGCGGCGGCCCGACGGGCTGGCTAGAACGGGCGCCATGAACTTCGCCTTTTCAGAAGAGCAAGAAGAGCTCCGCCGCATCACCCGCCAGTTCCTCGAGAGCAAGTCGCCCGAGGCCGAGGTCCGTCGTCTGATGGACACCGACGAGGGCTACGACGCCGCCGTATGGGGCCAGATGGCCAACGAGCTGGGCCTCCAGAGCCTCATCATCCCCGAGGAGTTCGGCGGCCAGGGCTTCACGTTCGTGGAGCTCACCGTGGTGCTCGAGGAGATGGGCCGGGCGCTGCTCTGCGCTCCCTACTTCTCCTCGGCCGTGCTGGCCACGACCACCCTGCTCCATGCCGGTGACGACGCCGCCAAGAAGGAGATCCTCCCGGGCATCGCCTCCGGCGACACGATCGCCACCCTCGCCTTCACCGAGCCGAACGGCAAGTGGGACGCCAGCGGCATCGAGGCCACCGCC
>JBKJIL010000189.1:0-6230 GCA_046598435.1 Acidimicrobiales bacterium
CATCGGCCAGCTGGCCCTCGACAACCCCGACCTGCACTTCGCCATCCCGGAAGAGGGCGGGATGCGGTGGTCCGACACGATGGTGCTGCCCAACGGTGCCGAGCACGTCGACAACGCGGCCGTGTGGATGGACTACTGCTACGACCCCGAGAACGCGGCCCGCATCACCGAGTACGTCGGCTACAACTCTCCGGTGGCGGGCGTGCGCGAGGTGCTGGCGGCCGGGACCGACTACCAGAAGGCCCTCTCGGAGAGCCCACTGATCTTCCCCGACGAGGCCACGCTGGCTGGGCTGCACCTCTTCGGTGCCCTCGACGAGGAGACCGAGGCCGCCTTCGACGAGCGCTTCGCCAAGATCGTCGGGGCATAGGCGACCTGCGATGTCGACGGGTGGCGGGGCCGACACAGGCGACCGCTCGAAGCGGCGCGCCGGGTTCGTGCCCTACGCGCTGCTCACCCCAGGGATGCTCTGGCTGATCCTGTTCTTCCTGGTGCCGCTCGTCACGCTGGCCCGCACGTCGCTGTCGGTGAAGGAGAGCCGCTTCGCCGTCGATGCCACCTTCACCTGGGAGCTCTCGAACTTCACCAACGCGCTGAGCGACTACAGCGATCAGTTCATCCGCTCCTTCGCCTACGCCGGCATCGCCACCCTGGCGTGCATCGCCATCGGGTACCCGGTGGCCTATGTGATCGCGTTCCGGGGTGGTCGCTTCAAGAACGTGCTCCTGGGCCTCGTGGTGGTGCCGTTCTTCACGTCGTTCCTGATCCGCACGCTGGCCTGGGCCTCTGTGCTCTCCGACAGCGGTCCGGCGCTGTCGCTCGTCGACCGGCTGAGCCTGGGCGGGGTGCTCGACGCCGTGGGCTTCACGAGCGACGGGCGGTTGCTGGCCACGCAGTGGGCGGTGATCGGCGGGCTCACCTACAACTTCCTGCCCTTCATGATCCTGCCCATCTACGTGAGCCTCGAGAAGATCGACCTGGGCCTCAGCGAGGCGGCCAAGGACCTCTACAACAACGGCTGGAACGCCTTCCGCAAGGTGGTGCTGCCGCTGTCGATGCCGGGCGTGTTCGCGGGCAGCCTGCTCACCTTCATCCCCGCCGCCGGTGACTTCGTGAACGCCCGGTTCCTCGGCGGTCCGAACAACACGATGATCGGGTCGGTGGTGCAGGACCGCTTCCTCGTGCAGCTCGACTACCCGACGGCGGGGGCGCTCAGCTTCATCCTCATGATCGTCATCACGATCGCCACCCTCGTCTACGCCCGCGTGCTGGGCACGGACGACCTCGTCTGATGGCCGCCGTCTCTGCCCGCCCGCCCGAGACCGCGGCCGGTCGCCTCAGCCGCTGGGGGCTCACGGCGGTGGCGGTGGCCGGCTTCGTGTACCTCTTCGTGCCGATCGTCGTCATCGTCGGGTACTCGTTCAACAAGCCCCGCGGACGCTTCAACATCATCTGGCAGCAGTTCACGCTCGACAACTGGAAGGAACCGTTCAAGCCCGGGCCCCTCACCGACGCCATGGTCCTGTCGCTCAAGATCGCCACGATCGCGGCGATCGCGGCGACCGTGCTGGGGTCGCTGATCGCGCTGGCGCTCGTGCGCTACCGCTTCCGCGGCGGCACGCTCGTGAACCTGCTGCTGGTGCTGCCGCTCACCACTCCGGAGATCGTGATGGGCTCCTCGCTGGCCACCCTGTTCCTCGATCGGGGGGTGCAGCGCGGCTTCAGCACGATCCTCATCGCCCACGTGCTGTTCTGCACCTCGTTCGTGGCCCTCACCGTGAAGGCGCGCATCCGCGGGTTCGACTGGACCCTCGAGGACGCGGCCATGGATCTCGGCGCGCCACCGTGGCGCACCTTCAGTCGGGTCACGCTCCCGCTCATCGTCCCCGGGATCCTGGCCGCCGCGCTGCTGAGCTTTGCCCTCTCGATCGACGACTTCATCATCACCTACTTCAACGCCGGCTCGGAGGAGACGTTCCCCCTGCGCATCTTCAGCGCCTCACGCGTCGAGATCTCGCCGCAGATCAACGTGCTGGCCACCATCGTGCTGCTCGTCAGCGTGGGCCTCATGCTGCTGGGCGTCGCCTTCCGCCGCCGCCAGGCCTGACCGCGGCGCGGGCCGCACTAGCGGACGCCCCAGCTGTAGGTCTGCTTCACGAGGCTCAGGTAGGTGAACACCTCCGTGCCGCTGACGTCGGGGATGGCGCGGATGCGGTCGTTGACCACGTCGAGCAGGTGGTGGGTGTCGGTGCACACCACCTCGACCAGCAGGTCGAAGCGCCCGGCGGTGATGACGACGTACTCGACCTCATCGAGCTGTTCGATGATCGAGGCCACCGCTCGGACGTCTCCGGTGACGGAGATGGCCACCATGGCCTGCACCGCGAAGCCGAGCGTGGCCGGGTCGGTGACGGCCACGACCTGCATCACGCCGCTCTCGATGAGCCGCTGCACGCGCTGGCGCACGGCCGCTTGGGAGAGGCCCACCGCGGGGCCGAGCTTGGAGTAGGGCGCTCGCCCGTCGAGCTGCAGGGCACGGATGATGGCCTTGTCGGTGCTGTCCAGCTCGGCCGGCGCCGGGGTGCTGTCTCGCTTGGGGGCAGCCATCAGCGGCCGATGGCATGGCTGGGCGTGCCCGCCACGACGCCGAGCGCCTCGGCCACGACCTCGTTCACGACCTGGCCCCCTTCGGTGTTCAGCCCGTGGGCCAGCGCCGGGTCGCGGCGGGCCGCTTCCGTGGCGCCGTGGACGGCCACCTCCACGAGGTAGGGCAGGGTGGCGTTGGTGAGGGCGTGGGTGGACGTGGCGGGGACGGCCCCGGGCATGTTGCCCACGCAGTAGTGCAGGACGCCGTGGGTCACGTACACGGGGTCGTGGTGGGTGGTCTCCCGAGAGGTGGCCACGCAGCCGCCCTGGTCGATGGCCACGTCGACGATGACCGCACCAGGCTTCATGGTGGCGACCATGTCCTCGGTGATGACGACAGGCGCCCGGCCGCCGGCCACCAGCACGGCGCCGATCACGAGATCGGCCTCCGCGATGCAGCGCTCCAGGGTGCCCCGGTTGGATGCGAGGGTGGTGATCCGACCCTTGTGGATCTGGTCGACGAAGCGGAGCCGGTCGAGGTTCTTGTCGAGCAGGTTCACCTCGGCCTCCATGCCCGCCGCGATCCAGGCTGAGTTCCAGCCGACGTTGCCGGCGCCGATCACCACGACGCGGGCCGGCTGCACCCCGGGAGCGCCACCGAGCAGCACCCCGCGTCCCCCTTGGGGCGCCTCGAGGAAGCGCGCCCCGGCCTGCACGGCGAGGCGGCCTGCCACCTCGCTCATCGGGGCCAAGAGCGGGAGGGCGCCGTCGGGGCGCATCACCGTCTCGTAGGCCAAGCCGGTGGTGCCGGCCTCGCAGAGCGCGTGGGCCACCTTCGGGTAGGCGGCCAGGTGGAGATAGGTGAACAGGGTGAGGTCGGCGCGCAGGTGCGCGAACTCCGACGACTGCGGCTCCTTCACCTTGCACACGAGGTCTGCTCGCGCCCACGTCTCCTCGGCGGTCGCCACGATCTCGGCCCCGGCCGCCTTGTAGACGTCGTCGGCGATGCTGGCGCCCAGGCCGGCGCCGGCCTGCACCAGCACGGTGACCCCGTGAGCGTCGAGCTCGCGGACGCCGTCGGGGGTGAGCGCCACGCGGCGCTCGTCGGTCTTGATCTCGGTCGGGATGCCGACCGTCAGCGGGGTGGTCATCAGCGCGGGCCGGTCGTCACGTGCGGGTCCTCGGGCTCCCCACGGAGGTTTGCTTCGACATCCCGTCGAGCTCCTTCCATGCCTCCACGAGCACCTGGCGCAGCGTGGACGCGATGAGGTCGAACTCGTCGGGGCCGGCCACGAGCGAGGGCGAGAGCTGGATGACGGGGTCGCCCCGGTCGTCGGCCCGGCAGATCAGCCCGAGCTCGAGCAGACGGGCCGAGAGGAACCCCCGGATCAGCCACTCGCACTCCTCGTCGCTGAAGGCGGCGCCGTTGCGGGTGAGCTCGATGCCGTAGAAGAAGCCCATCCCCCGCACCTCGGCGACGATGGGCAGGTCGCTGAGCTCGTCGAGGCGAGCCCGGAACTCGCCCTCGAGCGAGCGCACCCGACCAGGCAGGTCCTCGCGCTCCATGAGGTCGAGGTTGGCCAGCGCCACCGCGCAGCTCACGGGGTGCCCGGCGAAGGTGATGCCGTGCAGGAACGACGCGCCCTGCTCGAGGAAGGGAGCGGCGATCCGGTCGGACACCATCACCCCCCCAAGGGGGGCGTACCCGGAGGTGACCCCCTTGGCGAAGGTGATCATGTCGGGCACGTATCCGAGCAGGCTCGAGCCGAACCAGTCGCCCAGGCGACCGAACGCACAGATCACCTCGTCGGACACCAGCAGCACACCGTGGCGATCGCAGATCTCCCGCACCCGCTGGAAGTACCCCGTCGGTGGCACGAGGCACCCGCCCGCGTTCTGCACCGGCTCGAGGTACACCGCGGCGACCGTCTCGGGGCCCTCGGCGATGATCATGGCCTCGATGGCGTCGGCGCCGGCCCAGGGATCGTCGGGGTTGGCCCGCTGCGCGGCGAGGGTGTTGGGCACATGGCGGCTCTGGCCGTTGAGGAGGGGGCGGAAGGGCTCCTTGATGGCCTCGAGGCCCGTGATGCTCAAGGCGCCCAAGGTGGTGCCGTGGTATGCGGTCTCCCGAGCGATCACCTTGCAGCGCTCGGGCTGGCCGATGGCGAGGAAGTACTGGCGGGCCAGCTTCCACGCCGACTCCACGGCTTCACCGCCGCCGGTGGTGAAGAACACCCGGTTGAGGTCGCCGGGCGCGAGCGCGGCGAGCCGGGCGGCCAGCTCGATGGCGGTGGGATGGGCATAGGTCCACAGCGGGAAGTAGCCGAGCTTGCCGGCCTGCTCGGCGGCGGCCGCAGCCAGCTCCTGGCGACCGTGGCCGGCCTGCACCACGAAGAGCCCGGCCAGGCCGTCGAGGTAGCGGCGACCGTCGCTGTCCCACACGTAGGCGCCCTCGCCCCGCTCGATCACGGTCAGGTGGCTGTCCGGTTCGCCCGACAGGCGTGAGAAGTGGAGCCAGAGGTGGTCGGCGGCGGCCGTGGCCAGCTCGGCGCTCGTCATGGTCATGTGGTCGCCTCCACGGCGCACTGGATGACGGATTCCATCGTGTAGAGCCCCTAACGCCATCGGATCACGTAGATTCTGCCATGAGCACGACTGGATCGCTTGCAGGAGGTTCGCAGATGCCCGCCCAGAACTTCATCGGCAACGAGTGGCGGCCGGCCCGACGGGGGGGCACCGACGACATCGTGAACCCGGCGACCGGCGCGGTCATCGGCACGGCGCCGGCCAGCGAGGCGGCCGACGTCGACGATGCCGTGCGGGCGGCGGCGGCCGCCTTCCCGGGTTGGGCCGCCAAGACGCCGCGGGAGCGCAGCGAGGCGCTGCACGAGCTGGCCCGTCGCATCGAGGCTGACATCGACAACCTGTCGGCCATCGAGTCGGAGAACGTCGGCAAGCCGGTGTCCATCATGGAGTTCGAGATGGACCTCACGCTCGCCAACTGCAAGTTCTTCGCATCGGCCGGTCGCTTCCTCGAGGGCCGGGCGGCGGGGGAGTACATGGCCGGCTACACGTCGATGCTGCGTCGCGAGCCGCTCGGCGTGATCGGCTCCATCGCCCCGTGGAACTACCCGCTCAACATGGCCACGTGGAAGGTCGGCCCTGCGCTCACCGTCGGCAACACGGTGGTGCTCAAGCCCTCCGAGCTCACGCCCTACACCGCGCTGCGTCTGGCCGAGCTGGCCGCCGACGTGCTGCCGCCGGGCGTGCTGAACGTCGTGTGCGGCCGCGGTGAGACGGCGGGCGTGGCGCTCGTCGATCACCCCGACGTCGCCATGGTGTCGCTCACGGGGTCCGTCGCCGCCGGCAAGGCCATTGCCAAGGCGTCGTCCGAGACGTTGAAGCGGGTGCACCTCGAGCTGGGCGGCAAGGCGCCGGTCGTGGTGTTCGACGACGCCGACCCCGCCGCCGTAGCGGCCGGCGTGCGCGCCGCTGGCTACTACAACTCCGGCCAGGGCTGCACCGCCGCCTGCCGGGTGATCGCCGGCCCGCGGGTGCACGACGAGCTGGTGGCCGCCCTGCAGGCCGAGGTGGACCAGATCCCCTTCGGCGACCCCACCGACGCCGACACCGAGGTGGGCCCG
>JBKJIL010000236.1:0-4296 GCA_046598435.1 Acidimicrobiales bacterium
CGAAGGTGAGGGCCGCAAGGGCACCCGCCACCATCCACACGATGGTGGAGAGGCGTCGGATCGGGATCCCAAGAAGGAGGGCCCGGTCCTCGTTCTCGGCGGCGGCCCGCACGGCCACCCCGACGTCCGTGCGCAGCAGGAACCAGGCCAGCCCTGCGAGGACCGGTGGCACCACCATCATGATGAGGATCTCGTCACCGAAGAGGGTCTTGACCCCAAGGTCGAGCTGGATGTCGAGGGGGATCTCGAAGCCGCCCGTGAGGGACACGAACCCGAGGGCGCGGACGGAGATGACGGCCTCGATGACGCTCAGGATCTGGGCGATGCCGATGCTCGCCACGGTGAGGATGAGGCGGGAGGTGTTGCGGAACCGTCGCACGATCAGCTCGACGATGACGCCGGTGAGCACACCGAGGGCGAGGCCGATGGGCACGGCGGCGAAGAACGGGACTCCCTTCTCCAGGTGGAGCCCGATGGCGGTGACGCCGGCCAGGCTGCCCATGGAGGCGTAGGCGAAGTTGATGAAGCGGCTCGTCTTGTAGATCAGGATCAGCCCGATGGCGAGCAGGGCCGTGACGGTGCCGATGATCACGCCGGTGACGATGACGCCGAAGGGCGCCTTGTCGTCGAGGAACGGGCCGATCAGGGGCAGGGCGTAGATGACGTACACGCCGAGCGAGGCGAGCAGCACGCCGAGCGCACCGCGGGCGGACCGACTCAGGTCAGCCCAGCGCGCCGTGCCGGCCGAGAGGACGGCGGTCATGGCGTGAGCCCGACGCTGACCGGGCGCCCAGGATCGGCGTCGGGGATCTGACCCTTCTGGAACCGGGCCCCGTCGTTGGCCGAGATGTACGAGCCCTGCTGGCCGTTGAAGGTCGACACTGCGCCGGCGTCCCAGTAGATCTCCCGCACGTCGTTGGCCGCCGTGCGGTCACCGGGTCCGAAGTCCCAGAGGCCGAACGGTCCACCCTTGGGCGGGTAGTTGAACATGCCGGCTTCGAAGGTCTGCGGGTTGAGGTCAGGCCCGGCCATCTGCAGGCCGATCGCCATCATGTACATCTGGTAGTAGATGAGATCGACCGAGAAGGCCGGCTCGTCGTCCCGCACCGACTTGTAGGCGGCGTAGGCGATGGTCTGGGTGGGCGACACGAAGCCGTTGAGCGAGCTCACGCCAAAGGCGTGGGAGGCGAAGTTCTGGTTCCAGAGCTGGCCCACGATGTCGGCGTCGGTGAGCGCGGTGCCCACGATGATGAACTCGGGGAAGTACTTCTCCCGGTTGGCCACGCCGGAGAGGAACACCGGCAGGATCGGATCGCAGCCGCAGACGATCGTGGTGATGTTGCGCTGCTTCATCTGGGCGATGATCGTCGTGGCCTGGTCGGACATGGTCGACAGGTCGAGCACGTACTTGTAGTTGAAGCCCGGGTCCTTGCCGGCCTTCTCGATGATGGCCTGGGCGTTCTGGACCGACTCCTGGTACCAGGAGTTCTCGGGGGCCAGGGTGGCGAAGCTCCGGTTGCGGCTGGCGAGGGGCTTGCCGTCGCCGCCGTTGCCGCCGGCGTACACGGCCGGCTTGTCGTAGAGCCGCTGCACGGAGTACTCGGCGGCCAGCTCGGAGACGATCGATCCGTCGGTGGCGAGGCTCCAGGCGAACGGCGCCCGCTGCTCATGCCAGGCCCGGGACAGATACGGGGTGCCGAAGCCGATGACACCGCGCTTGGCCAGGGCGCCGGCATAGGGCTCGGAGGTGGCGGACAGGTCGGCGAAGGCGCCGATCTCCTCGGCCACCTTGATGGCGTCGGCCTCGGCCTTGTCTCGGCCCTTGCCGAGCAGCTCGTTGGTGTTCGAGCCCTGACCGTCGTAGAAGACGATCTCGATCTTGCGCCCGAAGAACTGGAAGCGCTCGTTGAAGTAGTCGGCCAGCGCCTGCACCGTCTTGGTGACGGTCTCGGGCGAGTCGACGAGCGAGGCGCCGGCGAGGTCGGCGAGGGTCTGCTGGAAGCCCCGCTCGTTGAGCACGCGGAAGGCGACCTTGATGTTCGTCGGGGTGACGCCCTTGGCGGTGCCGCCGCCGTTGTTGCCGCTGAACTGCACGCAGGGCGGCGAGTAGGGGTCGCCCGGGACCTGGTCGGCCCGGTCGGGGCAGCCGGCGGGAGGTGCCACGGGCCCCCCGTCGCCGCCGCCGCCGTCGCCGCCGGTCGCGCCGGCTGCGTCGCCGCCTGCGGTCGTGCCGCCGGTGGTGGTGCCGCCGTCGGTGGAGACGCCAGGAGCTGAGCCGTCGGTCGACCCGCTAGGCGTGAAGCCGGAGCCGTCGGTGCTGCCAGTGGAGAGGTTGTTGCCGCTGGCCGGCACCTTCGACGGCACCAGCACGGAGAGCAGCAGCAGCATGAGCGCGAACACGGCGAGCGGTCCGTAGCCCCGCATGAGGCGCTGCCAGATGCTGAAGTAGCCGCGCGGGGGCGCGGAGTGGCTTACAGGGGCGGACATCAGGCCTCCAGGGGGATTTCGCGCTGAGCCCGTCGCATCTTGCGACGGTCGCCTTCGGCGGTGGCGAGGAGCAACAACAACCCGCCGGCGCCGACGCCGAGCAGGGCCCCGCCACGGTCGCCGACGACGTCGGCGATGGGCTGGGTGGGGGTGGTGGACGAGGTCGGGGTGTTCGTCGTGGTCTTGCCGCCGGCCAGCGGCGGGGCTGCCACGTCGGAGCCGTCGAAGCTGCCACCGCCGACGTCAGGAGTGCCGAGGTCGCTGGGCAGCCCGCCCAGATCGGGGAGGTCGGGGAGCGGTGGGAGCACCCCGAGGCCGCCGAAGCCCTCGATGTCTGCAGTTGTGGCCTGCACGCCGCCGAGCTCGAGGTTGAGGCTGCCGGCCCCGCTGAAGGTGGCCAGCGCCAGGTCGAGGATCGTGATGACGGTCTTGCTGTTGTTGCCGAGCAGGTCCTGCTCCTGGCCGCAGCTGTACTCGGCGAGCAGGTCGGTGAAGCTCTGGCGGACGGGCTGGGCGCCCCCGAGGACGGTGCTGATCAGCCCGTCGCGCAGATCGGAGGGGATGATCCCGATCTTCATGGGATCGACGAACACGATGCCCTGCTCCACCCGCACCTTCGGGGCCACGACCTGCAGGCCGACGGCGTTGAGAGCGTCCTTCAGGGTGGCGATCTGGGCCAGGCCGTCCTCGGGGAGCGGGATGGACTGCCCGCCGATCACGAGCGAGCCGAGGTGGAACGTGCCGATGTCCTCCGTCTTGGCGCCGCTGCGCTGGATGGCCTCCCAACGCATGTCACCGAGCTGGATGGCGCCGCCCAGGAGGCTGACGGTGCCGATCTGGGTGAAGGCCCGCGCCTCGCGCTGGCCGGCGGCGATCACGCCGGAGGTGGCGGTGCTCTGGCCACCGGTGATGAGGGCCACGCCCTTGTCGCCGACCGGCGCCACGGTGGTGATCGCCTCGGCGAACGGGGCCTTGGTGGCCCGGGCGAACATGGTGATGGCCCCGGAGGCCTCGCTGCCCGTCTGACCGGATTCGGCGTTCTTGTCGCCCGACGAGACCACCACCGGCTGCGGCTGCTCTTCAGCGGCCCAGGTGGGGTCGGCGCCGTTGCAGCCCTCCCCGGCGAGCGTGACGCCGATGATGCCCAGGTTCACGGCCTTGGCCTGGCCTGTGGCGGCGGTGTTCTGATGGCCGGCCACCGACTCGCCGGCGGTGATGCCGAAGCTGAGGTTCCCGAACACCGGGTTCACCTTGTAGGTGAGCGCGATGGCGGTGCCGGTCCCGGCGCCGAAGCCCTGCGCCGCGAACGGCGAGCTGGTGGCGGCCGAGCCGGGGTCTGTGGCTACGAGCGTGAGCGCCGTGATGGCGCCGACGGCGAGCGCCGTCCGCCTGGTGCGGCGATACGCAGAGCGAGCCTTGCCGTTCATGTGACCCCCCGGGTGCGTCGTCTGGTCTGGTTTGGTCTGGTTGCACGGTTCATGCGTGGACGTACCGAAGGTACACAACCGACGGCGAAAGGTGGCATCGGTCACGTCCTCGGTCCAGAGGGTTCGACGTCTGGAGGGACGATTCCCCCTTCGCGTCGGCCGGGTCGCGGCCGGGTTGCGGCCGGTCGGCGCCGGTTGGGACGGGCGGGGAGCGCCTGCTATCGTCGCTGGCTCACGCGGACGTGGCTCAGCTGGTAGAGCACAACCTTGCCAAGGTTGGGGTCGCGGGTTCGAATCCCGTCGTCCGCTCCAAAGAATGCCCTGCTCAGGCAGGGGATTCTCTGTTCGAGGCCGCACGGCCGCGTGGTAGATCGGCTCTACT
>JBKJIL010000184.1:0-11478 GCA_046598435.1 Acidimicrobiales bacterium
ATTTCGGTGGCCATGGCGGAGGGGTCACACCCGTTCCCATTCCGAACACGGAAGTTAAGCCCTCCAGCGCCGATGGTACTTGGGTCGAGAGGCCCTGGGAGAGTAGGACGCCGCCGATTCCTCACTACGCGAAGGACCCCCGGAAACGGGGGTCCTTCGTCGTTTTCCGCCCGTGTTCCCGTCCACCGATAGGCTCGTCCCCTCATGCCGTCACCCTCCGCCTCTGACCCATCTCGGTCTGGTCGACCTGGTCGCCCTGCCCGTCCGGCCGCCGGTGGCGCCAGCAAGGGAGGCGCAGGCAAGGGAGCGGGGGCCCGCAGCGGCGCCCCCAAGGGCGCTGGTGCCCGGGCCGGCGGCAAGCCCAGCTCGACGCGGGGCGATCGGCCCAGCGAGGGTCCTGCGTGGAAGCGTCGCTCCGAGGCGCGCGCCGGGGATGACAAGCGCGGCAAGGAAGCGGGCTGGGGCGGCGTGGCTCGCAAGGGCGCCGGCCGACTGCGCGACGAGGGTGCCTCGAGCGGCGCCGCCCAAGCGTTCCGGGAGGCTGCTGATCGCGCCCCCGCAGGGCGCGAGGCGTGGGAGCCCGAGGTCTGGATCGACGAGGGCGCCGTGCGTGGCGAGGCCAGCGGGGCGGTAGGGCGAGGTCGCTCGAGCCGTCGGAGCGCGCCGCCGATCGACGACGACGCCGCCATCGCGGAGGACCCCTCGCTGAAGCGGGCCGTCGGCGCCGGCAAGGTGGAGCGCCTCGAGGAGCGCTTGCGCGACGCCAGCCGGGCCTTCCGCCGCGACCGCTTCGAGGAGGCCCGCCGGATCCTGCGTCCGCTGGCCGACGCGGCCCCCACCGCAGAGTCGGTGCGGGAGCTGCTCGGGCTCTGCTACTACCGACTGGGCCGCTGGAAGCTGGCCGCCACCGAGCTCGAAGCCTTCCGTGACCTGTCGGGGAGCACCGAGCAGCACCCGGTGCTGGCCGACTGCTACCGAGCGCTCGGGCGCCACGCCAAGGTCGCCGAGCTCTGGGAGGAGCTCCGTGCCGCGTCACCGAGCGCGGCGCTGGTGGCGGAGGGACGCATCGTCTTCGCCGGCTCCCTGGCCGACCGGGGTCAGCTGGCCGACGCCATCGCCGCCCTCGAGGCCTCCAAGGCGCCCACGCGCAAGCCACAGGACCACCACCTGCGCGTCACCTACGCCCTGGCCGATCTGCACGAGCGAGCCGGCGACGTGCCCCGCGCCCGCCAGCTGTTCGGCATCGTGGCGGCCGCCGACCCCGAGCTCGGCGACGTCGAGGCACGGTTGCGCGCCCTGCGCTGAGTGCCGCGCCCTGCAGCGACCGCAGCGCCACCGCGGCGGTCAGGCGACGCGGGTGGGTGGGGCGGTGCGCACTCGGGCGAAGCGTCCGACGCCGCCATGGGCGCTGATGGCGCCTGCCTTGCGCAGCTCGGGCGTCAGGTCGCCGCCTGAGCGGTTGCCGATGAACCACAGGCCACCCGCGAGGAGTGCGAGGGCCAACCCTGCCATCATGCGCTCGCCGGAGCTGTCGTTCGAGATCGGCTTGACCGGCAGCCGACCCGTGGGCTGGGTGGGGGTGCCACCCGTGCCGGTGGTGACCGCCGGCACGGTGGTGGGCGGCGCGTCGAGGAAGTTGTTGGCATCTGTGCTGCTGCCGACGTCGGGGATGAAGCCGCCGAGCGTGGAGCCCCCGGAGGGGTTGAAGTCGCCGGGGACAGGTGGTGGCTGCGTGACCGGGGGAAGCGTCGTGGGGGTGGTGGCGGTGGGCGTGAAGGCGTCAGGGCCCGGCGCCGCGAGGCTCAACGAGAACACCGTCTGGGCTGTGGGATCGGGCACGATCGCGAGGTCGAACTCGCCGGCCTGGGCGAAGGCGTCGGTGACCTGGAACACCACGCTCTTGCCGTCGGCCGCCACCACGCCGAGGCTCTTGGAGGATGTGCAGTCGAAGGTCGGACGCTTCTGCCAGGCGCCGCCATCAGCGGCCTGCCACGCGGAGGTGGTGGGACACATCGCGACCTCGACCGCCCCGTTCGTGCCCACGATCGCCAGCTTCACGGTTCCCGCGGAGGTGCCCGGGCTGCTGAAGTGCACCGCCCCAAGGGCGGTCGGCCCGGCGAGGGTGCCCTGCACGTAGATGCCCCCGCTCGGCGCGTCGGGTGGGGGTGGCGGGGCCACCGGCAGGGCGCTGTCGTTGAGCTGGTACCACCAGCCGAAGCTGCTGGCGGAGTCGGCGCCGGCGGGCAGCGTGAGCACGAACGGGATGGCGCTCAGGCACAGTGCGGCGGTGACTCGGCAGGCGCGACGGATCATGTCTCGGTGCTCCTCAGGGGGACTGTGCGGGCGGGCCTCGCGCCCGTCCCCGCTGGGGGGGCGCTGCCCTTGCGAGCGGCTAGCTCCTTGGACTCGCCCGAGCGGTGGATGACGTCGACGTCGCCACCGAGGTACGCGGAGATGACCTGCGGGTTGTTGAGCACCTCGTCAGCGGTGCCCCGGGTGACGACAGCACCCAGCTCGAGGGCCAGGATCTCGTCGCTGATGGCGGTGATGAGGGGCATGTCGTGCTCGATGACGAGCATGGCGCAACCGGTCTCCGCCTGGATGCGCTTGAGCAGCGGCCCGAGCGCCTCGGTCTCCTTCTGGGCGATGCCCGAGGAGGGCTCGTCGAGGATCAGCAGGGTGGGGTCGTGGCCGATGGCCATGGCGAGATCGACGATCCGACGTGAGCCGGTGGACAGCTCACCCACGAACTTGTTGCGGAAGGCCCCCAGGTTCATGAGCTCGATGAGGTCGTCGACGGTCCAGGCGACGTGCTCCTCGGTGTGCTGCACGGCAGGGAGGTTGAGGAAGGCACCGAGGTGATCGGGCGGGCCGAGGTGCCGCTCGAGGCCCAGGGCAACGTTCTCGGCCACGGTGAGCGAGGGGAAGATGCGGGCGTCCTGGAACGACCGGCCCAGCCCGAGGCGGGCTCGCTGGTCGGCTCGCCAGGTGGTGACGTCCTGGCCCTCGAGCTCGATGCGGCCGCTGTTGAGCGTGAGGTGGCCGCTGAGCAGGTCGAAGATGGTGGTCTTCCCAGCGCCGTTCGGGCCGATGAGCCCGAGGATGGAGCCGTGCTGGAGGTCGAAGGTGACGTCGTTGACGGCGTTGATGCCGCCGAAGCTCTTGGTGAGACCCCGCACGTCGAGGATCGGACCGGCGCTCGCAGGGGACGTCGCAGGCTCGATCTCGCCCTTCACGTGCACCTTGGCTGCCGGTCCTCCCGCGGGGCTGCCGCCGCCGGCGCCCTCGAGGAACACCGAACGGAGGATGTCGCCCCGTTCGAGGAGCTCGTTGGCGGGGCCTTCGAAGCGCACCTCGCCCTTCTCCATGAAGTACGCGCGGGTGGAGATGGTGAGGGCCACGTTGACCGACTGCTCGACGAGGATGATGGTGCAGCCCTGGGCGTGGATCTCGCGCACCATGTTGAGCAGGAGCTCGACGATCGTGGGCGCCAGCCCGAGCGAGAGCTCATCGATGATCAGCAGCTTGGGCTTGGCCACGAAGGCCATCCCGAGCGCCAGCTGCTGCTGCTCGCCACCGGACATGTCGCCGGCCATCTGGTCCCAGCGCTCGCGCAGGCGCGGGAAGCGGTCGAGCACCTCCTCGATGCGAGCCTGCACCTCCTCGGCCGGCTCGTTCGAGAAGAGCCAGGTGCCGACCTTGAAGTGCTCGGCCACGGTGAGGGTGGGGAACACGGCCTTGCCGCCGGGCACCTGGACCATGCCCATCTTGGCCGTCTCGACCGGGCTGGCCCGCGTGATGTCCTGGCCGAGGAACATCGTGCGACCCGCCTTCGGGGTGACGATGCCGCTGATGCCCTTGAGCAGGGTGGACTTGCCCGCCCCGTTCGTGCCGAGCAGGGCGATGATCTCCCCCTTGCGGACCGTCATGTCGACGCCGAACAGCACCTGCACCTTGTCGTAGGCCACCTCGATGCCGCGGCACTCGAGCACGATGTCGCTGTCGTGGCTGAAGCCGTTGGTCGGGGCCTCACCGGCGCTGGGCCGGAAGCGATCGAGCAGCTTCATGCGCCACCTCCCATGAGCACGGTCGGACCGGGCTGGGCTCGCAGGTGGTCGTGGGCGACCGCCTCCTCCAGGCTCAAGGTGGCGTTGCACACGGGACAGGTGATGGCCTGCTCGCTGTGGCGAGCGGCGATCTCGGCGAGGGTGGTGGAAGCGGCGGATGCCGCGGCGCGGCCCATGAGCGCCTCCTCCTCGGCCTTGGCGTCCTCGGCGACGAGGCTGTCGGCGACGAGGGACGGCACGTGGATCTGGTGCTTGGCGGCCAGCTTGCGCAGGTAGCCGTCGCGGCGGTCGTAGAAGAGCTGGGCGAAGCCGCCGGGCAGGAAGTACAGGACGAGGATGAGGCCGGGAGCGGTGACGAGCAGGTCGAGGGCGGCGAGGTTGTCGAACTTCGAGGCGGCGAAGTCCACTCCCTGGATGACGATGGCTCCCATGACCGCGCCGGGGATCGAGCCGATGCCGCCGATCACCGTGACGATGAACGCCTGCACGCTGAAGTTGGCGCCGTAGGAGCCGGCGGTGATCGAGCCGTCCTGGTAGGCGAACAGCACACCGGCGGTGGCGGCGATGTAGCCGGACACGGCGAAGGCGGCCAGCTTGGTGTTGGCGATGTTGATGCCGTAGCTGGCGGCGGCCCGAGCGTTGTCGCGGCCCGCGATGACGACGCGTCCACTGCGGTTGCGGCGGAACGCGCTGGCGGCCAGGACCATGAGCAGGAGCACGGCGACGCAGAAGTAGTAGTAGTTCCGCGTGTTGTTGAACGGGTCGAGCTCGAACCGCTTCCACAGGAGTGGCGCTCGGATCGACGTGCCGGAGTCGGGAAGGAACCACTTGCCGAAGAAGCTGTCCTCGGTGAGCAGGTAGAACTCCGTGGCCACTGACAGGGCCAGCGTGGTGACGGCGAGGAACAGCCCCTGCACCCGAAGTGCGGGGATGCCGACGATCACCGCCGAGAGGGCGCCGGCGAGGCCACCCACGAGGAGTGCAGCGAAGATGTCGATGTTGTGGTTGGCGGCCAGGCCGCCGGCCACCGTGGCACCGATGCCCACGAACGCGAACTGCCCGAGCGAGATCTGTCCGGCCCAGCCGGTGAGCACCACGAGCGACACGCCCACGATGGCGAAGATCACCACGAGGGTGCCCCGCCCGAGGGAGTTGCCCATCCACATCGGGGCGCTCAGGAAGAACGCCCCGATGATCAGGAACAGGATCACCTTGGCCTGGCGCAGCTCCGGCAGGTGGCGGAGCTCGGGAGGGATGGGGCGTACCTCGCGCAGGCTCTTGAAGCTCGAGACGCCGGTGTCGAACGCCCGAGACAGCGTGCCCCGCTGGAGGATCAGCGCCACGAGGATGACGGGGAGCATCATGGTGGCCGACAGCGATCCACGACCCGTGCCGAACACCGACGACTGATCGAGGATGCCGATGGCCACGCCCGCGAACAGGGCGGTGCCGATGCGGTCCATCCGGGCGATGGTGGCGGCCGCCAAGGCATAGAGGATCACGTTGTAGCTGGACAGTCCACCGATCGGAAGCCCCACCAAGGGGCTGCGCAGGAAGATGGTGGCCGCCGCGAACAGCCCGGCGATCGACCACGCGATGGTCTCGACACGCCCCACCGGGATGCCGAGCATGAGCGCCCGCTCGGCGTTCTCAGCCGACGCCCGCACCGCGATGCCCATGCGGCTGAACCGGAAGAACGCGATCAGCCCCACGACGAGGATGGTGGTGACGACTGCAGCCACGAAGTAGTCGCCGGTGATGGCGGAGCCGCCGACGTCCATCTTGAACCGCGTGAACGGCGTGCGGATCTGGTCGGGGAGGCCCTTGATGTCGAGCCAGTTCGGGAACTGCAGCGCCACGAACGCGCAGAGCTGCGCCAGGCCGATCGTCACGACCGTGAGGATGAGGCGCGGCGACGAGGAGAACCGGCGGATGATCAGCTTCTGGGAGCCCGCGCCCATCGCGGCGCCCCCGGCGAGCGCGAGTGGGAAGGCCAGCCAGTAGCTGAAGCCCTTGGTGAGCAGCAGGCCGAAGAAGACCGCCGGCACGGTGCCCAGCGAGCCGGCGGCGAAGTTGATGATCCTGTTCGACCGGTACAGCAGAACGATGCCCACGGCGAGCAGGCCGTAGAGCAGGCCGATGGAGGCGCCGATGAACACCACGCCGGTCGTGGGCTTCCACACCTCGTAGACCGCGAGGTAGATGGCCGCGAAGCTGGCGACGACGACGGCCGCGCTCCGGGCGCTCTGGGCGAGGGCGGACCGCTGTGCTGCGAGGCCCGCTGTTGCGCCGGCGGCAAGCCCTCCGATCGCGAGAAGGGGTGCGGGGGGGTCGTGGGTGAAGAGCAGGGCACGGGCCAGGAGGGCGACCGCCACGAAGCCCAGCCCCGCGAGCGCGGCGACGGCAGGTGCAGGAAGGCGCTTGACGCTCGCCCCAGCGCGGCTCACCGGGTCGAAGAGGGCGGTCATCTCAGGGTCGTTTCGCAGCGCTGCTGGGCTGCTGCCCGGGGCTGTACCGCTTGGCCCCGTTCAGCGGGATGTACGCGCCCACCTCGTTGTCGAACGCCGAGCGGGTGGTGGAGCTCCAGTACACCTCCATCATGTCGTCGATGAGGGAGCTGTCCCTCGGCCCGAACGTGTAGCTCGGGTACACGCCGTTGCCCCCGCCCGGGCGCCCGAAGCGCAGGGCCGCCTGCTGGAACGTGCCCGGGTTGAGGTTCGGTCCGGCCATCTGGATGACACCGGCGATGGCCTCGTAGTAGGCGTAGTTCTGGAACGCGAGCTTGTAGGGAGGGGCTCCGGAACCTCCGCCCGCTTGCCAGGCCCTGGCCGCATCGTTCGACGAGTAGGGCGTGAGGGCACCGAAGGAGCTGAGACCGATGGCGCTCTGCCAGCCGCGCCCCTTGGAGTAGAGGCGGCCGACGAGGTCGAAGTCCATGCCGCCGGTACCCGGGACGATGTTCTCCGGGTAGTACTGCTCCTCGTCCTCGGTGATGATCATGAAGTAGGGCGCGATGCTGTCGCAGATGCACATGATCACGGTGGCGCCGGCCGACTTCAGCTTGGCGATGCCCGCCTTGCGCTGCTCCTGCGCCCGGTCGATGTCCTGCTGGTAGCTGTAGGACGCCACGACGCCGCCATTGCAGCCGGCGACCTTCTGGCTGAACTCGGCCAGCACCTTCTGGTTGGCCGGGTCGTCGGGGGTGATGATGCCGAGCTTGCGGGTCTTGCCGTTCATCAACGGGTCCTGGCTGTACGTGACGGGGTAGGGCGCCAGGCGCTTGCACCAGTACTCGGCGAGCATGCTCGCGATCCGCGAGCCGTCCATGAGCACGTCGTAGTGGAATGGTGCTCGGTCGGCCGAGAACGCGGCATCGAAGTGCCATCCACCCCAGTTCACCACCTGCAGGCGGCTCAGCTCGTCGAAGGCGGCCGACGCGAGCGGCGTGCCCCAGAAGACGGCGAAGGGCTTCGTGTCCTTCACGAGCGTGCGCATGTCCTGGCGGAGGCAGGAGTAGTCGGGCGGCAGCAGATCGCAGGTGCCGGTGAAGGTGACGATGTCGAGCTCGCGGCCATAGAACTCGTAGTACTTGTTCAGGAACTGCTCGATGGCGACCTCGTACTGCGCCTCCTGCGGGTCGGTGGAGGCCAGGCCCTGGGTGGCGAGGATGGAGTCGACGGCCGCGTCGGGCTGGGAGTTGTACCGGACGACCGTGATCTTGTCGGCCGTGACGCCCTGGTACGTCGCCCCGCCGTTGTTGCCGCCGCCCCACTTCGCCACGCACGGGGGTGCGTAGTACACGATGTCGGTCTGGCGGTCGCCCTTGCAGTGGCTGGTGTCGCCCCCGCCCGCGGCGCCCCCCGTGGCGGTGGCGGGTCCGCCGCCGGGGGTGGCTCCGCCGGTGGCGCCGCCGGTGGTGCCGCCCGGGACCGGCTCGCCCGTGGTGGGATCGAGCAGATCGCCGGTGGCGGGATCGATCAGGGCGCCGTCGATGGGCGCTCCCGTGCTGGGGTCGACGGTGCCGCCGAGGTCGCCGTTGCTGTAGTCGGCACTGGTCAGGCTGTTGCTGTTCCCGGCCGTGGAGGGAACCGCGGTGATGATGGCCAGCTGGATGGCCAGCAGGGCAGCGAGCGGCGCGTACCGGCGCATCGTCGAGTTGTTCATCGACCCATCCCTCTCGATTGCACGACCCACCGGGACGGCGGATCACCCTGGGTGTGACATTGGGCACACCCTTACCTCGGACACTTCGAGCACCGACGCTGTGTGCGACCGGCGGTCTGAACCCCCCAACCACCGATCGCGGGGCTGAGCCATCGCTGTCACACCCCTGTTCTACGGTCGGGGTTCGTTCCCCTCCACGTCATCCACCGCCCATCGTCGGAGGCACCATGTCCAGCACTGCCGTCCCTGCTCCCGGGACCAACCTGTCCATCCTCATCGGCACCCTCAGTCGCTCGCCTGAGCACCGGGTCCTGCCGTCGGGCGACGAGGTGCTCACGCTCGACCTCACCGTCCGCATGCCCGACTCCGCCGCCGAGTCAGTACCCGTGGCCTGGTTCGCACCGCCCGCAGCGGCCGCCGGCTGGCCATCGGGCACGGAGCTCCTCGTCGTCGGTCGGGTCCGCCGTCGGTTCTTCCGGGCGGGCGGCACCACGCAGAGCCGCACCGAGGTCGTCGCCACCACCGCCGTGCCCACGCGCCGGGCCACCGCGGCCCGCAAGGCCCTACGTCACGCGGTCGACGATCTGGAGCGACCACGCGGCGGGTGAGGCTGCGGGCCCCTGGCCTCCGGCCCGTGGTTGTGACGGGGGGCGTTGGGGTCCGCCATGATGGGGCCGACGGTCGGCCACGCACAGATGGGTAGCGCACCATGCATCAGGAGCAGCTCGAGAAGATCCGGAGCGGCAAGGGCTTCATCGCCGCCCTCGACCAGAGCGGGGGCAGCACCCCGAAGGCGCTGATGCTCTACGGCGTCGGCGACGATGCCTACAGCAACGAGGCCGAGATGTTCGACCGCATCCACGAGATGCGCAGCCGGATCGTCGTCAGTCCCAGCTTCACGGGTGAGCGGGTCATCGGCGCCATCCTCTTCGAGATGACGATGGACCGTGAGATCGAGGGACGCGAGGCGGCCGACTACCTGTGGTCGGTGAAGGGCGTCGTGCCCTTCCTGAAGGTCGACAAGGGCCTGGCCGACGAGGTCGACGGCGCCCAGGTGATGAAGCCGATGCCCGACCTCGATGCGCTGCTGGCGCGAGCGGCGGCCAAGGGCGTGTTCGGCACCAAGATGCGCTCCGTGATCAAGCTGGCCGACGAGGCCGGCGTGCAGGCCGTCGTCGCCCAGCAGTTCGAGGTGGGCCGTCAGATCCTGTCGGCCGGGCTGGTGCCGATCATCGAGCCCGAGGTGGACATCCACAGCCCCGAGAAGGCCGCCGCTGAGGCGCTGCTCAAGGCGGCGTTGCTGGCCGAGCTCAACGCGCTGGCCGCTGACCAGCTCGTCATGCTCAAGCTGACCCTGCCCGAGGCGGACGGCTTCTACAGCGAGCTCGTCGAGCATCCGAACGTGCTGCGCGTGGTCGCCCTGTCCGGCGGCTACAGCCGAGACGATGCCAACGAGCGCCTGGCCCGCAACCCCGGCGTGGTGGCCAGCTTCTCGCGTGCGCTCACCGAGGGCCTCAGCGCGCAGCAGTCTGACGCCGAGTTCGATGCCGCGATCGATGCCTCCATCAAGAGCATCTACGAGGCGTCGATCGCCTGACGCGACATCCCGCCCCCAGTGCTCGGAACTGACCGGGCACGGGGGTAGGGTCCCTCCCAAGAGCGATACGTCGCAACGACGCGGCGATCTGTCACCGGGGGGTGGACAGCGTTGTCCGACACCGCCGAGCGCCCCAGCGCTCCGCCAGCACCAGAGCGCCTCGACCGGGTCATCATCCGCTTCGCGGGCGATTCGGGCGACGGCATGCAGCTCACGGGCGACCGCTTCACGAGCGCCAGTGCCATGTTCGGCAACGACCTCGCGACGCTGCCGGACTTCCCAGCCGAGATCCGAGCCCCCGCGGGCACCCTGGCGGGAGTCTCGGCCTTCCAGGTCCACATCTCTGACCACGAGATCACCACGCCCGGCGACGCGCCGAGCGTCCTGGTGGCCATGAACCCGGCTGCCCTGCGCAACGAGCTGGCTCGCCTGGAGCTGGGCGGCACCTTGATCGTGAACGTCGACGCCTTCGACGAGCGCAACCTGCACAAGGCGGGCTACACCGAGAACCCGCTCACCGACGGGAGCCTCGAGGGCTACACCGTGTTCGAGGTGCCCATGACCAGCCTCACCCAGGGGGCGGTGGCTCCGCTCGGGGTGAAGCCCCGCGACGCCGAGCGGTCGAAGAACCTCTTCGCCCTCGGGCTGGTGTCGTGGATGTACACCCGCCCGGTCGACCCGACCCTGACCTGGATCGCGGAGCGCTTCAGCGCCAAGCCGCAGGTGCGAGACGCCAACCTGGCGGCCTTCAAGGCCGGGCACGCCTTCGGCGAGACCGCGGAGCTGTTCGACCACCCCTACGAGGTGGACCCAGCCAAGCTGGCGCCCGGCACCTACACGAACATCAACGGCAACACGGCCCTGGCGTGGGGCCTGATCGCGGCGTCGAAGCTGTCGGGGCTGCCGCTGTTCCTGGGTTCGTATCCGATCACCCCGGCGTCGGACATCCTGCACGAGCTGTCCAAGCACAAGAGCTTCGGGGTGCGGACCTTCCAGGCGGAGGACGAGATCGCCGGGATCGGGGCCGCCATCGGGGCCGCCTACGGCGGTCACCTCGCCGTCACCACCACCAGCGGGCCGGGCATGGCGCTGAAGGCCGAGGCCATGGGCCTGGCCGTGAGCCTCGAGCTGCCGCTGCTCATCATCGACATCCAGCGCGGTGGCCCGTCCACCGGGCTGCCCACCAAGACCGAGGCGGCCGACCTCCTCATGGCGTACTACGGCCGCCACGGCGAGTCGCCGGTGCCGATCCTGGCCGCTCAGAGCCCCAGCGGGTGCTTCGCGGCCGTGATCGAGGCGGCCCGCATCGCCCTCAAGTACCGCACGCCCGTGATCCTGCTCTCCGACGGCTACGTGGCCAACGGCACGGAGCCGTGGCGACTGCCCGACGTGGCCGGCCTCCCGGACATCTCCACGTCCTTCGCCACCGAGCCCAACCACGTGGCGGCCGATGGCACGGCCACCTTCTGGCCCTACCTCCGCGATCCCGACACCTTGGCCCGGGCTGTGGCGCTGCCCGGGACGCCCGGTCTGATGCATCGCATCGGCGGCCTCGAGAAGGAGGACGGCTCGGGCAACGTGAGCTACGACTCCGACAACCACGAGCGCATGGTGCACCTGCGGGCGGCCAAGGTGGCCGGCACCGCCGAC
>JBKJIL010000334.1:0-5968 GCA_046598435.1 Acidimicrobiales bacterium
TCGCGGAACTCCGTGCCGGAGCACGAAGCGCAGGCGTTGCGGCGGTCGAAGAACCGCGCCCCGCACGATGTGCACTCCTTGGCCACCAGGTGCGGCTGATCGCCCAGCACCAGGTAGTCGACGATCGGAACAGCTGCGGCCATCCGGCCCCCCTCTTGCGTCGAACGATTACCAGGCCATCGCTAGCAGGTCGCATGGGGACTGCAGAAATCAGGTGACCTCGCCCTGCACGCCCGCTCGGGGGATCAGACCTGCGAGCGCCGGGTAGGTGGAGCGGGCTGCCGCTGACGTCCAGCGGCTCGAGCGAACCAGGAGACACCACGTGCTCGGATTCATCATCGGACTCATCATCATCGGTCTCATCGCCGGCTTCGTGGCTCGGGCCGTCGTGCCGGGCAACGACGCGATGAGCGTCGGTGCCACCATCGTTCTCGGCATCGTCGGCTCATTCGTCGGCGGCTTCCTGCTCGACGTGCTGTTCCGCAACGACGCCGACGACGTCGGGCTGGGGCCCGTCGGGATCATCGGCTCGATCATCGGCGCCATCATCGCCCTGCTCGTGTACAACGCGGCCACCAACCGCCGGGGCGCCCTGCGCTGATCCGGAGGCCGCTGGGGGCATCAGGTGAGGGCGTCGAGGGCCTGGTCGAGATCGGCCAGCAGGTCCTCGACGTCCTCGATGCCCACGGACAGGCGCACGAGGTCACCGGGCACCTCGTTGCTGGTGCCGGCGACCGAGGCGTGCGTCATGCGGGCCGGGTGCTCGATCAGGCTCTCCACCGCCCCGAGGCTCTCGGCCAGCGTGAAGAGCTGGGTGCGGCGACAGACCTCGAGGGCCGCAGCTACGCCACCCGCCAGCTGGAACGACACCATGCCGCCGAACGCCGACATCTGTCGCGTCGCGATGGCGTGGCCGGGGTGACCGGGCAGACCCGGGTAGTGGACGGCAGCGACGGCGGGGTGGCTGGCGAGCGCCTGGGCCACCGCCATGGCCGACGTGCTGTGGCGGGCCATGCGGAGCTGCAGCGTCTTGGCGCCACGGTGCACGAGGTAGCAGTCGAGCGGTCCGGGCACGGCGCCCGCCGCGTTCTGGAGGAAGCCGATCCGCTCGGCGAGCTCGTCGTCGTTGGTGGCCGCGAACCCACCGACCACATCGCTGTGGCCACCGAGGTACTTCGTGGTGGAGTGCACGACGACATCGGCGCCGAGCGCCAGCGGCTGCTGCAGCGCGGGTGTGGCGAACGTGTTGTCGACCACCACCACGGCTGCGTGCGCGTGGGCCAGCGCGCTGATGGCCTCGATGTCGAGGACGCGCAGCCATGGGTTGCTGGGGGTCTCCAGCCACACCATGCGCGTCGTGGGTCGACAGGCCGTGGCCACCGCAGCGAGGTCGGTGAGATCGACCGTGTCGACGAGCAGGCCGGCCGGTGCGTGGACGCGCAGGGCCAGGCGGATCGTGCCGCCGTAGGCGTCGTCGGGCAGGAGCAGGTGGTCGCCGGGCGAGAGAAGTCGCATCAGCGAGTCCTCCGCGGCGAGCCCTGACGCGAACGCGAAGCCGCTCGATGCTCCCTCGAGCACGGCGAGGTGGGCCTCGAGGGCGGCCCGCGTGGGGTTGCCGCTGCGGCTGTACTCGAAGGCCAGGGGCTTGCCCACGGCCTCCTGGGCGAACGTGCTGGCGAGGGACACCGCGGGCACGACGGCCCCCGTGACGGGATCGGGCGGGCCGGCGCCGTGCACGGCCCGGGTGCCGAAGCCCTTGTCCTCGAGATCCACCATCGCGCTAGCGCCCTCGCTCGGTGACGAGGCTGCCGAGCACGTCAGAGCGCGTGATCACGGCCACCGGATGGCCACCATCGAGCACGAGCGCAGCCGACGCCTGCTCGAGGCGGACGATGGCGAGGTCGATCGGCTCACCGATCCCGATGGTGGGCATCTTCTGGCCCATCATGTCGCCCACGGGCTTGTCGAGGGCGGCGGGATCGGCGATGGCGGCTTGGAGCAGCTCTCGCTCGGACACGGCGCCGACCACCTCGGCCAGCACCACGGGCGGCTCGTGCTTCACGACGGGCATCTGGCTCACCTCGAACTCTCGGAGGATCTCGATAGCCTGGCGCACGCTCTCGTCGGGGTGGGTGTGCACGAGCAGCGGCAACCCGGGGTCGCGGCTGCGCAGGAGGTCTCCCACCGTGGGGCCGGCGCTGCGCAAGAAGCCGTGGTCGGCCATCCAGCCGTCGTCGTAGAGCTTGGAGAGGTAGCCGCGGCCGGAGTCGGGGATGTGCACGACCACCACCGCGTCCGACGGCAGTCCGGCGGCGACGTGGAGGGCGGCGGCGATGGCCGTGCCGCCGGAGCCGCCGATGAGCAGGCCCTCCTCGCGGGTGACCCGGCGCGCTGTCGCGAAGCTCACCGCGTCGCTGATGGCCACGACCTCGTCGATCACCGACGGGTCGTAGGTGGAGGGCCAGAAGTCCTCGCCGATGCCCTCCACGAGATAGGGCCGTCCGCTGCCGCCCGAGTACACGGACCCCTCCGGATCGGCGCCGATGGTGCGGATGGCCGGGTTCTCTTCCTTGAGGTACTTGCCGATGCCCGAGATGGTGCCGCCCGTGCCGACGCCGCACACGAAGTGGGTGATGCGGCCCTTCGTCTGCTCCCAGATCTCCGGGCCGGTCGTCTCGTACTGCGAGCGGGGGTTGTCGGGGTTGTGGTACTGGTCGGGCTTCCAGGCGTTGGGGAGCTCACGGGCCAGCCGGTCGGACACGGAGTAGTACGAGTCAGGGTGCGATGGGTCGACCGAGGTGGGGCACACGTGCACCTCGGCGCCGTAGGCCCGGAGCTGCGCGATCTTGTCGGGTGCCACCTTGTCGGGGCACACGAACACGCACCTGTAGCCCTTGCGGGCGGCCACGATGGCGAGCCCCACACCCGTGTTGCCACTGGTGGGCTCCACGATGGTGCCGCCGGGGCGCAGGCGACCGTCGCGCTCGGCGGTCTTGATCATGGCGAGCGCGGGTCGGTCCTTGGAGGAGAACCCGGGGTTGTAGAGCTCGAGCTTGGCGAGCAGGTGGCAGTCGACGTCGCGTGCGGTGCGGTCGAGCCGCATCATCGGCGTGTGGCCGATGAGCGCGATCAGGTCGTCGACCACATCCATCGGTGGACCGTCGTCGGAGATGGGCTGCACCGGCACGCCATCGAGGGACACGACATCGTCGGTGTGGAGCACGATGGGCAGGCCACGGTGGTGGAGCTCGTCAGCGATCGGAGCTGCCTCAGGGCCGCGCCCGAGCACGCCGACGCGCCGTGGGATGTGGCTGCGCAGGTCGGCGATGAGGGTGATGAGGTCGTCGCCGGGGCGCACGTGGATCGTGCGCCGAGCGCGGGCCGTGAGGCGGGGCGGGGCGATCGCATCACCGCCGACCACCAGGAGATCCATGCGGCCGACGCTATCGGTGTCTCGTCGCTCGGTGGGGGCCGTACGCTCGCCGACGATGGCGAGCCAGTCTGATGGTGGGCAAGGTCGACGGCTCGGTGCCGTGCTCCGCGAGGGCGAGCAGGTCACGCCTCTCGAGCTGTTCTTCGACCTCGTGTTCGTGCTCGCCATCACCCAGTGCACGGCCCTCATGGCCGCCGAGCCGACGTGGCCGGGGCTGGCCAAGGGCCTGCTCGCGCTGGGGGTGCTGTGGTGGGCGTGGGTCGGGTATGCCTGGCTGACGAGCGTGGTGGACCCCGAGGAGGGTCTGGTGCGCCTGGCCATCTTCGCGGCCATGGCGGCCCTGCTCGTCGTGGCGCTGTGCGTGCCGCGCGCCTACGAGGAGCTGGGGCTCACCTTTGCGCTGGCCTACGGGATCGTTCGGGCCGGGCAGCTGTCGTTGTTCCTCGTGGCCGCTCGGGGCTCGCCGGCGCTGCGCCGATCGGTGTGGGCGGGTCTCGTCCCCAGCACGCTCATGGGGGTCGGCCTGCTGGCGGTGGCGTCGTTCACCGATGGCCTGGTGCAGGGCTCCCTGTGGGCCCTCGCGCTCTCCCTCGACATGCTGGGTCCGTACCTGTTCGGCTCCGAGGGCTGGAAGCTGGTACCTCGCCACTTCGCCGAACGCCACGGTCTCGTGCTGCTCATCGCCCTGGGCGAGTCGATCGTGGCCATCGGCGTGGGCTCGGAGGCTGGGGTTGACACCGGCGTGATCACGGCCGCCGTCCTCGGGATGGCGCTGGCCGCCACCATGTGGTGGGCCTACTTCGACGTCGTCGCCCTCGTCGCCGAGCGTCGTCTCAGCGCGGCTGACGTGGGGCGCGAGCAGAACGAGATGGCCCGCGACTCCTACTCGTTCCTCCACTTCCCCATGGTGGCCGGGGTCGTGCTCGTGGCCCTCGGCCTGAAGAAGACGCTGGCCCACGTGGACGATCCCCTGCGGCAGGAGACGGCCTTCGCTCTGGTGGGCGGCACGGCGGTGTACCTGCTCGCTCACGTGGCCTTCCGGTTGCGCAACATCCGCACCCTCAACCTGCGGCGGCTCGTGGTGGCCGCCCTGCTGCTGGCGGCGGTGCCGGTCGCCGACGAGGTCGACGCCCTCGTCGTCCTCGCCGGTCTCACGGCGGTGATGGTGGCGCTCATCGTGTACGAGACGATCCGCTACGCCGACGGACGTGAGCGGATCCGCCACGCCGGGGCGGGTGCGGCCAAGAGCTAGGGCTCGGCGCGGCCCCTTCCCCTTCCGGGTGGGCGAGACTCGCGCCATGGAGGCTGGCTCGCTCGCAGTCCAGGAGCTCATCGGCGTGTACGACGCTGACGGGTCGGTGTGGGGCGAGGTGAGCTACGTGGTGCGCAAGCTGCGAGGCACCGCCCACTGCGCGCTGTGCGACATCACCCACGCCGGGCTCCGGCGCCGGGCGAGCTTCGAGGTGCAGCGGGCCGGCCTGGGGGTGCCCTTCACCTTGCTCCACCGCGATGAGCGCCCGCCTGATGTCCTCGCCGCGAGCGGCGATCGCACGCCGGTCGTCTTGGCCCGCACCGATGCCGGGCTGCGCCCGCTGCTCGAGGCGACCGACCTCGCGCGGTGCGGAACGTCCTCCGGGGCGCTCTTCGCGGCGCTGGTCGATCGCCTGGCGGAGGCCGGCCTCACCGTCCCCGCGCCGTAGGCGGGGAGGGCCACCGACTGACGGCGCCACCGACTGGGCGTCAGCCGAAGATGGCGGTCATCAGGTCCTCGAAGCCCGCGCGATCGAAGGTGACGGTCATGTGCCCGCCCTCCGTGGAGATGTCGAGCGACGGGCAGAAGAAGTCCCCACCCGACGTGAAGAAGTGAGGTGAGCCGCTGACGCCCCGTCGTCGTCCCTCGGCCAGGTCGTCGTGCACGGCCGCCTCGTCCGCGTCGGTCGGCAGCGGCACGTCGAGCTCCTTGGCGAGGTGGGCGAGGATCTCGGGATCGGCGATGTCGAGGCCGTGCTCCCACAGGGCATCGCGCACGGCAAGGCTGAACGCCTCGCCCTGCTCGGGCCCGGCCCGGTAGGCGGCGGCCGCGGCGGCCAGGGTGGGGAGGGACGTCAGAGGGAACGTGGCGGCGTCGAACCCGGCAAAGAGGCCAGGCGCGGCCTCCTCCTGCAGCGCCGCGATCTCGGGGGCGAGGTGGGCGCCGGAGTGCGGTGTGCTGTTCACCAGCTCCAGCGGCCACGCCCGGACCCAGAGCCGCGGCGCATCCAGGCCCCGCTGGCGCCGGTGGTCGATGAACCGCCGCAGGCCCGCATGGGCGAAGGGACAGGCGACGTCGGCGAACACCTCGATCTGCTGCATCGTGCCTGTCTACCCCCGGGCCCGCTGCCCTACCCCCGCGAGGCAATAGGTTCCGCTCCAGGCAGCCGGAGGCAATGAGTTCCGCATGCGGAACTCATTGCCTCGAGAGGCGCCGAGCGGAACCTATTGCCTCCCAGCCGCTCGTGGTCAGCGCAGGGCGAGGGTCAGGAGGGGGATCGTGAC
>JBKJIL010000022.1:0-5276 GCA_046598435.1 Acidimicrobiales bacterium
GCCATGAGGGTGAAGGTGGCGTCGCGCAGCCAGCAGTACCGGTAGTCCCAGTTGCGGACCCCGCCGATTGTCTCAGGCAGCGACGCCGTCGCCGCGGCGCACATCCCACCGGTTGCCGCCGAGGTGAGCCCTTTGAGCACGGTGAGCGACGACCGCACCTCGCCGGCCCAGCGGCCCTCATAGGTGCACTGCGACGACCAGTCGTTCCACCACTGTTCGGTCGCGTCGATCGCGTCGGCGGCGTCGACCGGCGCGTGACAGGGCTGATGGGATGGGTGCCAGGTGAGCACGAACGGCACCCGCTGCCCGGCGGCGACCGTGAACTCGGCGACGGAGCGGCGGTCGTCGCCGTCGCCGTCACCGCGAAGGTCGATCGGGGTGACGAGCCGCAGCGCGTCGGGTCCGGCGACCGCGACCCAATCGCCGTCGACCGCGTGCACCCAGGGCACAACCTTGCCGTAGCCGAAGCGCACGATCAGCTCGACGCGCATCGCGACGCGGCCGGCGCGGCCCTCGACCAGTCGGATCACATCGAGCTGGTCGCCGCGCAGCGGCATGCAGTCGATGACCGCGACCTCGCCGTCGTCGCACGCGAAGACCGTCTCGAGAACGAGCGAGTCGCCCCGGTAGGAGCGGCGCACGCTGCGCGGCGGCCCGGCCGGCGCGATCAGCCACCGTCCGTTGCGCGGTTCGCCGAGCAGGCTCGCGAAGCACGCGTCGGAGTCGAAGCGCGGGAAGCTCAACCAGTCGATCGACCCGTCTCGGCCCACCAGCGCGGCCGACGCCATGTCCGACAGCAACGCGTAGTCCTCGATCCTCGACGCCATCAACATCCCTCGGGACTTGCCGCGGCGCCGGCGCGGCGCCACGGTCGCGAGTACAGGCCTAGGGCGGCTGGCGTGAGGGTCCTGGTAGCGCTCGACGAATCGCCGGTGTCTCTGCACGCGGCCCGCGAGGTGGTCCGGCTCTTCGAGGCGCCCGACGCGGAGTTCCTTGTGATCAACGTAGCCCGCATCCCGACCTCGTGGACCTACCCTGCTGGGTTCGATGACGTCGTCGCGATGCCGCCGCTCGAACTGCAGCAGTTCTCTGAGCCGTCGGAGTCCGAGGACGCGGCCACCGCTGCGCGGGCGGGCATCGATGACGCCGAGGTGCTCACCGGCGTCGGCGACCCGGTCACTTGCATCTGCGCTGCGGCGGAGGAGCACGGCGTCGATGTCGTGGTCGTCGGGTCGCATGACCGCGGCGTGCTGTCGAGGCTGCTCGACCCGTCGGTCGCGGCGGGGGTGGTGCGCGGCACCTACCGAGCCGTTCTCGTCGTCAGCGGCACGGCGCCCGAGCCCACTGGCGACGCCGGGTAGCCGCCGGCGAGCCCCGCCTTCGGTTTCGATTCGGAGGCGGTGGTCATGTCCGAGCTGGTGGGGTTTGTTTGTCGAGGCTGGCCCGGTCGAGCCGGGTCGCAAGGCGGGGCCAGTCGACGATGGCCCAGATGGCGTCGAAGAACGCTCGCTTGTCGTTCTCGTACTGCAGGTAGTAGGCGTGCTCCCACGCGTCGATGGCGAGGATCGGCACGGTCCCTTGGCCGTGGTTGCCTTGGTGGTCGTAGGTCTGTTCGATGACGATTCGGCGGCCGGTCGGTTCCCACGACGCCAGCGCCCATCCGGATCCTTGGATGGTGCTCGCTGCTTCGATCATGTGGGCCTTGAAGGGCGCGAACCCGCCGAAGTTGGCGTCGAGCTGCTCGGCGATCCAGCCGGTGGGTTCGCCGCCGCCGTCGGGGGAGAGGCATTCCCAGAACAGGCTGTGCAGCACGTGGCCGGACAGGTTGAACGCCAGGTTCTTCTCCAGCATCGACAGCTGGGTGAAGTCGCTGCCGGTCCGGGCCTCCTGGAGGCGCTCGATCGCCCGGTTGGCGCCGGTGACGTAGGCGGCGTGGTGCTTGGAGTGGTGCAGCTCCATGATGCGAGCCGAGATGTGGGGTTCGAGCGCGGCGTAGTCGTAGCGGAGATCAGGCAGCCGGTAGATCTCGCCGCCGGCATCGTCGGTTGCGGTCATGGGCAGGTTCTTCCGTCGAGGTGAGCACCGGTTTGTCGGCCCTGGAGGTGGACCGTAGGCCGCCGGCAGGGGTGACGCCAGCGTTGCGGTGGATGGCGGACCGGAAGCTGGGCGACGGCTTACGGGGCGAGGAGGTTGGCGGGGAAACGCGATGCCGTCGCGGTCGAGCCGGGTCGTGACCGCGAGAGCCGCGTTGGATGGGGTCACCAGCGCAGCAACGCGGCGACCGGCCCGTCGAGCACGGCGAGTCGCGGCACGACGACGATGCTCGCGTCGGTCCGCAACGCGGCCGCGATGGCCGCGTCGACCACCCTTGCACCGTCCGGGAAGCCGGCGTGGTCGCCGACGAGCACCGGCTCGGGCGACCCGTCGTCGTGCACCAGCAGCGTGTCGACCCGGCCTTCCACCAGCGAGCGAATGGTCGCGTCGGCGTCGGTTGTCGCTTGGCCGTTGGCGAGGCTGGTGCGGAGCTGGTCGGCCAGCGCCACAACCTGGACTGCGACCTGGTCGGACAGCAGCCGCACCACCTCGTCGGCGATGCCATCAGGGGAGCCGGCTTCGATCTTGACAGCCAGGTCGGACACGTCGGCGGGCAATGCGTCGAGGACGAAGGTCTGGGCGCGGACGTCGCCGGCAACCGCGACGAGCTTGGCATCGACCTTGCGGGCCAGGACCGCCACGGCGTCGGCGACGTCGTGCGCGTTGCGCTCCCAGGTGTTCTCGGCTCGCTGCTGGAACCGTCGCTGCGACCATCCGCCCGGGTGTCCGCGGTGGAGGTGCTCGGTGTCGCCGTCGACCGTCTCGGTGCCCAGGACGGTGCCGCCGTCGAACGCGGTCAGGTCCGCGCCGGCACGGTCGGTCTCCACCACCACGTGCGGGATGACCCGCGCTTGGGCCTCGATCAGCGGCGCCAACCGCGGCAACGGACCCTGGTGCACCATCGGCTGACGGATCGGCTCGTCAAGGAACTCGACCACGCTCGGCCCGCCGCGACCGTGCACCACGATCAGCGCGGCGCCGCCATCATGGTCAACACCCGCGATCAGACCGTCGGCCACCGCCAACTCGCTGTCATCCCAGCCTGCGAGCTCGCGTCGGGCGTTGACCCACTCGAGCGCGAACCCCTGCGCTGCGTCGTTCCGATCGCTCGGCACCGGCAACACGACCGTGAAGAACCAGTCGGCGGCGCCCACCAGGGCGCGCAGATCGTCGTGCGCGCTCACCACGACCACAGCATCAACTGCGCCGCAACCGGCGCCCGGCCGTGCTCAGGGTCTGCTGGCGGCCCGCGGCTCGTGACCGGGCCCGGTGCCATGCCAGCTTGGCGGCCTCCCAGACGACCGCGCCGATGACCAGCGTCACCACCAACAGCAGCCACAAGGGCATCTCGAAGTCGAACCACAACCACTGCACTCCCGTCGAGTGCCCGTTCTGCACGATCAACAGCACCGCGGCCACCATGACCAGCGCTCCGACGAGCAGACCCGACCGGAACGGTCGGCGCTTCTCGATCGAACGAAGGTCATCGGCCAACGACCCGCCCGGTGTCGGCGGGCTCGCCGAGCCCTCACTTCCTGTCATCGTCATCTTTCCTCCCTGGTGTCCAGCGCATCGCCCGGGGGATTGCCCCAGGCCAGGAGCACGCGATGAATGTCGCGACTGGCCTCGCCCAGCTGCGCAAAGAGTGGGTCGCCCGGGTTCTCTCGGTACTCGTTCCAGAGCCGGTCCACGATCGCCACGGCCCGGCCCAGCAGCACGGTCAACCCCGCAGATTCACCCAGCGCCGGCGGGTTGCCGAGCAGTGCCGCCCCATCGGGGCCCAGGTCCGACACTCGCTCACCGACGGGCGTCGGACGCGCCACCAACCCTGCAGCTCGACGTTCCATACCGTTCTCCTTCCGAAGCACATGCACGAGGCACAGCATCGAACGCGGGGTCCGGGCGAGAAACGCTGGGGCCTGAGCGTACCCCGCGCATCGTCCCAACGTTCCGCGACCCGCATTGCATCGTCCTACGGTCAGATCTCGGATTGATGAGGTGGGTCTCGGAACCAGCGGGCGACGGGCACGTCGGTTGATGCGTGGGCGATGATCGACAAGACGATCACGATGGCGATCAGGTGGAACAGTTCGTCGCGGCGGGCGATGCCGGATTCGAGGATGAGGAGGCCGTAGACGACGGATGCGAAACCTTTGGGGCCGAACCACGCCGCGGTGACCCACTCGCGTCGGGTGAGTTTGGCGCCGATCAGTGCGACTCCGAGCGCCGCCGGACGAACGAGGAGGAGGGCCAGCGCGGCGAACATGTAGCCGCTAATTGAGATCTCGGCAAGGAAGCTCGGCGAGATCAGCGCGCCGAACAGCAGTAGCGCCGCCAGTTTCAACAGTTCGGCGATGAGCTCCCCGAACTGGTGGAACGCCTGCCGAATCGCGGGGCTCATGGTGGCCACGGTGACGCCCGCCGCGAAGGCGGCGAGGAACTCGTTGGCGCCGGTCAGCGAGGCGACGCCGAGCACCAGCAGGCCGATCGCGAACGCGTTGAGGGGCTCGTAGAGCGTCGTGGCCGCGAACGGTCGTAGGCGCTCGAGGCGCACCGCGACCAACGCCACCACGAAGCCAAGCGCTACACCCCCGACGAGCTCCGCCGCGACCCCGCCTGCATCGATGTCGCCGCCGCCCACTACGGCGAGGAGCACGACCACCACCGGCAACGCGAGGCCATCGTTGAGTCCGCTCTCCACGTTCAGCAGATGCCGGAGGCGGTAGGGCACCTCGGGCCGGCCGACGAGGGTGGCTGCGAACACCGGGTCGGTCGGGCTCAGTGCCGCGCCGAGCAGGAACGAGCTCGTCCACGGGATGCCGACAATGAGGTGAGCGAACACGGCGGTGAGGACCAGCGTGAGGGGGAGCCCAAACAACAACGCTCGCAGCGGAAGGTGGTGGGCTTCGCGCAGATCCTTCGCCGTCACCTTCATCCCGTCACTGAACAAGATGCTGAACAACGCCAGCTCAGCGAAGGTCGAGACGGCAGGGTCTTCAGGCCGAACCGACACGATGCCGAACACGCCGTTTCCCAGCAGGAAACCCATGACGAGGAACACGACAGCGGTGGACAACACGCTGCGATTGGCGACCGCGGACAGCAGCACCGCGGCGAGCAAGGTCGCCGAGAACGCCACCACGGTGATCATCGGATCCACATCATCACCTTCTCACCCTGAG
>JBKJIL010000027.1:0-2950 GCA_046598435.1 Acidimicrobiales bacterium
GGCGCTGGCCACCAGCGGCGCCTTTGCCTGCTTCGGCACGCCGCGTCGCGAAGCGCTGTGGACGGCGGGTGCCGTGGCCCAGGTGACCGCCGGCAAGGGCGGCGCCCAGCGCCTGCCGGGCATCGTCACCGGCATGGAGGCCCCACCGCTGCCGGCCATGACCGGCGACGAGACGGCCCGCGCCGACCTGTGGGCCACCGGCGTGAGCCCCGAGGGCCATCCCACCCGCTTCGTGCGAGCGCACCTCGACAGCATCGGCGTCGTCACCGCCACGGGCCTGGCCGCCGTGGAGGCCGGCACCCGGGTGCTGGTGGGTGGTGTGGTCACCCACCGCCAGCGACCGGCCACCGCGGGCGGCACGCTGTTCGTGAACCTGGAGGACGAGACAGGCCTCATCAACGTGGTGGTGTCGAAGGGCTGCTGGATCGCCCACCGCAAGGTGGCCCGAAGTGCGCCCGCCATGCTCGTGCGGGGCCGCCTCGAGCGCTCTGAAGGCGTCACCAACGTGATCGCGGACCGCATCGAGCCCCTGCCGCTCGCCGCGCCCACCAAGAGCCGCGACTTCCGCTGAGCGCCCTCACTCGGCCCGCAGGAACGCGGTCAGCGAGGCCCGCCGTCCGCCGACCAGCGGCCACGGCTGCCAGGGCCGCCGTCACCGCGATCGCGGCCAGCGCCGGGATGGGGAGGCACCCCTACGGCGGGTGGTGCTCGCGACGCTGCCCAGGCGCTCACCTCGACGCGACTTCCGCTGCGTTCGGGTGGGGTCTTAGCGTGGGGCCATGTCACCGCAACGACCGTCCAAGCAGAAGCGGGCGGCCCAGAACCGCAACGAGCGAGCGGCTCTCGCAGCGCGGGCCGCCAACGCCAACGCCACCACCAACGCCACCCCTGCCTCGCCTGCGCGCTCGAGCGCGTCGCCGGCCGGCGGCGGGTCGTTGCTGTCGCGCTTGCGCACCGGGGGCGCGGGCGGCGGGGCCTCCCGCCCGACGCGGGGCGGTCGGGCGCTCCCGGAGCAGCCGCCGGGCTACCGCACCGCGCTCTCCGCGGTCTTCGCGGCGGCCGCCGCCCTCCTGCTCTGCACGTTCGCGCTGCGCTATCCCGTCGATGCCACGGGCGATCTGTACACCCGCGAGCACCTGGCCGCCGACTGGTCGATGACGGCGCTCCGAGCGGTGGCCGATGCTCCCGATGCCAGCGCCGCCGAGGTCGCCGACACGATCAAGGTGTGGACCCCGGGCCGCGACAAGGAGACGGTGGTCAAGGCACTGTGGCCCTACTCCCTGGCCATCGTCCTGCCTCTCATCGGCGCCGGGCTGGGGCTTCAGGCGGTGCGGAAGCGCAAGCCGAGCAAGGTCGTGAACCGGGCCCTCTACGCAACCCTCTTCGGTGCGGTGCTCACCCAGGGCCTGCTGCTGCTGTTCCTGCCGGTGGTGCTGGCCATGGGCGTGGCCATGTTCCAGGTCCGCAAGGCCGAGGCCATGGCCGCCGCATCAGCGCCAGTTGCCGCAGCGGGCGGGGTCCTCGATGTCGACGAGGTGGGTCAGGTGGACGAGGACGACGCAGCGGACGAGGACGGGTGAGCCGGCGCGGCTAGGACGCTGTTGTTCAACAGCGTCCTAGCGAAGAGCCTGGGCCAGCTCGCCCAGGATGCGGGCCACCTCGGCCCGGGGCTCGACGTCATCGCCGGTGACCGCCTGGTCCGACACCTGCTCGGCGAGGCGACGCAGGGTGAGCGCCACCTCATCGGCTTCGGCCTGGGTGACGTCGATGCGGTCGCTGCGCAAGCGGTCCACGATTTGGTCCTGCTGGAGGGCGAGCGTGCGGGCGCCGACCGAGGCATCCAGGCGATCCTCCAGGACCGCTCGCGCCGTCTCGGTGACGATGCGGACCCGCTCGCTCGGATGCACGTCAGCCCGCCTCTGTGCTGGTGGTGCCCACGGTCGGGCACGCTATCGGTCAGCCCGCGGCCGTGACCGTCCCGATGAGCACGGCCTGATCGGATGACGCTCCCTCCACGAGCCGTGCCGCCTCCTCGGCCGGGGTGCCTGCCGCCAAGCCGAGCGGCTCCGGGAGGGCGTGCAGGGTGAACACATAGGTGTGGGTGCCGCTCCCAGCCGGTGGGCACGGTCCGAGCCATCCGAGGGTTCCGGCCTCGTTCTGGGCTTCGACGGCCGTCTCTGGCACGCCGCCCTCGCCGAGGCCCTGCACGCTGGGATCGATGCCGGTGAGCACCCAGTGCACGAAGCCCTCGGCATCGCGATCTCGCACCACGAGAGCCAGCTCGGCGGTGGCGGGCGTCGATGCCCAGTCCAGCGGCGGGGACAGGTCGTCGCCGGCGCAGGTGTGCCGAGCGGGGATGGGTGCTCCGTCGGTGAAGGCGCTGCTCGACATGGAGAACACCTCGATGGCGGCTCCCTCGCCCGCGGCGGCGTCTCCGCCGTCGGAGGGCTGACCGACGACCGGGGCGCCGACCGACGTCGTCGTCTTGTGCGGGTCGGGGGCGGGCAGCGTGCGGCCATCTGACGACGAGCAGGCGGACGTGAGCACCGCCAGCGTCGCCATGGCGGACATCGCCGCTCCGATCCGGACACGCGGGAGGGGAGTGGACCAACGGAGCCGGGAGCGCACGGGTGACAGTGTGGACCAGCCGCGCCGGGTCGAGGTGCCACCGCGGCCGCTCGGACGCCTATCCTGCCGACAGCACGATGGACGCCAGACCCCGCAACCTCCGCGCCATGCTCGCCGAGTCGAAGGACCTCTCCGAGCTCATGGTGGACCTCGCCTACGCCGCGCTCTACTTCGGCGATCCCGACATGGCCGAGGAGGTGGACGAGCTCGAGGACCGCATGTCCGACCTCGTGCACGAGATGCGAGCCGTGTCGGTGCTCGCGGCGCGGCATCCCAAGGAGGCGGAGGCCATGGCTTCTGTGCTCCAGGTGATCAGCTCGAT
>JBKJIL010000246.1:0-8754 GCA_046598435.1 Acidimicrobiales bacterium
CCCGACGACAGCGACACGGACACCGACGTCGGGGGTCCGGAGTTCTTGTTCAGCAATGACGTGATCCGGCCCCCCGACGACAGCGACACGGACACCGACGTCGAGGACGACGACTACGCGGCCCTTGCCCGCAAGTACGGCGCCCTCGACGACGAGCCCGCTGACGACGAGGACTAGAGATCGTCGGGGCCGGTGATCAGCCGGCCGTCGACCGTCACACCGCCCAGGTGGTCGTAGGTCACCGGACCGCCCACGAGGCCGCCGCGCGAGCTCCGTAGGGTCAGGCGCGCTCCCGTTCGGGTCTCCACCGAGGCAATGGCGCGCGCGAGGAGGTCGATCTGCGCGCCTGTCGGCTGATCGGCGTACGCCTCGAGGTGGACGGCCGTCAGGGGCTCGGCGGCCCGGCGCAGCATCTCGATGGCGGGGCGGTACGTGCCCCGACGGCTGCCGGCCCTGGTCCGGGTGAGGGCCCGGCCGCTGACGCGGGTCACGGGCACGGCGCTGAGGGTGCGGTGCTCGAGCAGGTGGGCAGCCCGGTGGCCGTTCTGACGGGCCCGGCGGGCGACCTCGTCGTGGTGGCCGTCGTGGCCGAGGTCGGCGTCGGCTCCCGCCCGTTGGATGGCCGCCAGCGCGGCCTTGAGCACCCGGTTCTCGTCCGTGTCGTAGGCCTTGGTCGTGGTCGCGCACACGAACAGGCCGCTGTCGCCGGCTGACGCCGACCGGGCCGACATGGTCTCGGACCACAGCACCGGCCCGCGGAGCTCTCCGTAGCAGCGCTCCGCTCGGTCCGTGGTGGCGATGGCCAGCGAGCGCACGATGCGGGGCATCGCATCGAGGAGGTCCTCGGCCTGATCCGAGGTGGCCAGGACGCCGCCGACCAGCTGGCGTGCGATCCGGGGCGGAA
Source organism: Acidimicrobiales bacterium (assembly GCA_046598435.1). Taxonomy (GTDB): domain Bacteria; phylum Actinomycetota; class Acidimicrobiia; order Acidimicrobiales; family VFJN01; genus VFJN01. The sequence goes on from JBKJIL010000246.1 coordinate 905, forward strand.
GCCCGAGGAGGGCGCCGACGATGCGCACCGGATCGTATGGGCGCGCCAGGCGCTCCAAGACCGCTGCCGTGGGTGAGCCGTCGGCCATGGTGCCGTCGGTCCGGGTCAGACCGGGAGCGCCATGCCGAGCACCTCGCCGATGTTGCGGCGTGCCTCGGCTTGCTCGGTGGGGGCCAGGAGGGCGGCGACCGTCTGGTAGAGCTCGACGGCCAGCTCGTCGTCGATGCCCTCGAACTGCGGCAGGAAGTAGGCGTAGAAGATCTCGTAGAGCAGACGAGACGCACTCGGCTCGTCCTCGGCTCGGCGGACGGCGAACTTGGCGGCATCGAGGTACACGGCCGGCCCGAGATCGCGGAACCGACGCAGCGGCAGGAGGTCCTTGACGATCTCCCCGGGACCGTCGAGGAGGGCCTCGTAGGCCTCGTCCGATGGGCAGGTGACCTCGACGAAGGCGAAGCGGCGCATCAGGGCGTAGGACATCTCGAAGAGGAGGTTCTTGTCGAACACGTTCATGGTGGCGATGATCCGCCACGAGGCCGGGAGCTTGATGGCGTCGGTGTCGTCCGGAGCGTCCACCCCCGGAGGCACGAGCGAGATGGGCTGCACCCGTCCGCCTCGCTTGAACGGCAGCACCACGGCCTGCCCGCTGAGCACGGTGAAGAGCTGGCCGAAGGCCCGGTCGAAGTTGGAGCGGTTCAGCTCGTCGATCACCAGCCAGCGCCCTGACTCGATGGCGTCCACGAACATCCCGGGGCGGAAGATCAGCCCTTCCGACGTGGGCTGGAAGCCCCCGATGGTCTCGAAGGTCGTCCACTCGGTGGTGGCCGTGGTGGGCAGGTACCCGGTGCAGAGCATCGACTTCTGGGCCACCTCCGCGCTCAGGTAGGCCAGGGTCGTCTTGCCTGTGCCCGGCGGCCCCGTGAGGATCACGTGCTTGCCCGAGTCGATGGCCGCGACCAGCTGGTCGAGCACGTGCTCGGGAAAGAAGAGCCCGTTGCGCTTGGCCGCGTAGCCCAACTCCTCAGCGGTGAAGTTCATGGCACGTCCCGTCCGGCTCGCAGGTCATCTGCGCCGCAGCGCAGGATGGGGAAGGTACTGCCCAGCGCCTCCGCGTGCTGCGAGGTGTGTCACGAGCAGGTCGTAGGCGACCTGGCCGACCATCTCGACGATCTCGTCGCGCATGGTGTCGTAGACGGGCCGGCGGTCGACGAAGGCTTCGGGATCGTCGGTGCACCACCAGTGGAACTCGAAGCCGCCGGCCCCCCAGTCGCGGCGCTTCCACTCACGCAGCGTGGAGGTGACGTGGCCGTCGCCGTCGGTGTGGTCCTCCAGGCGCAAGGGGAGCTGCCAGCACACGGCGGGCTTCCAGTCGAGCGGTCGTTCGCCGGCGTCGAGGGCGCCCTTGTGCAGGGCGCAACCGATGCCACCGGCGAAGCCAGGGCGGTTCAAGAAGATGCAGGCCCCATCGACGAGGCGTGTCTTGATCTCCCCGGCCTTGTCCGTCTTGGTCGGACCGCCCTTGCGTCGCGACACCTCGATGTGCTGCCACTGATCCCCGGTGAGGCGCTCCGCGTAGGTGAGCGTGGTGGCCTCGTCGGCCGCGTCGATGAAGTGTGCGCCGTAGCTGCAGCATCCCTGCTCGAGCTCCGCGGCCGGTCCGGTGAGCACGCCTTCACACCCGCGGCCGTAGATGCACGTCCACGGACTGGTGAGGAAGGTGACGTCGAACACCCAGGTTCGGTCCTCAGTGGGATCGTCGAACGAGACCCACTCGTGGAGATCTTCGGGCACATCGGCTCCTGGTCGGGGGACCGCAGCGTAGTGGCCTAGCGTGCAGCCGATGGCAGGGGAGTTCGACGACATCAGGGGCCGGTTGGAGGTCATCTCCGAGGAGCTGGCCGACCTGGCCATCGAGCGCCTGAAGGAGTCGATCGACGCCGGCGGCGGAGAGCTCCCGGTGGACGAGCGACGCCTCTCCCGAGCCCGACGAGCTGTCGAGAAGGCCATCGGGATCCTCCGGGAGCCTGACGACCTCGACTAGCGGCCGAGGGCGCTCGGGAGGTCGTTCACGGCGTCGATGAGGGCTCGCAGGCGGCCGGCCTGCCGGGGGTCGTAGCGCATCACCAGTCGCGAGAGCTCGAGGGCATCGGCGTCGGCCACCTCGGGGGCGAGCGGCTCGCCGCGCTCGATCGATCCGTCGATCAGGAGGTCGGCGAAGATGACGTTGAGCTCGCGCAGCTCGTCATCGGTGGGGGCGTGGAGCAGCCGCATCACGAGCTGGTCGCCGACCCAGCGAACGGAGTGATAGCTCCGCCAGAACCGCTGGATCTCGGCCACCGCCGCGTCCACGTCGTCGGTGGCGAGGTACAGCTCGTGGTCCTGCGGGGCCACGAGCCCGGCGGCCACGAGCTCGTCGTCGACGTAGGCGACCCAACGTGACCAGTAGCTGCCGCCGGGCACGTCGAGCAGCACAACCGGCGCCGGACTGGCCTTGCCGGTCTGCAGCAGCGTGAACAGCTCGAAGGTCTCGTCCTGGGTGCCGAAGCCGCCGGGGAGGCACACGAAGGCGGACGACTCCTTCATCAGCATCAGCTTCCGGGTGAAGAAGTACTTCATGGCCACCACCCGGTCGCCCCCGGCGACGATGTCGCTCGGCTTCTCCTCGAAGGGCAGGCGGATGCTGACGCCGATGGCGTGGTCGCGTCCGGCACCCTCCGCGGCGGCCTGCATGATCCCTGGTCCGGCACCGGTGATGACCATCCACCCCTCCGCGGCGAGGCGGCCGGCCAGGGCCCGGGCCTGCTCGTAGAGCGGGTCGTCGGCGCTGGTGCGGGCCGACCCGAACACGGTGACCTTCGGGGAGCCCTCCAGCGGGCCGAACATGGCGAAGGCGGCCCGCATCTCCTTGATGGCGGCGGCCAGGATCTTGAGGTCGAGGCGGTCGGCGCCGTCGCCCGCCAACCCGGCCGCCGAGCGCAGGATGTCGCGCAGCACATCACGGTTGGCGGTGGCGCCCGACGCGTCGAGGAGCTGCTGCACGAGGTCGGCGGTGGTGAGGTCCTGAGCCATCAGGCGCTCAGCCTGGCACGGCTACCGTGCCGTCCGTGGCCACCTCCTGCAGTCGGTGCGGCAGCCAGAGCGACGACGACAGCGACGGCGAGGGCCTGCCGCCCGGATGGTCGTTGTCCACCTCGCGTCGCGGCACCGACCGGCTGTGCGCCGCGTGCACGCGGGAGCACGTGCGCGACATCGAGGCCAAGCTCGGTGAAGACTGGTGGCTCGGGGCGTAGGCTCGGAGCATGCTCACGGTCCTCGTCGTGGACGACGAACCTGATGTGCGCCTCATCGCCCGGCTCGTGCTCACCGCGGCGGGCTTCGAGGTGCGCGAGGTCGGATCTGGCGAGGCGGCCCTCGACGAGCTGCACACCGGCCCTTCGCCGGACGCGCTGCTCCTCGATGTGCGCATGCCGGGCATCGACGGATGGGAGGTGCTCCGACGCCTTCGCTCCGAGCCGGCCTGGGCCCACCTGCCCGTGGTCGTGTTCACCGCGGACCTCGGCGCCAAGCTGCACGCACGGGAGCACGTGTTGGAGGACCACCTCTTCGTGAGCAAGCCCTTCCAAGCCGACGATCTGCTCGAGGTGGTGCGGGCGGCCATCGGCCAGCCCGCTGACTGACCGCGCGCTGACCGCTAGCCGACGGGCTCGGCGTCAGGCGCGGGGGTCAGGCGGCCGTAGAGGGTGGTGCGCTGCTCGAGCGTGCGACCGAGCGGCTCCACCCAGCTCCGGAAGCCGGCTTCGTCCATCATCGTGCCGTGCGAAGCCCCCGCCGCACGCGAGATGTTCTCGTCCATGAGCGTGCCGCCGAGGTCGTTGGCGCCCGCCTGGAGGATCTGAGAGGCCCCGCGGCGTCCCATCTTCACCCACGACACCTGGATGTTGTCGATCCAGCCTCGGTAGGCGATGCGCCCGACAGAGTGCATGAGGAGCGCTTCGCGGAACGTCGGTCCTCGGCGGGCCTTGTGCTGCAGGTAGATGGGCGCGGCCATGTGCACGAACGGCAGGGGCACGAACTCCGTGAAGCCGCCTGTCTCCTTCTGCAGGGCCCGCGTGCGCACGAGGTGGCGAGCCCAGGAGCGGGGCTGCTCGACGGCCCCGAACATGATCGTGACGTTCGAGCGCAACCCCACCGAGTGGGCGATGCGGTGGGCCTCGAGCCACTCCTCGGAGTTGATCTTGTCGGGGCACAGCAGGGCCCGCACCGGGTCGTCGAGGATCTCGGCCGCCGTGCCGGGGAGGGTCTTCAGGCCGGCGTCCATCAGCCGCTCGAGGTAGCGGGCAAGCGGCTCGTCGAGCCGCTTGGCCCCTTCGGTGACCTCGAGGGCGGTGAACCCGTGGATGTGGATGTCGGGGGCCACGTCGTGCACGGCGCGGGCCACATCGATGTAGTAGTCGCCGTCGAAGTCGGGGTGGATGCCGCCCTGGAGGCACACCTCGGTGGCCCCGAGCTCCACCGCCTCGAGCACCCGTTGCTGGATGTCCTCGAGGGTGAGCAGGTACGGCGTGCCGCGCAGGTTCAGCGACAGCGGGCCCTTCGAGAAGCCGCAGAAGCGGCACTTGAACGTGCACACGTTCGTGTAGTTGATGTTGCGGTTGCGGACGTAGGTGACGACGTCGCCCACCGACGCGTGACGCAGCTCGTCGGCGACCTGCGCCACGGCCACCACCTCGGGGCCGCGCGCCGAGAACAGCGTGGTGATCTCGTCCTCGCCCACCTCCTGGCCGAGGAGCACGCCGTCGAGCACCTCGCCGACCGGGCCGCTCCAGCCGGTGCTGGGACGGCCCGAGCCTCCGGCCAGGGGCAGGAGCTGCGTGGGCGGCACCGGCGCGCCCGAGTACCACGCCGTGTTGCGGCGACCGATCTGCACTACCTCGGCCCCCGTGCCCGCCTCCACGGCGGCCTTGATCTGCTCGGGGAACACGCCGCCGGGGTCGTCGCGTCCGAGTCCCTCGGCATCGCTGCGATCGAGCACCGCGAAGTGCAGCTTCGGGTCGAGCCACCGCATCGGCGCCAGGGCCTTCTCGGGGTAGATCGTGAGGCGCGGCGCCAGCGCGAAGCCCCGTTCCTCGGTGACGGCCCGCAGCCGATCGAGCGCAGGCCACGGACGCTCGGGGTTGACGTGGTCGGCCGTCACCGGCGACACCCCGCCCCAGTCGTCGATGCCGGCGTCGAGCAGGTGCCCGAAGTCGTCGGAGAGGTTGGGGGGTGCCTGGAGGTGCACCTCTGGCGGCAGGATCAGGCGGGCCAGGGCGATGGCCTGGAGGTAGTCGTCCTCCGGGCAGGCCGGTGCACCGTGCATGGCGGTGCCGGCTTTGGGCAGGAAGTTCTGGACGATCACCTCCTGCACGTGGCCGTGGCGGCGGTGGGAGGCGGCGATGGCCTCCAGCGCGGCGACGCGATCAGCGAGGTCCTCGCCGATGCCCACGAGGATCCCCGTGGTGAAGGCGATGCCCAGCTCGCCGGCCGCCTCCAGGGTGGCCAGACGGCGCGCAGGCACCTTGTCCGGGGCCCCTCGATGGCAGTCGAGGTCGGCGCGCAGCGACTCGATCATCATCCCCTGGCTGGGCGCCACCGTGCGCAGGGTGGCCAGCTCGGCGGCCGAGAGAGCTCCGGCGTTGGCGTGGGGGAGCAGGCCCGTCTCGTCGAGGACGAGCTGGCACATGGCAGCGAGGTAGTCGACGGTGGAGGCGTAGCCGTTGGCAGCCAGCCACTCGGCGGCCGCCGGGTAGCGGTCCTCCGGGGCCTCACCGAGGGTGAACAGGGCCTCGTGGCACCCGGCGGCGGCGCCGGCCGTGGCGATGGCGAGCACCTGCTCGGGGCTCAGGTACGGCGATGCCAGGCGGGCCGGTGGCTGGGCGAAGGTGCAGTACCCGCAGCGATCCCGACACAGCATCGTGAGCGGGATGAACACCTTGGGCGAGTAGGTGACACGTCGCCCGTGGGCGTCGTCACGGACGGCGCGGGCACGAGCGAGGAGGTCAGCGAGGGGGAGGTCCGTATCGGACATGGCGGCACCCTATCGTCGCCCCCGATGGGTTCAGTCGTGACGATCGAAGAGGTGACCGGCGGCAAGGGGCTGGTGCGCTTCGTCGAGCTCCCCGCGGCGCTGCACGGCAACGACCCCAGGTTCGCTCCCCTCGTGATGGCGTGGGAGCGGTACCGCCTCGACACCCGGCGCAACCCGTACTTCGATCGGGGCGACGGTCGGTTCTTCCTGGCTCGCCGGCAGGGTGTCCCCGTGGGCCGCATCGCGGCCCACCTCGACGACCAGGGCGGGGCCGGGCGGTTCGGCTTCTGGTGGCTGTGCGACGACGACGCCGTGGCCCGGGCCCTCGTCGAGGCCGCCCAGCATTGGTTGCGCGAGCAGGGCTGCTCGTCGATGACCGGCCCTGTGTCCTTCACGCACGACCAGGAGGTCGGCGTGCAGGTCAGTGGCCACGACGGGCCCGGGATGACGGGGCGTCCGTGGCATCCCGCCCACCTGGCCGAGCACCTCGAGCGGGGCGGCTTCGTCGCCGTCGAGGACCACCCCACCTGGCGGCTGCCCGCCGCTCCGGGCGGGCCGGAGCGGGCGTCGGGCGCGGAACGCCCAGGCCAAGCCGGGCGGTACGTCGACCCGCGCCTGGTGCTCGAGGGCGTGGCCGCCGTGCCCGATGTGGCCGCCGCGCTGCGCACCGCGGCCCTTCGCGGCGCGTGGGCGCTGGCCAAGCGGGCCAAGGCCGGCGACTGGGAGAGCGCGACCGTGGTCGGCCGCGTCGACGACGTCGCCGACGCGGTGCCGAGTGTGCAGGCCGCGGCGGCCCGGGCCGGCTACCGATGGGTGATCGCCCCGTGGTCGCCCGATCCCGCCGCCCCGCCCGAGGCGGTGCACCGCACCTACCGCCTCGACTGGTGATCGACCTACCCGGCGGCCGCCGGATCGGCGATCCACAGGAGCCGGTCGGCTGTCACGTGGCTGCCCGGGCAGGTCGGGTCACCGGCGAGGACACGGGCCAGCGCGTCGCCCTTGCTGGCGCCCGACACCGTCACGAGCACGAGGCGAGCCCGGGCGATCCCTGCCAGCGTGAGGGTCATTCGGGGATGGGGGTTGGCGCCGGTCGGATCCTCGCTCATCACCACCAGGCGGCCCGGGTCGGCCTGGAGGGCGTCAGATCCCGGGAACAGCGAGGCGACGTGTCCGTCCTCCCCGAGGCCCAGGTGGACGACATCGAGGCGGCCCAGCTCGCCGAGGCGCAGCTGGTACGGGTCGGGGCCCTCCTCACAGAACATCGGGAAGTTGGCGTTGACGGCGCCGACCTGCTCCAGGAGCGCCTCGCGCACGAGGTGGTAGTTCGAGGCCGGGTCGTCGTGGGGAACGCAGCGCTCGTCGCCCCAGTACAGGTCGACCTTCCACCAGTCGATCTGGCTGCCCGCGTCGTCCGCCAGGCGCTCGTAGCAGGCGCGCGCCGTTGGGCCACCGGACACCGCCAAGGAGAAGGCGTCGTGAGGGCGGGCGTGGAAGGCCTCGATGACGCGTTCGGCGAACTCGCCCGGGACGTCGTCGACGACGACCAGATCGCCGTGCACGCCGGCCTACTCCTGCGCCCCGAGCTCGGTGGCCTTGGCCTCGAGGGCATCGATCAGCTCGTCGAAGGACTTGGCGAAGGAGGCCACGCCCTGTTCCTCGAGCACCTCACCGACGTCGTCGAGGTCGACCCCGACCGGCGCCGAGGCCGTGCTGGCCCAGCTGGCGGCGGTCGGAGTCGACCTCGACGACGTCGGTGAGGTGCTCGAGGAACAGGGCGTGGCCT
>JBKJIL010000119.1:0-31333 GCA_046598435.1 Acidimicrobiales bacterium
ACCACTTGGATCCGGTCGTGAACATCGAAGGAGAGCGCCTCGCTACTTGGTGATGTAGATGCCGTACCAGACGGCGATGTAGACGGCGATGGTGACGTACCAGTAGAGCGCGGCGGCAGACATGCCCTCCGCATCGCGACCGGCGAGCTGGCCACCGAGGGCCTGGAAGCCCATGACCGCCGTGAAGATCAGGCCCACGACCACCATCACGAGGTGGGCACCGGTGACGGCGTAGAGCAGACCCGACGTGCCGGAGGCCGTGAGCCCCATCGCGAGCTGCTGGTACAGGTAGACGGTGGAGTTGATGAAGGCAACGCCGAGGAGCAACGTGACGCCGATGCCGAGGTAGGCGTGGGTGCGGTCGCCGGCGCGGAGCGAGTACACGATCCAGGCCATCGTGATGGCAGACATGAGCAACGTGACGAGGCCCATGTTGCCGGGGGTGAGGGGAAGCACCACGCCCTCGGGCAGGGCCGTGGCCCCCGCGCCGATCCGGCTGGCTCGCAGCTGGAGGTACGCGGCGAGCATCGAGAGCACGACGAGGCCGGAGGCGACAGCGCCGAAGGCGGCGCCGATGAGCAGGACGCGGGGGCGGCGCGGTTCCGGCGGCGGGGCCGTGACCAGCGGGCTGACGGTGACGGCAGCGGACATCAGGTCGTGCCCTCCTCGGTGCGGTGGCGGGCGTCGTAGAGCGGGGCCTCCGAGGCGATGGCGGGGAGGCTGGCGAAGTTGCCGACGGGCGGTGGAGAGCTGGTGGCCCACTCGAGCGTGTGACCCGACCACGGGTCGTCGCCGGGCGACTCGTCGCTGCGGGCCGCACGGATCATCAGGGCGACGAAACCGGCGACGGCCAGCGCCAGCAGCACCCCACCGAGGGTCGACGCGGTGTTGAGGGCCTCGATCGTGCTGACGTTGTCAGCGGGGGCGATCCCCGGAGCCGCAGGCTGGCCGAGGAGGCCGGCGATGAGGTCGGGGAAGCTCCAGAGCACCGTGCCGGCCAGGAGCAACAGCGCCACGCCTCGGGCGGGACCCTCGGCGAAGCTGCGACCGAGGAGCTTGGGCGACCAGTACACGACGGCGCCGAGCAGGGCGATGGCCGCGGCCAGCACCACGTACGAGGCCACCGAGGTGGACCAGGTGGTGCCGTAGAGCGATGTGCCCGGACCGTCGACGAGCGTTTTGATCGGCTTGATGGCCTGTACGGCACCGGCCAGCACTCCAACGAGGAGCATGACGGCGGCCGCGAGGCCGAACAGCAGCGGGCTTCCGAGGGTGACCCGACCCCGCCGCGCAGTGATCGCCCAGAGGCCCAAGAGCCCGAGCAGCGGCACGACGATGGCGATCGACACCGCCACCCAGGGCAGCTCGTAGAGCCAGGGGAAGGCGTCTTGACCGAAGCCGGGCACGGCCCACGCGCCGACGCTCAGCACGCCGAAGGCGCCGATGAGACCCTGCGCGGTGCGGTGCCGCTCGTGACGAGTGCCGGTGAAGACGGGCACGACCGACCCGATGACCCCGAGGGCGGGGATGGCGAAGGCGTAGACGGCCGGGGTGCTGAACACCCAGGCGATCCGGGCGTACAGGGTGGCGTCGCCCCCGCCGAAGAAGCCGCCATCGCCGCCGTAGCGGACGTCGAGGTAGGCGAGGAGCAACATGCCGCCGAGCACGGGCAGCGTGACGATCCAGACGGCGCCGGCGATGAGCGTCGACCAGGCGAACAGCGGCGTGCGGGCCAGCGACAGGCCGGGCACCCGCACGGTGATCACCGTGGTGGCGATGCAGATCCAGGCCACGACCTCGGCGACGAGCACGAGGAGGAAGGCGACGATGAAGAGGCGCACGCCGTCGACGTCGCTCCCGCCGGGGCCGCCGTCGATGGCAAAGGATCCCACCACGAGGCCGCTCCCGATGAGGAACGTCCAGGCCGAAGCGGCGGCCGCTCGCGGGAAGGCGAGGGTGGGGGCGCCGAGCTGGAGCGGGACGATTGCGGTGGCCACACCGATGGTGAGGGGCAGCAGCACGAAGAAGCCGCCGGCGATGGAGCGGTAGGCGAAGAGCTGGGCGAACCAGTCGGAGCCGATGACGTCGACGCTCGAGAGGTCGATCTTCTCGGCGGCCACGAGCACAGCGGCGGTGCCGGCGAGCACGACGTGGGCGAGGGCGGCGACGATCCAGAGGCGACCGACGACCTTGTGGTCGCCGGTGCCGAGGATGGCAGCGAGGCCCGACGTCGCCGGAGTGGGCGCCATGGGCTCAGAGGGCGCCGAGACGGCGGCCGGAGCGTCTTCGGTGACGGTCATCGAGGCACCTGTGGAAGCGGACGGGGTCGGTTCGGGAATCTAGTCACGTGAGCCGGTCCCCTTCGAACCTGCGGACAACGGAACGCTCACCATCCGGATCGGAGGAGCTGGTCGAGGGCCATCGCACCGAACAGGAGGGAGATGTAGGTGATCGACCAGGTGAAGAGGCGCATGGCGTGGGCCCGCACTTCCACCTCCGCCGTGCCGCCCGCGACCGACACGGCCAGCTGCGGGTCCCCCTGGGTGCGCAGGAGGCGCACGGCCAACCACGTGAACACCGCTCCGAGCACGATCGCGGCGCCCAGGTAGACGTGGCCCATGCCCGCTATGGGGGAGAACACCAGCGTCAGAGCCCACAGGAGAAGCGTGTACAGGAGGATGCGGACCGACGTGCGGCGCAGGCTCACCACGGCGGGGAGCATCGGGACGTCGGCGGCCGCGTAGTCCTCGCGATAGCGGATGGCCAGCGCCCAGAAGTGCGGAGGTGTCCAGTAGAAGATGATGGCGAAGAGGACCACCGGCGCCCAGTCGAGGCGGCCCGTGACCGAGCTCCAGCCGATCAGGGTGGGCACGGCGCCCGCAGCACCGCCGATGACGATGTTTCGAGTGGACGTGCGCTTGAGCCAGAGCGTGTACACGAACACGTAGAACAGGCAGGCCGCCACGGCGAGCACCGCGCTGAGCAGGTTGACCGTGGTCCACAGGAACACGAAGGCCACGGCCTCGAGGCAGATGGCAAAGGTGAGGGCAGCCTGGGGGGACATCGCGCCGGTGACGAGCGGCCGCTTCTTCGTGCGCTCCATCAGGCGGTCGATGTCTCGATCGACGTACATGTTGATGGCGTTGGCCCCGCCAGCCGCCATGGTGCCGCCGAAGACGGTGCACACCATGAGCCAGATCGACGGAAGGCCTTTGTCGGCCACGATCATGGTGGGGACGGTGGTGACGAGCAGGAGCTCGATGATCCGTGGCTTCGTCAGCGCGACGTACGCCGCGATTCGGGCGCGAGTCGAGAGCCGGGGAGCGAACACGGAGCGCAGGCTAGGCCTGCCCCCGCCGCGGCAGCGAACCCGCGCGGGCGCGTGTGGAGCGACGCGGGCGGCGGTCCGTAGCCTGGCTGGCGTGCCCCGGATCCGCGCCCGCATCACCTCGCCGTCGCGCGCGTCGATCAGCCCGCAGACCTACAGGATGGTGACGGGTGTCGCGCTCGTCGCGGTGGGGGCCATCGTGGTGTCGGGCGCCGCCGTGCGACTCACCGGCTCGGGCATGGGCTGTCCCACGTGGCCGGCCTGCGAGAGCGGGTCGCTCGTGCCGCGTGGGGCCACCGGTGCGCACGGGTGGATCGAGTTCGTGAACCGCCTCTTCACGGGGGCGGTCTCCGTCGCGGTGGCCCTCGCCGTGCTCGGCTCCCGCCGCCGCAACCCCGTCCGCCGCGACCTCACCCGCTGGTCCTGGGGGCTGGTGGTCGGCGTGTTCGCGCAGGCCCTGCTGGGCGGGCTCGTCGTGCTGCTGCACGTGACGCCGATCGCGGTGGCCGGCCACTACCTCCTCTCCGCTGTGCTCGTCTGGAACGCCGTGGTGCTGCACCACAAGGCCGGCGAACCCGACGGCGTGCGCCGCCCACGGTCCACGCCCGAGCTGCTGCAGCGCTCCCGAGTGCTCGTGGGGCTGGCTGCGCTCGTGCTCGTGAGCGGCACCTTCGTCACCGGGAGCGGTCCCCATGGTGGCGACGATGCGGCCAGTCGCCTGCCGTTCGCCGTCACCTCCGTGGCCCGGGTCCACAGCTTGGCGGTGTGGGCGCTGCTCGGGCTCGTGGTGATCGTGGTGCGTCAGCTCGGTCGGGGCGACGCGGCCCCGGAGGTCGTCGGCCGCGGCAACCTGCTCGTCGCCGCGATCCTCGCCCAGGGCACGCTCGGCTACTTCCAGTACTTCACGGGTGTGCCGGAGCCGCTCGTCGGTCTCCACGTGCTGGGCTCGGTGCTGGTGTGGGTTGCCACGCTGCGCCTGTACCTCGCCCTCACCGAGTGCACCCCGGCCCCGCCGGCGGCCCCCACACCAGCCGCGGCCGCACCGGCGGTGCCCTGATGCCAGGCCCGGCCCCTGCTCCCGCCCCCGTCGAGGTGAACGACCCCGTCGGCGACACCACCACGGAGGAAGACGTGCCCTGGGTGGTGCTCGTGTGGAACGACCCCATCAACCTCATGTCCTACGTGTCCTTCGTGCTGCAGAAGCTCTTCGGCTACCCCAGGGAGAAGGCCGACCGCCTCATGCTGCAGGTGCACACCGAGGGCCGCGCCGCCGTGGCCAACGGCCCCCGAGAGACCTGCGAGCTGCACGTCTTCCGCCTCCACGAGCACGGGCTGTGGGCGACGATGCAGCACGACACCTGATGGCGATCTTCCGCAGGCAGCGCATCCGCCGCACCCGCGGCGGCACCTACGAGATCCGCCTCCCCGAGCCGGAGCGCACGCTGCTCGGCAACCTCGCCGACCAGCTTCGTGAGCTGCTCGCCGAGACAACCGACGACCCCTCGGTCCGTCGCCTGTTCCCCACCGCCTACCACGACGACCCGGAGCGCGACCGCGAGTACCAGCAGCTGGTGCGCGACGAGCTCCTGGAGCGGCGCCTGGCTGCGCTGGCCACCGTCGAGGCCACGCTGGGCGCCGAGGAGCTCGACGAGGAGCAGCTCAGCGCCTGGCTGAGCTCGCTCAACGACCTGCGCCTCGTGCTGGGCACGCGGCTCGATGTGAGCGAGGAGCTGCTCGATGTCGACGCCGACGATCCTGACGCCCCCGCCTACGCGGTGTACGAGTACCTCGGCTTCCTGCTCAGCGAGGTGGTCGACGCGCTGACCGAGGGTCTGCCGCCACCCACCGACCCCGACGCCTGAGGGTCGGCCTGCGAGGTTTGAGGGCGGAGGCGGCACTGCTAGTGTCTCGCCCCTACCCTCAACGGGGAGCAATCCCGGGCTGCCATCAGGTGTCCCAAGCCCCCATCGTCTAGCGGCCTAGGACACCGGCCTTTCACGCCGGCAGCACGGGTTCGAATCCCGTTGGGGGTGCGGTGAGCAATGCAGTCACCACGGTCCCGTGGTGCAGTTTGGAGTGCACGCCGGCCTGTCAAGCCGGAGGTCGCGGGTTCAAATCCCGTCGGGACCGCCACAATGCAGCAACGATCTCGGTCGGGTAGCTCAGTAGGCAGAGCGTCCGCCTGAAAAGCGGAAGGTCACCGGATCGACGCCGGTTCCGACCACCGAGAAAGCCCAGGTCAGGGGCCGCCAAGGCCCCGGCCTGGTGCTGACGCCCGAGGCCGATCCCGAGAGCGATTCTCGGCTGGCCCCGCCGAGCTCCCGCGCCGTTCCGATGGCGGTCACCGTCCGTGGTCGCCGACAGCGATCACCCGACTCACCTCGTACGCTGTCGGCGTGACACGTCCACGCGATGGCGACGCCAAGATCAGCCGGCGGGCGCGCTGATGGCGGCGCCGGCGCACGACGAGCTCCGAGGGCCGGCGCGGTTCGTCGATCGCACGCTGCGCATCGTCGAGGACGCGACCCACGGGCTGCGTCAGCGGCTCCTCGCTCGGCAGCTGGGCCGGACCGCGCCTCCGGAGCACTGGACGCCCGCTGCTCGCGACGAACCCGGGCTCACCGCCGACGATCTGCGTCGCCACGCGTCTGAGGTTCGCCGCGGCAATGCCAGGTGAGCTTCCGCCTCGTCGGCGTCGAGCTTCTCGCGAGGTGGTACCAGGCCGAACCTGATGTTGAGCGTCAGGCTCGCATGGACGACTGGCTGGCAGATCTACTCGATGGCCCCTGGTCGCGATCGCACGATGCGGTGCCCGGCCCGAACGAATTGCTCCGCGTCGCCATCGTGCCGGGAACCGGCTGGGCGGTCGAGTTTCTGATCAACGACGGTGATCGTCAGGTCGAGATCAAGGGCTTCCTGTCGCTCTGATGCTCTCATCGATGGCCGCTCGGTCGTCATCTCCTTCGCCACCGTCACCGAGATGCGTTACGGCACCCCTCTACGAATCGGTCGGCTTCCAACCGGCCGGGAAGGCCCGCGAGTCGTCGTTGACGATGATCCGATACGCCGCTCGATTCGACTGACCCGCCCCAGCGCTCATGGGCCGCGGCGGCGCTGAGGCGTGCCCGACAACCGGCAGGGTGGGTCCGGCTGGAGCGGGGTGCTCGGCAGCCGGGCCGGCTCGTCGGCCGCGGCGGGTTCGGTCTCGCCGACGTCGCCCGGCGGGGATGGGTCGCTCAGGCGCAGCCCGACAGCGTCGCTGATCCTGCCGCGCACCTCGGAGCGCAGCGGCTCCGGTGACGAGGCAAGCTCTCGTCCGTACGGGCTGGTGAAGGTGAGGCGGAGGTCGGCGTTGCCGGCGACTGACCAGCCGCCCTCGTGGACGAGGTGGTGGTGGTCCCAGCAGACGCCGAGGAGGTTCCACGAGTCCGTCACGCCACCCGCCGACCAGTGGACGAGGTGGTGGACGTGACGGATGGGCCGCTCGCACCCCGGGAAGCGGCAGGTGCCGTCTCGGTGGAGGATCCGGCGACGTAGCCAACGGGGCACGGTGCGCCCGGCCCGACCGATGCCGATGCAGGTCCCGTCAGGACCGTCGACCGAGTACTCCACGGTGGTGTCGCACAGGAGGCGCAACACCGTGGCCTGCGCGATCTGGATCCCGTCGACGCTCCCGTTGCCGGCTCGCAGCGCGTCGACCACCTCGGCATCGACGTGCACCACCGCGAGGCTGGGATCGGTGCCAAGGTCCTCACGCAGGTGCTGGTGGCCGAGAGCGACGAGCCCGTCGGCGCAGCGCGAGGCGTGGGGCGCCCAGGTGCCGGTGTCAGCGTCGGGGCCGATCGCCTGGGCGGCCCGATCGAGGGCGGCGTTGAGGATCGCCCCCTCATCGGCCGGGAGGAAGCCGGAGTACCGGAAGCCGTGGTGGTCGTGGTCGGGTCGCCAGGTGAAGCGACGCTGCTGGGCGCTGCGCGCCGCGTCTCGCGTGCGGATGACGCGGTGCCGGCGGGCGATCCCCTCGATCTGGGTGGCGGTGCAGCCGGGCAGGTGCTCGGCCTCGTCGGCGTCGGTGTCGGCGGTGACGTAGGTGGTGGCCGGCCCGACCTGGTCCCACGACAAGCGGCCCGCGGCGAAGGCCTCGCGCAGGTGCGGGAGCACGTCGAGCGCCCGGCCGACCCGCACCCAGTCCCGCGCCGTTCCCTTGCCGACGTGGCAGGTGGCCACGACGGCGGCCGCCATGTCGGTGGCGCCATCGGCCTTCCAGTCCCCCTCGGCGTCGGCGGCAGTCACGAGGTCGAGCAGCTCCGCCTGGGTGGCCGACAGCAGCGCGGCCAGCTGGCGGAGCGCATCGCTGCGCTCGGCCGGGGTGCAGGCCCGGTAGGCGGCGACCCGCGCCGAGGAGGTCGTCGGGCCCAGGTCGGGCAGCGCAGCCATGGCTTCACCTCCGGGACGCGCGGTCGCACACGGATGGGGACCAGCACCCAGGTCCCGAAGGGGAAGAACCCCCAGACTACACGAGAAACTACAGACGTGCAACTACGTCGATGTCATTCGATGCACGATGGAACCGTTCGCGGGCATGATGTACCCTGCCCGCGAACACTTCCATCAGCCGAAGGGTCTCTGATGACCGCAGCTCGCACAGGCGCGGATCTCGCCGCTCTCATCCGGGCGGCCCGGCGCCGAGCCGGCTGGTCGCAGACTCAGCTGGCGCGCGCCGCCGGCACGACGCGGCAGTGGATCAGCCTCCTCGAGGGTGGCGGTCACCGGCGAGCGGAGATGGGCAAGGTCATCGCCACCCTCGCCGCGCTGGGGCTCGAGCTGCGCTCGGTGGCAACCCAGCCGAGCCTCGCGCCGGGCCGCACCTGGACGACGGCCGCTGACGCCGCCGAGGCGATCCGAGAGGAGCTCGGTCGGGGGGACACCGACTTCGCGCTGCGCATGCTCACCCGAGCACTCGCCGACCTCCGCGCCCTCGACGACCCGACGGAGATCGCCGCCTTCCTCGTCGAGCCGGCCAGCACCGGCGACCACCGGTGGGACGCGCTCCTGGCGGCGGTGATCAGCCGCGAATGCCGGACGCGGAGGATCCCGGCCCCCGCCTGGACGACGGTCGCACCGCTGACACCATGGTGGTTCCCAGCCGCCGACCCCGTGCTCGATGCCCGGACGATCCAGCGGACCCCGATCGATCTGTCGATCAAGGGCATCTGGCTCGACGGACGAGCACTGGAGACCCTCTGATGGCACCGAAGCGGGAGCTCCCGGTCGCCGAGATCACCGAGCTCCTCACCGAGCTGGGGGCGCGACTCGAGGCCAACGGCGTGCAGGGGAGCGTCTACATCGTGGGCGGCGCCGCCATGGCGTTGGAGCTCGACACCCGGCGTGTGACCGCGGACATCGACGCCATCTTCCAACCGGAGGCATCGGTCGCCGCCGAGGCGACGGCGATGGCGGTGGAGCGAGGCCTCCCCCCTACGTGGCTGAACAGCTCGGTTGCCGCGTGGGTGCCCGGGCCAGCGTCGGACACCGAGGCGGTGCTGTTCGACGTGCCCGGCCTCAGCGTCGCAGTGGCCTCGCCCCGCCACCTCCTCGCCATGAAGATGGCGGCCTTCCGGCCCGCCGACCGCAGCGATCTCGAGCTTCTGTTCACCGTGCTCGACATCACCACGCCGCACCGCGCCGCCGACCTCGTCCAGCACGTGTACGGCGAGCAGCATGCACTGCCCGGGCGGGCCGAGCTGGAGCTGAGCGCGCGGGCCGTGCTGGAGGGGATGCGTCGCCGGCGGAGGTGACGTGCGTGATGACAACCGTCGTCGACGCCCGACGCCCGAGACGCCGTCACCAGCCTTGGGTACGGTCTCGGCATGCTGCTCGTCGGAACGCGCAAAGGGCTGTGGACGCTGACCCCCGATGCCCGGCGCGATGGCTGGGAGCTCCGCGGACCGGAGTTCCTGGGCCACATCGTCCACCACGCCGTCGCCGACCCGCGCGACCCTGCCGTCGTCCTCATCGGCGTCAGCACCGGTCACCTCGGGCCCACGGTCATGCGCTCCACCGACCGCGGCCGCACCTTCGTCGAGGCGTCGTCACCGCCCGCCTTCCGCACTGGCGACGTGCACGGCCGGGCGCTCGACAAGGTGTTCTGGCTCACGCCCGGCCACCCCGACGAGCCCGGTTGCTGGTACGCCGGCGGCTCTCCGCAGGGGCTCTTCCGAAGCGAGGACGTCGGCGACACGTGGGCGCCGGTCGACGGCTGGAACGACCATCCCTCCTGGGCGACGTGGGCCGAGTGGCCGGCCCAGAACACGCCCGACGGCTCGATGCTGCACTCCGTGATCGTCGACCCGCGCGATGCCGCCCACCTCTACCTCGGCCTGTCTGGCGGCGGGGTGTTCGAGAGCACCGACGGCGGCCAGGACTGGCAGCCGCTCAACGCCGGATGCACAGCGGAGTTCCTGCCCGACTCCGAGGCGCCCTTCGGGCACGACCCCCACACGGTCCGCCTCCACCCCGCCATGCCCGACCGCCTCTACCAGCAGAACCACTGCGGCATCTACCGGCTCGACCGGCCCGCCACCCGCTGGGAGCGCATCGGGGACAACATGCCGCGCGACGTCGGCGACATCGGCTTCCCGATCGAGCTCCATCCGCGCGACCCGGACACGGCCTGGGTGTTCCCGATGGACGGCACCGACGTGTGGCCGCGCACGAGCCCCGACGGTCGTCCGGCGGCCTACGTCACCCGCGACGCGGGCGCCAGCTGGAGCCGCCAGGACACCGGGTTGCCCGAGCGCGGCTGGCTGACCGTCAAGCGCCAGGCGATGACGGTCGACGGCGCCGACCCGGTCGGTGTGTACTTCGGCACCACGGGTGGCGAGGTGTGGGGATCGGTCGACGAGGGCGACACCTGGGCCAACCTCGCCGCCCACCTGCCCGAGGTCTACAGCGTCGAGTGGTCGCCGGGCTGAGCGTGCGCGTCCGCATCCCCACGCCCCTGCGCTCGTACACCGCGGGTGCCAGCGTCGTCGACGCCGACGGGGGCACCATCGCCGCCGTGCTCGGCGACCTCGACCGTCAGTACCCGGGCCTGCGCTTTCGGGTGGTCGACGAGCAGGGTGCGCTGCGCACCCACATGAAGGTCTTCGTGGGCCAGGAGTCGGTCCGCGACCTCGACGCCCCGATCGAGGGCCTCGACGAGATCACGTTGATGCAGGCGCTGTCCGGCGGCTGACCCCCTCGGCAGGACAGACTCCACCGATGGAGCAGCCCGCATGCGCCGCCTGATCGCCTGGATCGGCCGGTTCGCCACCTCGCTGCTGCTCCGCCGGGTCGAGGTGGCCGGACGGGAGCGGCTCCCCGAGGGCCGGCCCGTGCTGCTCGTCGCCAACCACTTCAACGGCTTCGTCGACCCGCTCGTCATCACGAGCGCACTCGGTCGCCTCCCCCGCTTCATCGCCAAGGCCGGTCTGCGCAAGGTGCCGCTGGCGGGGTTCATCCTGAGACGGGCCGGGGTGGTGTTCGTCCGCCGCCAAGGCGATGCCGGCGGGGCCGTCGGCAACGAGGACGCCTTCGCCGACTGCCACCGCGCCCTCGTCGACCGCGACATCGTGGCCATCTTCCCCGAGGGCACCACGCACGACCGTCCCCGCGTCGACCCCATCAAGACCGGCGCCGCCCGCATCGCCCTGGGCGCCCGAGCAGCCGGCGCGGCAGGCGTCGTCATCCTGCCGGTGGGCCTCGCCTTCCCCGACAAGGTGGCGCTGCGCGCTTCGGCCCTCGTGCAGATCGGCGTGCCCATCGAGCTCGACGTCGTGACCCCCGCGGGCGTCGGGGCGGACGACGTGGAGGCGGTGCGCAAGCTCACTGCGGTGATCGAGCGCGGGCTGCGGGCGGTGAGCCCCGACTTCACCGACGTGGAGACGGCCCTGGCCCTCGACCAGGCCGCCCACGTGGCGCTGAGCACCGAGCACGACCCCGACCCCTCGCTCGAGGAGCGCTACGCCCTGGCTCGCCGCCTCGGGCGGGCTGCCCCCGCCGACCAGGCCGAGGTGCGCCGCGAGGTGGGGCGCTACACCACCCTGCTCACCGGCCTGCGGCTCACCGATGCCGACATCATCACGCCCACCAACCCGACCCGGCTCGTGCGCTCTGCCCTCGGGATCGCCGTGCTCGTGGTGCTGCTGGGCTCGATCGTGGCCGCCACCGTGATCGTGAACGTGTGGCCGGCGGCCCTGGTCGCCCTGGCCAGCCTCCTGGTCGAGACCCCGGTGAGCAAGGGCACCGTGCGGGCGCTCGTCGGGCTCCTGGCCTTCCCCACGGCATGGATCACCGCCGGGGTGCTCACCACCGACGGCTTCGTGGCCGTCACCGCGGTGGTGGTGACCGCCGCCATCGGCGCCTTGGCCGCCATCTGGTTGGTGGAGCGGGCGCTGGCCCTGGCGCAGATGGTGCTGCGGTGGCAGGCCCAGCGCGAGCGCATCGCCACCGTCGACCTGGCTGAGGCGGTGCGGGCCGACGTGGTGCGCTCGGTGCGCTCGGTCGTGGACGTCACGTGAGCGGGCGCCGCGGCCACCGCGACCCGGCCGCCATCCCCGCTCGGGCCCACGTGGCCATCTCGGACTGCGAGCGCATCCGACCGGGCCTCATCGGCCAGCCCGCCAACACCGTGTCGAGCCTGGCCTTCGTGCTGGCCGCCATGCCCATCGCCCGCCGGGCCCGCCGGGACCGCAGTGGCGCATGGGCCGCCGTCGCGGCGGCCGTGGCCGTCGAGGGGGTCGGCAGCGTCGCCTACCACGGCCCGGGCGGACGGATGGCCAAGGCGCTCCACGACGGGGGCCTGGTGGCCATCGTGGCAACGCTGGCCAACGCCCAGCGGCGCACGCCCGCACGCCAGCTGCGCCCGGAGGCGGCCCTCCTCGCCGCCGCCGCGGCCACCCTGCACGCGCTCAGCCGCACTGGCGGGCCGCTGTGCTCGTGCAACAGCCGCCTCCAGGGGCACGCCGTGTTCCACGTGCTGGCCGCCGCCGCCCTCGTCGCCGCCAGTGCCCCTCGCGGAGCTCCGTCGCCCACCTGAGCGCCGCCCGGCGGGTCATGCTGAGGCGCGGATCCCCCGGACCCTGCGGAGCAGGCTGGTGAGCCCCAACCCGATGCCGAGGTGGGTGGCCTCGTCGAGCGCAGCCATGGCCTGGGCCCGGTCGTCGGGGGCGCGGCGCGCCAGGAGCACCTCGGCCTGCTCGACCAGACCGGAGGCGATGAACAGCAGGGCGTGCCTGGATCTGGCGCTGGCCAGGCCCGACTCGACATGGGCCAGCGCAGCGTCGTGCCACCCGAGGACGGAGGCGTACCCGGAGAGCGCGTAGGCCATCGGTCCGAAGCAGATCGACGGGGTCGACACGGCCCAGCGGTCGGCATAGGGGAGCAGCTCGTCGTAGAGCTCCTCCGCCGTGCTCGTGCCCCCAGCGTCGCGGCAGGCCACACCGAGCGCCCACGCGTAGATCAGCCACGTCGCGTCGCGGGAGACGTCGTGCCGCCTCGAGGCGGCCACCCGGTACGAGTCCACCACCTCGCGATCTCGCCCCAGCTCACGGTGCAGCAGCGGCACCATGGCGATCACCGAACCCTGTTGGGGGAAGTCACGGGCCATGGTCTCCAGCACGCCCGCGAAGGGCTCGAGGCCGTCCCGGAACATCCGCACGGCGAGCTGCTGGCCACCGATGAGCCAGAGCGCAGCGTCGACGTCGGCCCCGATCTCCATGGCCTCCGCCAACGCGTCCTCCGCCAAGCGGTCGGCCTCGTCGAGCTCACCAGCCAAGAAGGCCCGCGTGGCGCGGTACGAGCGGATCCACGGGGCGAAGCGGGGCATCCGGAGCTCGCTGACCAGCAGCGTCATCCGCTCGCAGCACCCGTCGGCGCCGGCCAGGTCGCCGATCTCCAGCAAGGTCTGCTGGCGCAGTGCCTCGGCGAGGTAGGCCATCTCGCGGTCCCCAATGCGCTGCGCCAGATCGGCGACCTCCGCCACCTCCAGGAGTCGCTCCGACGGGGGAACGCTCGGCGCAAAGCCGGCCCACGCGCGGGCGTGCAGTGCGACCAGGCGCACCCGGTCGTCGCCCAGCCGCTCGGCGATCGCAACGGCCTCATCGCCGATGGCGCGGCTGTCGGCCCGTAGCGGCGTGAAGTAGCGCTCAATGGCGAGACGGGCCAAGAGCCGAGCACGCGGCTCACTGTCATCGGGGCCGATGCCGGCCAGCGCCTCCTCCATCAGCTCGATGAGCTCGAGGTCCGCGCGGATGGACGACGCGAACCCACCCGAGTGGAGGCCGAGGCCCACGACGGCGCGAGCGAAGCGCCATCCGTCGTGCAACGCACGGGCCTCCAGGGCCGCCTGCTCGAACGTGGCCCTGGTCAGCGGAGAGCCGATCCGCCACTGGGCGTGCCCGAGACCGTCGAGGAGGTCGACCCGGGCCAGGGGATCAGGCTGCTCGGCGGCGGCCTGCACCTCGAGCGCCCGTTCCAGACAGGCCGCCGCCTCCTCGTAGGCGAGCTGCTCCATGGCTGCCGCGCTGGCCCGCTGGCTGTGGAAGATGGCCTTGGCGGGAGCGCCGCCCGACGCCCCCGACTCCAAGAAGTGGTGGGCCAGCACGAGGTGCGAGACCTCGCCCGACTCGGCCCGCTCCTCGAGGGCCTCCCCCACGGCCCGGTGCAGCCGGAGCCTGCGCACCGTGCTCAGCGAGCCGTAGGCGACCTCGCGGATCAACGCATGGGAGAAGGCGAAGGTGCCAGGCCGGTCGGGCACCTCGATGACCAAGCCGGCGCCCACCGCATCCTCGATGGCGTCGAGCACGTCCGCCTCGCCAGTGTCGGCTACCGCTTCCAGCGTGGACAGATCGAACGTGGCGCCAACCACGGCAGCCAGGGTGAGGGTGCGCTCCGCATCCAACGCCAGCGCCCCGATCCGGCGGCCCACGACCTCGCGGATGCTCTCGGGGAGCCCGACCTCGCCGTGCTCGAGCTGCTCGCCCCACTGATCAGGCGAGGCGGTGGTCGACTGGAGGTGCCGCACCAGCTCGCGGACGAAGAACGGGTTCCCATCCGTCTCACGCTGCAGGGCGTCGGCCACCAGGACGCGCTGCTCACCGAGATCAGTGCCGGCCATAGCGTTCACCAGCGCCGCCACCTCCTGGTGATCGAGCCCGCGCAGCAGGAGCCGCGTGACGTGCTCCTGCCGACGGAGATCGGCGAGCAGGTCGGTCAGGGGATGCGTGGCCGTCAGGTCGATGTCGCGGTAGGTGCCCACGACCAGCAGCCGAGCATTCGGCGCGTGGCGCAGCACGTGGCGCAGCAGCAGACAGGTCGGCTGGTCCGCCCAGTGGAGGTCGTCGAGGACGAGCACGAGCGGGTGGGCGACGGCCACCGTGGCGAGGAAGCCGGTCACGGCTTCGAAGAGGCTGAAGCGATCCGCGTCAGCGGCTGCCCCGTGGGGGTGCAACCCAGGGACGCGGTCGGTCAGCTCGGGCACCAGGCGGCCGAGCTCGCGCAGATCGGGTAGCGACTGCCGGGCCAGGCACCCGGCGTCACAGGTCTCGACGAACCGACGCAGCGCCTCCACGAACGGCTGGTACGGCGTGAGCGCATCTCGGTCGCAGCGCCCAACGAGCACCGCCCCGCCCTCGGCGTGGGCCTCGGCAGCGAGCGTGGCCGCCAGCGTGGTCTTCCCGATGCCCGGCTCGCCTGCCACGAGCACCGTGTGGGTCGTGCCCGAGCGGGCGCCATGCCACGAGCGCCGCACCACCTGACGCTCGGCCTCGCGACCGACGAAGGCCGTGCCCTCCTCCGGGTGCAGCTCGGCGGGGAGCGGTGGCGCGAGACAGGGCTGCGCCTCGGCATACCGCTCGACCGCTGGCTCGACCGCTGGCTCGACCACCGTAGAGGCGGCCGGCTGCACCGCAGGGAGGTTCCGGGTCCCTAGGTCGAGGACGGGGTCCTGACAGAGCATGGCCACCTCGAGCTGCTGCAGCGCCGGGCTGGGCAGGATCCCCAGGTGCTCCACCAGGGAGGTCCGCAGCTCGCTGTAGGCCCGCAGTGCTTCCGCCTGGCGTCCCGACCGGTACAGGGCGATCATCCGCTGGCCCCAGAGCCGCTCGCGCACGGGCTCGTCGACGACGAGCGACTCGAGCTCGGCGATGAGCTCTCGATGACGGCCGCGGAGGAGCTCGGCGTCGATGCGATCCTCGCGCACGGTCTTGTAGGCCTCTGCGAGGCGCGTGACCTCCGCCAGCGCGAAGGCGCTGCCTCCCACATCACCGAAGGGATCGCCCCGCCAGAGCTCGAGCGCGTGGCCCAGGCGCGCGGCGGCCTCGTCGTGGTGGCCCGTGGCCAGCAGGTCACGCCCGGCCACGGCGTGCTGCTCGAACTCCACTCGGTCGAGTCGCAGGCCCTCGACGCGCATGGCGTAGCCGTCGGCCTCGGTGGCCAGAAGAGCATCGAGGCCGACGCGGGCAAGGGCCTTGCGCACCCGTGACACGTGCGAACGCAGGGAGGTGACTGCGGTCGCGGGCGGGTGCCCGTCCCACACGCCGTCGGTCATGCGATGCAAGGAGACCACCTGGCCGGGCCGCACCAGAAGCAAGGCGAGCACGGCCCGCTCGCGTCGGCCCGTGAGCTCGAGGAGCTGTCCGGCCCGCTCGATCTCGATGGGCCCAAGGATGCGCACTGCGATGTCGTCGATCTGCACACCCTCGGCGAGAGGGGGCCGCGCCACCATCCAAGACCGCACACCCGATGGGTGACAACCGCCACACAACCTCGCCACAACCTCGCTGCGCCAAGGTCAGCGCAGCGACAGCCCCTGGGGAGGGACCGATGGTGGAGCGAGTGCTGGTGGTCGAGGACAACGAGCGGAGCCGCAAGCTCCTCCTCGCCGTGCTCGAGGTGGCGGGCATGGCCGCCGAGGCCGTGACGACAGGCGAGGCCGCCATCGAGCGATGCGACGAGGGAGACCTCGACGTGGTGCTGCTCGACATCCAGCTCCCCGACCTCGACGGGTTGGAGGTTCAGCGCAGGATCAGAGGCCGGCTGGGAGCGCATCCCCCGGTGATCGCGCTGACTGCGATCGCCATGGACGGTGACGAGGCGCTCTTCCTGGCCGCCGGCTTCGACGGCTACCTCACGAAGCCGATCGATGTGCGACGCTTCGCCGACCAGGTGCGCGAGGTGCTGGTGCACCGCGTGGCGTCGTGAACACCCCTCCACGGATCCTGGCCGTTGATGACACCAAAGCCAACCTGCGCTTGCTCGAGGCAGTGCTGGTGCCGAAGGGCTACGAGGTGATCAGCGTCGAGACAGGACCCGACGCACTGGTCGAGGCGGCGCGCGGCGTGGACCTCGTGCTGCTCGATGTGCACCTCCCCGACCTGTCCGGTCTCGAGGTGTGCCGGCGGTTGCGCGGCGACCCCGCCACCGCCGCCCTACCGATCGTGATGATCACCGCCACCGCCACCGAGGACCGGGTGGCCGGGCTCGACGCCGGGGCAGATGACTTCGTGGCCAAGCCGTTCAACCAGGCCGAGCTCCTGGCACGGGTTCGCTCACTGCTTCGCGTCAAGCGCTACCACGACGAGCTCGTCGCCCACCGCGGCCGGCTCAGCCAGGAGATCCACGCCCAGGCGGTCGAGCTCAACCGGCTGCACGAGCTCCACCGCTACCTGCCCGAAGCGGTGGTCGACGCCCTGCAGCGCGACGGCACGCTCCTCGAACCACACCGCGGTGAGGTGGCGGTGCTCTTCGCAGACCTCCGGGGCTTCACCCTGTTCGCGGGGAGCGCTGAGCCCGAGGAGGTCATCGACGTGCTGCACGACTACCACTCGATGGTCGAGCGTCACGTGCACTCCAGTGGCGCGACGGTGGGGCACTTCGCGGGAGACGGGGTCATGCTCTTCTGGAACGACCCGCTCCCCTGCGAGGACCCGGCCGGTACGGCGGTGCGTACCGCCCTGCGCCTCGTCGAGGACATCGGCACCCTCAACGACTCGTGGCGACGGCTCGGCTACTCGATCGGCGTGGGGATCGGCGTGGCCAGCGGCTACGCCACGGTGGGGATGATGGGGTTCGAGGGGCGCTACGAGTACTCCGCCCTCGGGCCCGTGGTGAACCTGGCGTCCCGCCTCTCGGATGTCGCCCGCGACGGCCACACCATCCTCATCAACCAGCGCACGCATGCGCTGCTCGAGGATCGGCTCGAATCGTCCCCACTCCCCGAGGACCTCCTGCTGCCCGGGTTCGTCGCACCTGTCATGGCGTGGCACGTCGACCGACTCGACGACCTCGCCCTGGTGCGATGACCCTGCTCGGCCGCCTCTTCGGGCCCAGCCTCGGGGTACGGCTCCGTCCCGATACGGGAGATCCATCCGGCGCCGACACCGCTCCGGGCGAGCTCGTGGAGTTCCGGATGGTCGCCGCGCCCCTCTTCCTCGGGGCGGGCGCGCTGGGGCTCACCTCCACCATCTGCACCGTGGCCATCGCGGATCCGACGGCGGGCTTCCGTCCCGTCCCGGTGGCGTTGATCGCCATCGGCGGCCTCCTGGTCGGCGCCCTGCTCGCGGTCACCCGCTTCAGCATCCGACCATGGATGATCCACCTCTGCGGGGCCTTCGCCTGCGCCGCCTCCACGCTGGCGAGCTACTGGAGCGGCGCCTCCTTCGCCCCCTACGGGGCCATGTTCCTCATCCTCACCGCCATCGCCCTGGTGATGTTCCTCGACCATCGCGGCTCGTTCGTGCTGCTCGCGCTCATCGGCGCCTGCGAGGCCTGGCTCCAGGTGGCCCTCCGGCCGAACCCCTCGCCGGTGGCCCGGTGGCTGCTCCTCGTGGGGGTCTGCGCCGTGGGCGCCGCCACCGTCGAGGCGCTCGTCGGGCGACTGGCCGCCACCTCCCGGGCGGAAGCGACGGCCCGCCTCGCCGCGGAGGCGGCGCGAGCGCAGGCAGAGAGCAGCCGCCAGCAGATGGAGGCGGCCGGCCGCCACAAGTCCGAGTTCCTCGCCCACATGTCTCACGAGCTGCGCACCCCCCTGAACGCCGTGATCGGGTTCGCCGAAGTGCTAGGCGGCCAGCACTTCGGCGAGCTCAACCAGCGCCAGGCCGAGTACGTCCAAGACATCAACGCCGCCGGAGCCCATCTGCTGGCGCTGATCAACGACGTGCTCGACCTGGCCAAGGTGGAGTCGGGTCGCATGGACATCCAGCCACATTGGTTCTCGCTGACCGAGAGCATCTCCGCGTCCGTCAACCTGGTGCGCACCCGGGCCAGCACGAGCCAGGTGATGCTCCGCGTCGACGTCGCCCAAGAGGTCCAAGACGCCTACGGGGACCAACGGCGGATCCAGCAGGTCCTGGTCAACCTGCTCGCCAACGCCGTTCGCTTCACCCCTCCGGGCGGCCTCGTCGAGGTCGTCGCCCGGGCGTCGCACCAGGCCGTCATCGTTGAGGTGCACGACACCGGGATCGGCATCGCCGCCGAGGACCTCCATCGCATCTTCGAGGACTTCCAACAGGTGAACGGACCCGACCAGGCCAACGAGGGGACGGGGCTGGGACTCGCTCTGGCGCGACGCTTCCTCGACCTGCACGGTGGGGACATCTGGGTGCGCAGCGAGCCCGGGATCGGCAGCACCTTCGCCTTCCGGCTGCCCTCGCCAGCGGTGGCGACGGCCCCTCGGGGTGTGCTGAGCCCCTCGGTCCGCTGATCCCGACCAAATCAGTCGGATTTGGCCTACTGGGACGACCCCCGACTTGACCATTCAGTCAAGTCGGGGGTCGACTAGGCCCATGGACCAGGGGGACCGCATCACCACCGCGACCGACGACCAGCTCCGGGCGGCGGTGGAGGCGGCCGACGTCATCACGCTGCTGCTGACGACGGCGCACCTCACCGGTGACCTGACCCTGCTGCGCGAGGATCTGCGCCCCGATCCGATGGCGCTCATGCAGCCCGACGCCGGCTTCACCGCCGAGCAGCTGACCACCACCCGCAAGGTGGTGCTCGACGCGCTGAGCCGTCACCGCGATGCGGGCGCCCCCATCGCCCCCGACCCGACACCCGACGACCTGCACTCGATGATCGAGTTCCTCGTGGGCCCGGCCACCGACGAGTGGTACGGCGTGCTCCGAGAGGAGCTGGCCCTGGCCGGCGCCGACCACCGCGCCCCCGGGTGGACCAAGGCCGAGGTGGCCCCGGAGGTGCCGTGGCGCGTCGCCGTGATCGGGGCGGGGATGTCCGGCCTGCTGGCGGCCCACCGGCTGCGCCAGGCCGGCGTGGAGGTGACCATCCTCGAGAAGGACGTCGAGGTGGGGGGCACCTGGTACGAGAACACCTACCCCGGCTGCCGGGTGGACGTGCCCAACCACTTCTACAGCTACTCGTTCGCGCAGAGCAGCGACTGGCCGCAGTTCTTCTCCACCCAGCCGGCGCTGCTCGACTACTTCCGCCGCTGCGCCGACGACTTCGACCTGCGCCCCCTCATCCGCTTCGGCACCGAGGTCCTCGGGGCCCGCTTCGACGAGGACGAGCAGCGCTGGGACGTCACGACGCGCGGCCCCGACGGCACGGAGGCCACCGAACCGTTCCAGGTCGTCGTGTCCGCTGTCGGCCAGCTCAACCGGCCCAAGTTCCCCGACATCCCCGGCCAGGCCGACTTCGCCGGGCCCTCGTTCCACTCGGCGCGCTGGGACCACAGCGTGGACCTGGCCGGCCAGCGCGTGGCCGTCATCGGCACGGGGGCCAGCTCGGCGCAGCTCATCCCCCACGTGGCCGAGGAGGCGGGCGAGCTGCTCGTATTCCAGCGCACACCACCGTGGCTGGCGCCCACCCCGAACTACCACGACGACCTGCCCGGCGACCTCCGTTGGCTCATGGGGTACGCGCCTGACTACGCCCGCTGGGACCGGCTGGTGCAGTTCTGGCGGATGCACGAGGGCCTCCTGCCGGCCGCCGTGGTCGACCCGGAGTGGCCCGACCAGGAGCGCTCCATGAGCATGCTCAACGAGATGGTCCGTCAGCTCCTGACGGCCCACCTGGAGGCCGAGTTCACCGACCCGGAGCTGCGGGCCAAGATGATCCCGCCCTACCCCCCGCTGGCCAAGCGCATCGTGCGCGACAACGGCAGCTGGCCCCGGGCCCTGCAGCGCCCCAACGTGGCCGTGCACACGGATGCCATCGAGGCCATCACGCCGGCCGGCATCCGCACCGCCGACGGCGTCGAGCACGCGGTGGACGTCATCATCTACGGCACCGGCTTCACCGCCTCGGACTTCCTGACGCCGATGCAGGTCGTCGGCGTCGGCGGCGTGGAGCTGCACGAGCGCTGGGCCGGCGACGCCCGCGCCTACCTCGGCCTCACCGTGCCCGAGTTCCCCAACCTGTTCCTGCTGTACGGCCCCAACACGAACATCGTGATCAACGGCAGCATCATCTACTTCTCCGAGTGCGAGGTGCACTACCTCACCGAGGCCCTCCGCATGCTGCTCGAAGGCGGCCATCGCTCGATGGACTGCCGGGCCGACGTGCACGACGCCTACAACGAGCGCATCGATGCCGCCAACCGCAACATGGTGTGGGGCGCGGCCGAGGTGAACAGCTGGTACCGCAACGCCAAGGGCCGGGTGGCCCAGAACTGGCCGTTCTCGCTCCTCGACTACTGGCAGGAGACCCGCCAGCCCGACCCCGCGGACTACGTGCTGCGCTAGCGGTTGCCCTGCCGGTCACCGGGCCTCAGCTCAGCGGGCTCACAGCCAACACCCAGGTGGCGATGCCACAATCGGCGGGTGACGAAACGTCGGCTGCTGCTCGTCGACGACGAGGACAACCTGCGCTCGATGCTCGATGCCGCGCTGCGTCACTCCGGCTTCGACGTGCACCCCGTGGCCAACGGCCGCGACGCCCTCGACGCCGTGCCGGAGGTGCGGCCCGACCTCATCGTCCTCGACGTGATGCTGCCCGACCTCGACGGCTTCGACGTGTGCAAGCGGCTGCGCACCTCCGGCGACCGCACACCGGTGCTGTTCCTGACGGCCCGGGACACCACCGAGGACAAGGTGCGCGGCCTCACCCTGGGCGGCGACGACTACCTGGTGAAGCCCTTCAGCCTCGAGGAGCTGGTGGCCCGCATCACCGCCATCCTGCGCCGAGGGGGGCTCGACGTCGACGACGGCCGCCTGCGCTGCGGTGACCTCGAGATGGACGACGACGCCCACCGCGTGCAGCGCGGCGGCACGGACGTGGCCCTGTCGCCCACCGAGTACAACCTCCTGCGCTACCTGCTGGTGAACCGCGGCCGGGTGGTGTCGAAGGCCCAGATCCTCGATCACGTGTGGGAGTACGACTTCGGAGGCGACGGCGGCGTGGTGGAGACCTACATCGGCTACCTGCGGCGCAAGCTCGACCAGGTCGAGCCCCGTCTGATCCACACCATCCGGGGCGTGGGCTACACCCTGCGCCCGCCGGGCTAGTCGTGTCGCTGCGCGCCCGTCTCCTGCTCGGCATGGCGGTCATCGCCATCGTGCTGGTGACCTCGGCGGCGGTCATCGCGCGCTCCACCCGGGTGCACCTGGTCGCCCAGGTCGACGCCCAGCTCCAGGACGCCAGGCCCCGCCTCCGCGATGGCCCCGCCGACGGACCGGCCGGACCGGGCCGACCGGCCCTCGCCGACGCCCCCCGGCTCAGCAACCTCTACGTCGGGGCCATCAGCCGCGAGGGGCAGCTCACGACGATCTACGCGCCTGACCTCCGCGGCGACGCCGCTCCCGTCCCGCGCGTCGATGCGGCCGACGTGGCCGCCCTCCGGCAGGGACGCACCATCACGGTCGGGAGCGATGACCGACGCACCGACTACCGCATGGTGGCCCGCCGCACCGGACCCCAAGGTGCGATGGGCGTCCTGGCCCTCTCGCTGGCCGACGTCGACGAGGCCGTGCGCCGCCTCGTGCTGGTGGAGGCCCTCGCCGTGCTGGCCGTCCTCGGCGTGCTGGCCCTCGTCACCTGGTGGGTGATCCGACTCGGCGTGCGACCCATCCGGGAGATGACGCAGACAGCCAGCGCCATCGCCGGCGGGGATCTGTCGCTGCGCGTGACCGAGGCGGCCGAGGGCACCGAGGCCGGTGCGCTCGGCAACGCCCTCAACGGCATGCTGGCCCGCATCGAGGACGCCTTCGACCAGCGCACCGCATCAGAGGATCGTCTTCGCCAGTTCGTGGCCGACGCCTCCCACGAGCTGCGCACGCCCGTCACCACGATCCGCGGCTACGCCGAGCTCTACCGCACCGGGGCCCTCGACGACCCCGGCGAGCTGTCAGAGGCCATGCGGCGCACCGAGCAGGAGGCCATCCGCATGGGCAGCCTGGTCGACGACCTGCTCCACCTGGCCCGGCTCGACCAGGGCCGGCCCATCGACCGGGCGCCCGTCGACCTGGAGGCCATCGTCGCCGACGCCGTGCGCGATGCCCGCGCCGTCGACCCGAACCGTCCGATCGCGGTCGATGCCCGCGGACCGGCCGTCGTGCACGGTGACGAGCGCCGACTCCGCCAGGTGGTGGCGAACCTGCTCGGCAACGCGATCGTCCACGCGCCCGGTGCGGCGATCACCGTGCGCCTGGACGGCGGCCCCTCCGCGGTGAGCCTGCAGGTCGTCGACGAGGGGCCGGGCATGACCGCCGAAGAAGCGGCCCGCGCTTTCGAGCGGTTCTACCGGGCCGACGCCTCCCGGAGCCGCCACCACGGCGGCAGCGGCCTCGGCCTGGCCATCGTCGAGGGCACCGTCCTTGCCCATGGCGGCACCGTGCTGCTCACCACCGAGCCCGGGCGAGGCACCACCGTCGAGGTGCGTCTCCCGTCCGCCACCGTCACCGCCTGACGCCGGGCCGGTCGGCGTGGTGTCGTCGCGGTGCCGGTCGGAGCGGGATCAGCCGGGGAGCTTGGCCCGCAGGCGGCTCAGACGGGTGGCCACCTGTCGCTGCAGCGTGGCCCCATGCCGAGCGGGCAGCTGGCCCCGACGATCGAGGTAGAGGGCTTTGGCCGCCCCGGCGAGCGGTGTGGCCACGAGCGCGCCCGGCACACCGGCGGCGGCGCCACCGACGAGGGCGGCCAGCATCGTCACCGGGGGCGTGAGGTTGACGGCGCTGCCCACGATGGCGGGGCCGACCACGTTGTTCTCGAACTGCTGGTAGCCGAGGAACACCACCCCGCAGATCAGCGCCGTCAGCGGGCTCTTGGTGAGGGCCAGGATCACGAAGAACGAGCCGCCGAGGAAGCCGCCCACCTGGGGGATGAAGTTGGTCAGCATCGACCACAGCCCGGCGATGGGCGCCAAGGGGACGCCCAGCGCCAGGCCCAGGGTCAGCACGACGAGGCCGTTGAGCACCGCCACGAGGAGCGACCCCGCGAAGTAGCTCCCGAAGGAGTGGTAGACGATCCGGCCGGCGCCGTCGGCCTGCTCCTGGCGCGCCGCGGGCACGATGGCACGGAGGCGCTGCACGAGCCGCTCCCCATCCACCAGCACCCCGAGGGCGGTGACGAGCACGACGATGGTGCTGACCACGCCGCCGAGCAGGCGCTCGCCCAGCTGCGCCAGGGCCTCGTCGTCCAGGCGAGCGGGCAGATCGGCGATCAGCCGGTCGACGTCGCCGGCGGCGTCCCCCCGCTCGAGGCGCGGACCGACGACCGGCCAGCTGTAGAGCTCGGTGACCGTGGCCGGCAGCTCACGGCTGAACTGGCTGGCCTGCTCCACCGCCGGCGGCGCCACGAGCAGCACCACGGCCCCGAAGAAGACCACCAGTCCACCGCCCACGATGGTGGCGGCCACGCCGCGGGAGGTGCCGGCCCGGCGCTCGACGGCGGCCACCAGGGGGGAGAGGGCCACGCCGAGCAGCACCCCCACCGCCACCCGCGTGAGCATGTCCGGGGCGATGGTGGCGATGGCCCACCCGGCCGCGGCCACGGTCGCCACGAGCACGAAGACCACGGCAGAGGCTGGATCGACGTCGACGACGACCGTGGCCGGGCCCGCCGCGGCGCCATCCGTGATGCCGTCAGCGTCCCCGGGGCCAGCGCTCACCCTCGGTACGGTAGGACCCGTTGGCCGCGACCTCGGGGACCCTGGAGCACCGGGTGGCCCGCCTCTCCTGGAGCGGCGCGCTCACCATCGTGGCCACCATCGTCGCCCTCGTCGTGGCCCGACGGGTGTTCGTGGCCGCCCACCGCCCGCTGTCGTGGGCGCTGGCGGCCGCCATCGCGGCGGTGCTCATCGACGCCGTCGTCGACCGCCTGGCCACCCGCATCCCGCGGGTGCCCGCGGTGCTGCTCACGTTCGTGGCGCTGGGCGCGGTGAGCGTTGGCACCACGTACCTGGTGTTCGACGAGGTGCAGCAAGCGCTCGACCGGCTCGAGACGGCCGCCCCCGAGGCGGCCGCCAACGTGGTGAGCCGCGACGACCGGGTGGGTGAGATCGCCCGCGACGCCAACCTCGAGGCGCGCGTCGACAGCTTCGTGGTGGTGCTGAAGGAGCGCGTCACCGGCACCGAGGACGTGCTTCGCTCGACGGCCGGCACCGCTCCCACCTACCTGGTGGGCGCCATCCTCACGGTGTTCCTGATGACCTATGGCCTGCGCATCGCCCGAGGGGCCGCCGCCCAAGACCCTGATCGCGAGCGCGCCCTGCGCACGTCGGTGATCGTGGGCGCCGCCGTGGCCCGCACTCGCCGGGCCGTGTTCTTCACCGCTGGCTGGGCCGTCGTGCTCGGCGTGGCCGGAGCCGCGGTGGCGCTCTGGCTCGATCTGCCGGCACCGTCTGCGATCGGCGTGTCGATCGCGGTGGCCGGCCTGTTCGCCCACGTCGGCCTGGTGGCCGGCTCGTTGCCGCTGCTGCTGCTCTCGCTCGGCTTTCGCTCCGGCGCGATGGCCCTCGGGCTGCTGACGGCCGTGCTGGCCCTGCAGGTCGTCGACTCGCTGGTGGTGCGGCCGGCCATCGCCCGCCGGTCGGTGCAGGTCGGGTTGCTCGTGCCGTGGGTGGTCGCCCTGCTCGGCTACGCCGTCTACGGGATCGGCGGGGCCGCCTACGCCATGGTGCTGAGCGTGTTCGCGCTGGCGCTGCTCGATCGCCTGGAGGCGGCCAGCGAGGCGCGCGCCGCCTCGGCGGCCGTCGTCACCACCACGCCGACCGTCGCCTGAGCCTCGGGGAGGTACCGGGTGGCTCCCAGGTTCCTCTGAGGTTGGGGGCGCAGTGTGGTGTGCAGATCACCACTGACGGAAGGAACCCCCCCAATGCCCATCAACCGCAAGCTCCTCGGTGCCGCCGGCTTCTCCCTGGTCCTCGCCGGCGGCGGCGTGGCCGGCGCCCTGCTCGGCACCCCCAACCTCTCCGGCGCGCAAGGCGACGCCGCCACCATCTCCGTCGTCGACGAGGTGCCCGGTGGGGGCTTCGACGGCGGCGGTCGGGGCGAGCGAGGCGAGCGCCTCTCGGTCGCCGCCGAGGCCCTCGGGATCAGCGAGGCCGACCTCCTCGCCGCCCTCCAGGACGGCCAGTCGATCGCCCAGGTCGCCGAGGCGCAGGGCGTCGACGTGCAGACCGTGATCGACGCGCTCGTCGCTCACGCCACCGAACGGCTCAACGAGCTCGAGGCCTCGCTCCCCGATCGGATGACCGAGCTGGTCAACCGTGAGGGCCTGCCCGAGCACGACGGCCGGGGCCCCGGGGGCCACCATCGCGGCGAGGGCCTGCAGGCCGCCGCCGACGCCATCGGGATCACGCCCGAGGCGCTGCGCACCGAGCTCGAGGGCGGGTCGACCATCGCCGAGGTGGCCGCCGCCCACGACGTCGAGGTGCAGGCGGTGATCGACGCCCTGGTGGCCGAGGCCACCGCTCGCATCGACC
The DNA here is from genome assembly GCA_046598435.1 of Acidimicrobiales bacterium. GTDB lineage: Bacteria > Actinomycetota > Acidimicrobiia > Acidimicrobiales > VFJN01 > VFJN01. The sequence continues at coordinate 26,244 of JBKJIL010000119.1, forward strand.
AGGCCGTAGCCGACGGCCGCCTCGACGCCGACCGGGCCGAGGAGATGAAGGCCAACCTGGTGGAGCGCATCACGGCCCGGGTGAACGGCGAGCGGCCCACCCACGACGACGGCAACGCACCGGCTCCTGACGACAGCGCCGCCTGATTCCATCCCCCCAGCAAGCGCGTTGCGGGCGTCCTCGTCGAGGGCGCCCGCGGCGCGCTCGGGGTGGTCAGCCGAGCAGGTCGAGCGTGTCGACGACGATGAGCCAGGTGAGCATCACGATGATCACCGAGGCCAGCGCGGTGTAGTGCCACCGGTACCGGTGGTCGGCTCGCCAGAACCGCCGGACCGAGGCGACGTTGGCCACGATGGCCACGGCGCCCACGACGATGCCCACCACGGGGGTGACCCCGAGGCCGATGCCGAGGAGCGGCGCCACGAAGGGCAGGACCACGTAGGTGAGCAGGCAGCGCACCATCGAGATGAGGAGCGAGCGCTCCACCAGCGAGCGGGCCGAGGCCTCGGTGGCCCTGGGGGCATCGAGCGGGAGCCGCAGCAGGCGCCGCATGCGCAGGTCGGCCGGCGAGGTGTGCACCGGGGCCGACGTGGCCGGCGGGGCCGGGCAGTAGGCCGGCGAGGACGCGGCAACGAGGTCGGGCTCCACGCTCCCGACGCTAGCGGTCACCCGCGCCGCTCCCCCAGCCCGCTCCCCCAGCCCGCTGCGTCATCCCGGGCGCGCGGCCACGCCGAACACTCGGCATGTCGTTCGACCTGGCCACCTACAAGCGCATCACCGGTCAGCTCGACCTCGACGGCATCGACTTCGACGCCTTCAAGGACCAGCCGCTGACGCCCGACCAGCTCCGCTGCCTGCGCTACATGCACGACGTGGAGCAGCACACCACGTGCTACCTGCGGAACCTGCTGAACACCAAGGCCCACCACGACCCGGAGATCACGTCGTTCCTCACCATGTGGGGCTTCGAGGAGTACTGGCACGGCGAGGCGCTCGGGCAGGTGCTGGAGGCCCACGACGAGGCGGCCGGCGACGTGCGGGTGGCTGCCATGCGCCAGCGCCTCGGCTGGAAGCTCACCGCCAGCCCGATCATGTGGATGGGCTTCTCGGCCGCCACCAAGCACTTCCTGGCCGTGCACATGACCTTCGGCGTGATCAACGAGTGGACCACCCAGGGCGGCTACGCCCGGCTCATCGCCCAGGCCGACCACCCGATGCTCACCGAGCTCCTGCGCCGCATCATGAAGCAGGAGGGCCGCCACATCGACTACTACCGCACCCAGGCCCACGAACGGCTGGAAGCCAGCGAGGGCGCCCGCCGCACCACGCGCTTCATGATCCGCAAGCTGTGGCAGCCGGTCGGGTCGCAGGTGATGCCCGTGGCGGAGACCGAGCACCTCGTGCGCACGCTGTTCGGCGACGCCGAGGGTCGGGCGGTGGCGGCCCGCGTCGACCGTCGCGTCGATGCCCTACCCGGGCTGGCCGGGCTGGGCCTCATGGACGGGGCCCTGCGCACCTACGGCTGAGCAGCCTCAGGCGCCACCCCAGGCGCAGCCTCAGACGGTGGCGGTGCGGCAGACGCCCTCGGCCACCGCGGCCTCGGCCACGTACTCGGCCACGAGGGGGCCGACCCGGGTGTCGAACACCGACGGCACGATGTAGTCGGGCGTCACCTCGTCGCCCACCACCTCGGCGATGGCCCGAGCGGCAGCCAGCTTCATGCCCTCGGTGATCGAGGTGGCGGCCACGTCGAGCGCCCCCCGGAAGATCCCGGGGAAGGCGAGGACGTTGTTGATCTGGTTGGGGTAGTCGCTGCGACCGGTGGCGATCACCGCGGCCAGGCCGTCGGCCTCCTCCGGACGGATCTCCGGATCGGGGTTGGCCATGGCGAACACGATCGGGTCCTTGGCCATCTTGCGCAGGTCGGAGGCCGTGATGAGCCCGGGACCCGACACGCCGATGAAGACGTCGGCACCGGGCAGCACGTCGCTCAACGTGCCCTCGCGCCGCTCGGGGTTGGTGTGCTCGGCGAACCACTGCTTGGCGAAGTTGAGGTCGTCGCGCCCCTCCCAGATGGCGCCCTTGCGGTCGACGCCGATGATCTCGGCCACGCCCGCCTCCAGGAGGATCTTGCTGCAGGCCACGCCGGCCGCGCCCACACCGGCCACCACCACGCGCAGCGAGCTCATGGGCTTGTCGACGATCCGCAGGGCGTTCTCCAGAGCGGCGAGGGCCACGACGGCAGTGCCGTGCTGGTCGTCGTGGAACACGGGGATGTCGAGCAGCTCCTTCAGCCGGTCCTCGATCTCGAAGCAGGCGGGCGCCGCGATGTCCTCGAGGTTGATCCCACCGAACACGGGCGCGATGCGCACCACGGTCTCGATGATCTCCTCGGGGCTGCGCACGTCGAGGCAGATCGGGAAGGCGTCGACGCCACCGAAGGCCTTGAACAGGAGCGCCTTGCCCTCCATGACGGGAAGGGCCCCGGCCGGGCCGATGTCGCCGAGGCCGAGCACGGCGGTGCCGTCGGTGACGATGGCCACGGTGTTCTTCTTGATCGTGAGCTCGTGGACCAGCGCCGGCTGCTGCTGGATGGCCGTGCACACGCGGGCCACGCCCGGCGTGTAGGCCATCGAGAGGTCGTCGCGGTCGGCCACCGGCACCCGGGAGAGGGTCTCGATCTTGCCGCCCTCGTGCATGGCGAAGGTGCGGTCCGACACCTCGACGAGCTCAAGGCCCTCCACGGTCCGCACGGCGGCCACCACCTTGTCGATGTGGGCCTCGGAGGAGCAGTTGACGATGACGTCCTCGTCGAGGTGGGCGCCGCGCACGTCGAAGCCACCGATGGCGGTGATGTTCCCGCCTACCTCACCGATCGCCGTGGCCAGTCGCCCGAGGGTGCCCGGTCGGTTGTCGAGCCGCACCCGAAGGCGGATGGAGAAGGCTGCGGTGGGCGTGGCCATGTGGGGATCACCGATCTCGTCCGGTCCGGGCTGGCGCGCCCGAGTCCGGCGGCGACGTTACCGGGACCGCGGGAAGGGGCGAAAACGCAGCGAGAGCGCCCGACGCTGGGTCGGACGCTCTCGGCACCGCCTGTGGTCCCGCCACGGCTCGATCAGTTGGGTTCGTGCGACATCTCCTCGAGGCAGCGGCGGATCTCCGATGCCTTGAACCGACGGTGCCCGCCGAGCGTCCGGATCGCCGTGAGCTTTCCGGACCGTGCCCAGCGGGTCACCGTCTTGGGGTTCACACGAAACAGAGCCGCCACCTCGCTGGGGGTGAGCAGGGCCTCGGGTGCGTCGATGTCGTCGTGCTGCGCCATGGTGTTCCCTCTGGTGTGATTCCGGCAGCCACGCTCGGACGTGGCGGCATGTCCGTTTCGCCCATGAACGTACGACTCGGGGCCCCATACGCCTATGGCCTCATCGGGTCATTTCCGCCCAGATGGGTGACTAGTCACGCGCGCAGGATCGCACCGATGGCCCCCAGGGGTACGGTGCCAGGCGATGAGCACCCTCGGTCCGCTGCCGTTGATGGTGCCCGACGGGTTCGAGCAGGTGGCCTACGCCTACGACGCCGAGACCGGGCTGCAAGCCATCGTCGCCATCCACTCCACCGTGCTCGGCCCCAGCCTCGGGGGCACCCGGTTCTGGCCCTACCCCGACGAGGGGGCCGCGCTCGTCGACGCCTGTCGCCTGGCCAAGGGCATGTCCTACAAGCACGCCGCCGCAGGGCTCGACCACGGCGGCGGCAAGGCCGTGATCCTCGGCAGCCCCGCCTCGTTGCGCTCCGACAGGCTGATCGCGGCCTTCGCCCGCTTCGTCGACGGGCTGAGCGGCCGCTACATAACCGCCGAGGACGTGGGCACCACCCAAGCTGACATGGACCTCATCCGCAGCATCACCCCCCACGTCACCGGGGTGAGCGAGGCGCTGGGCGGCTCCGGCGACCCGTCGCCGGCGACGGCCCTCGGGGTGCTGTGGGCGATGCGGGCGGTGGCCCGACGCCTGTGGGACGACGAGTCCCTCGCCGGCCGCCACGTGTGCATCAGTGGCGTCGGCAAGGTCGGTGCGGCCCTGGCCGACCACCTCCACGCCGAGGGCGCTCGGCTCACGGTGGCCGACGTGCGGGCCGCCGCCGTCGAGGCCGTTGTGGCCCGGACAGGGGCCGCCGTGGTGCCGCCGGCCGAGAGCCACCGAGTGACGTGCGACATCTTCGCCCCCTGCGCCCTCGGTGCCGCCCTCGATGCCACGACGATCCCGCAGCTCGCCTGCGCGGCCGTCGTCGGATCGGCCAACAACCAGCTGGCGACGGTGGCCGACGCCGACCGACTCCAGCAGGCGGGGGTGCTCTACGCGCCCGACTACGTGGTGAACGCCGGCGGCGTGATCAACATCGCCCAGGAGCAGGGCGGCTACGACCGCCCGCGCGCGGAGGCCCACATCCAGCGGATCTACGACACCACCCTGCGGGTGCTCGACCTGGCTGCGGCCGAGGGGATCACCACGGCGGCGGCCGCCGACCGCGTGGCCGAGCAGCGCATCGAGGCCGCCCGCCGCCCCTGACCGACCGGACCGACTGCTTCTGTGCACACGCAGCACCACCATGCGGTGCTGCGAGTGCACAGATCGCGGGACAAGGGTCAGCCCTCGTAGGCGAACCCGAGGTCGAGAGCGGTCACCAGCGCGATGAGGGGCAGACCGTGCTCGGCGGCCATTGCGGCGACGGTGCCGCCGCGGTCCACCACCGGCAGCAGGAGCACGGGTTCGGCCCCGGCGGCGCGCACCACCTCGGCCGCCTCGAGCATGGAGACGCCGCGGGTGACGGCGTCCTCGGTGATGACCACCCGGTCGCCGGGCTCGAGGGCCCCGGCGATCCGGCCGCCGCCACCGTGGTCCTTCTCCTCCTTGCGCACGCTGAAGCTGCGCAGGTCACGGCCCCGTGTAGCAGCTATTGCGGCGATGCCGAAGGCCACGGAATCGGCGCCCATCGTGAGGCCGCCGATGGCCGTGACGTCGTCGGGGATCACGGCGAGGGCCGCGTCGGCGACGAGGAGCATGCCCTCGGGCCGACAGGTCGTCTGCTTGGCG
>JBKJIL010000142.1:0-21289 GCA_046598435.1 Acidimicrobiales bacterium
CTCGCTCACCTTGTGCAAGGTGGCCGACGTGTTCTCGGCGGCGATGAGGATCCCGTCGGTGTACAGCACGGCGGTTGCGCTGCGACCTCGCGCGATGCCCTTGCGGGCGTAGTCGGCCCGGTCCTTCATCACCTGCTCAGGGGCGACGTAGAAGGGCATGCTCATCGGATCCCACCTCCTGCCACGATCGCCTCGACACGCGTGCGGAGCTCGCCGTCGTCGACGCGCTCGTAGCCCGCTGCCGTGATCGTGGCGACCACCGGGAAGATCCCACGGATCAGGTCGGGCCCACCGGTGGCGGAGTCGGCGTCGGCCGCCTGATAGAGGGCGTTCACCGCCAGGTCGATGGCCTCGTCTCGGCTCAGCCCGTCGCGGAACCCCAGCTTCACGACCGTGCCGGCGTGCAGGCTGCCCGATCCCGAGGCGATGTGGTCCAGCTCTTCGTAGCGGCCACCGGTCACGTCGTAGCTGAACAGGCGTCCGGTCTCGCGGCGCAGGTCGTACCCGGCGAAGAGGGGCACCACGGCCAGCCCCTGCATGGCGGCTGGGAGGTGGTTGCGCACCATCTGGCTCAGCTGGTTGGCCTTGCCCTCGAGGCTGAGGACCTGGCCCTCCACCTTCTCGTAGTGCTCCAGCTGGAGCTGGAACAGCTTCACCATCTCGATGGCCGGCCCCGCTGCGCCGGCGATGGCCACGCCGCTGAACCGGTCGGCAGGGAACACCTTCTCCATCGTCTTGTGCGAGATGAGGTTCCCGGAGGTGGCCCGGCGGTCGCCCGCCATCACCACGCCGTCGGCGTAGCGGACACCCAGCACCGTGGTGCCGTGGGTGATGGTCAGCGGCTCGGTGCCGCTGGGCAGATCGACCGTGGGCCGCACCCGCCGGAGCAGATCGGCGAAGGAGGGACCGGGGTCGTCAGAGGCCGAGAAGATCGGAAGGGTCATACACCGACGGAGGCTAGCGACATCAGCCGACCGCGCGGTTCTCGTCGCCGACGGCTAGACCGTGGCCATGATCACCGGCTCGGCCAGCACCGTCATCCACCGCCCCGCGGCCGAGGTCTTCGCCGCTGTCTCCGACATCACCCGCATGGGCGAGTGGAGCCCGGAGTGCACGGGCGGCCGCTGGGTCGCGCCCGCCACGGGAGCGGCCACCGGGGCGACGTTCGAGGGCGACAACGCCGTGCGCATCGGCCCTCTCACCCTCAAGCGGTGGACGACGACCTCTGAGGTGACCGAGTGCGTCCCCGACAAGGTCTTCGAGTTCGTGGCCGAGGGCTACTCCACCTGGCGCTACGAGCTGACCGAGGCCGATGGGGCCACGACGCTCACGGAGTCGTTCAGCCACAAGCCCGCCGAGGGGGCGCAGAAGCTGCTCTACGTCGTCGCCCGTCGGGACAAGGCACTGGTCAAGGGCATGCAGAAGACCCTCGATCGCATCAAGGCCGTGCTCGAGGCCTGAGGCACAGGTGACCTACCCCGCTCAGCCGGGAGACGACTGGCTGACCGCCAATCGTTCGATGTGGGACGAACGGGCTGCGTTGCACCCCGACACGGAGCTCTACGACGTCGCCGGGATGGCTGCGGGTCGCGACGACCTTCGGCCCTGGGAGGCGGAGGAGCTCGGCTCTGTCGCTGGGCTCGACCTCGTGCACCTCCAGTGCCACATCGGCACGGACACGATCGGCTGGGCCCGTCGTGGCGCCCGCACGGTGGGGGTCGACTTCTCCCCCGCTGCCATCGCCGCGGCGACCCGACTCTCCGACGCCTGCGGTCTCGAGGCCGAGTGGGTCGAGGCCGACGTCTACGACTCGGTGGCCGCCCTTGGAAGACGACGCTTCGATGTCGTCTACACGGGCATCGGCGCCCTGTGCTGGCTGCCCGACCTCGATCGCTGGGCCAGCGTCGTGCACGATCTGCTTCGCCCGGGTGGCGCGCTCTACGTGGTGGAGATCCACCCGATGTGGATGACCCACTGGGGCGACGGCAAGACGGTGGACCAGCAGGCCATCGACGCGCCGTTCGAGCGCTGGGTCGAGGAGGATCCGCGCAGCTACGCCGACCCCGACACCCCGCTCCAGGAGACCGTGAGCTTCGAGCGGCTCCACTCGATCGCCGACCTGATGTCAGCCGTCCTGGGCGCCGGCCTCCAGATCGAGCTGTTCCACGAGTTCGACGTCACCCCGGCCCCGACCGAGTGGCTGGAGCGGCGAGACGACCGGCTCTTCCACTTCCCCGAAGGCATGCACCGGTTCCCGGTGACGTACTCCCTCAAAGCCCGCCGGAGCGCGACCCTGGCGTGATGCGAAGGGCTGGTGCCGCAGGAACGCCTCCGCCCGCCAGCGCTCCGCTGTCACGAGAACCGGGACAACGCCCCAGATATCGTGACACGCCGCTGGCCGAGCGCCCCCTGACGGCTACTCGCCGCCCTTCTGCACGTACGACTTGACGAAGTCCTCGGCGTTCGACTCGAGCACCTCGTCGATCTCGTCGAGGAGGTCGTCGAGCTCGGCCTTGATCTTCTCGCCCGACTCGGACTTGGCGGGGACCTCTTCGACGACGTCGTCGGACTTGGTCGTCGCTTGCTTCTTCTTCTGCTCACGTTCGGCCATGGTGTGTTCCTCGGTCTATTGCCCCAGCCTCTGGAGCAGATCGGCGGCGCTTTCGCACTCGTCGATGAGGCTACCCACGTGCGCCTGGGTTCCACGCAATGGCTCCATCATCGGCACCCGGCGGAGGGGATCGCCCCCGACGTCGAACACCAGCGAGTCCCAGTTGGCGGCCACGATGCTGTGGGGCCAGCGCTGGAGGCAGCGGCCCCGGAAGTAGGCCCGTGTGTCGGGGGGCGGCTCGGTCACGGCCCGCTCGATCTCCGCCTGGGTGACGATGCGCTCGAGGCCGACCCGGGCGGCCAGCGACTTGGTGGCGCGCAGGTCGTGGTACTGGAGGTCCATGGCGGCCAGCCGGGCGTCGTCCCATCGGAGGTCGTGACGGCTGCGATACCCGTCGATCACCCGGTGCTTGGCCACCCAGTCGACCTGGTCGGCCACCTGGTCGGGATCAGTCTCCAGCGCTGACAGCACGGCCTCCCAGCGTCGCAGCACCTCTTCGCCCACCTCGGTGCCGCCGACGCAGTCGAGGCCGCGCTCGTCGGCGAACTTCCGGGCTCGCCCGTGGAGCTCCCACTGGGCCTCGAGGGCGGTGATCGAGGTGCCGTCGGCCAGCTCGATGGGGCGGGCCAGCGTGAGGTCGTACGACACGTGCCGCAGGGCTTGCACCGGGCGGGCGGGAAGGAGATCCCGGGTCAGCCAGTCGTCCTCGATCATCGAGAGCACGAGGGCCGTGGTGCCGACCTTGAGGAACGTGGCCACCTCGGAGAGGTTGGCGTCGCCCACGATCACGTGCAGGCGGCGGTACTTCTGCGGGTCGGCGTGGGGCTCGTCACGGGTGTTGACGATGGGCCGCTTGAGGGTGGTCTCGAGGCCGACCTCCTCCTCGAAGAAGTCGGCCCGCTGCGTCAGCTGGTACGGCACCTCCGCGCTCGTGAGCCCCGATGCCTCGGTGCCGACCTTGCCGGCACCGGTGTAGATCTGCCGAGTGATGAAGTGCGGCATCACGAACGACACGATCTTCGAGAACGGCACCTGGCGATCCATCAGGTAGTTCTCGTGGCAGCCGTAGCTGTTGCCCTTGCGGTCGGAGTTGTTCTTGTAGACGACGATCTCCTGGCCCTCGGGCAGGAGCGCCGTGGCGGCGGTCATCGAGCGCTGCAGGATGAGCTCGGCGGCCCGGTCGTAGACGACGATCGAGCGGGGGTCGGCGCACTCGGGCGTGGACAGCTCCGGATGGGCGTGGTCGACGTAGTACCGGGCGCCGTTGGTGAGCACTGCGTTGACGAGGTGCGTCTCCACCTCGGGGGGCATGGCGCTCTCCAGGCTGAAGCCCCGCGCGTCGTTGCCGGGGTGCTCGTCCTCGAAGTCCCAGCCGATGCGTGACGACCCCGCCGGGGCGCCCGCTCGAGCCAGCTCCTGGACATAGGCGTTGATGAGGACCGACGAGGCCGCGATCGGGTTCGACTCCCCTCCTCGGATGAGGATGCCGTACTCCGTCTCGATGCCCAGGACCTTCGGGATGGCCATCTGCGCCTGTCCTAGAGGTACTGCCCGGTGGCCACCCGCTCGATGGATCGCCCACCTTGTGGTTCGGTGTCGGCGTCGTGCTGGACGATGGTGCGCACGTAGATGATGCGCTCGCCCTTCTTGCCCGAGATCTTCGCCCAGTCGTCGGGGTTGGTGGTGTTGGGCAGGTCCTCGTGCTCCTTGTACTCCTGGTGGATCGACTCGATCAGATCCTCCAGTCGGATCCCCTTCGAGCCGCCGCCCAGGAGCCGCTTGATGGCGAGCTTCTTGGCCCGCCGGACGATGTTCTCGATCATGGCTCCGGACGAGAAGTCCTTGAAGTACATGATCTCCTTGTCGCCGTTCTGGTAGGTGACCTCGAGGAACTGGTTGGCCTCGTCGGTGCGGTACATCTCGGCGGCCGTGGCCTCGATCATGGCCTGCACGGCCTTGGCCCGATCACCACCTCCGTGGGTGGCGACGGCGTCCTCGTCGAGGGGCAGGTCGGGGGTGAGGTAGCGGGCGAAGATCTGAGCCGCCGCGTGCTCGGTGGGGCGCTCGATCTTGATCTTCACGTCGAGACGACCGGGCCGCAGGATGGCCGGGTCGATGAGGTCCTCCCGGTTGGAGGCGCCGATGATGATGACGTTCTTGAGCGTCTCGGCCCCGTCGATCTCGACCAGGAGCTGCGGCACGATGGTGCTCTCCATGTCGGAGCTGATGCCGGTGCCGCGGGTGCGGAACATCGAGTCCATCTCGTCGAAGAACACGATGACCGGCCAGCCCTCCTCGGACTTCTCCCGGGCCCGTTGGAACACCAGCCGGATCTGGCGCTCGGTCTCGCCGACGTACTTGTTGAGCAGCTCCGGGCCCTTGATGTTGAAGAAGTACGACTTCGCGGTGGTGCTGCCGGAGGCGGCGGCCACCTTCTTGGCCAGGCTGTTGGCGACCGCCTTGGCGATCAGCGTCTTGCCGCAGCCCGGCGGGCCGTACAGCAAGATGCCCTTCGGCGCCGGCAGCTGGTGCTCGGCGAAGAGGTCCTGGTGGAGGAAGGGCAGCTCGACGGCATCGGCGATCTGCTCGATCTGCTCGTCGAGGCCACCGATGTCCTCGTAGGCGATGTCGGGCACCTCTTCGAGGGCGAGGTCCTCGACCTCCGGCCGGGGGAGCTTCTCGAGCACGAGGCCCGAGCGCGAGTCGAGCAGCACCGAGTCGCCGTTGCGCAGGCGTACGTCGTGCAGCTCGTCGAGGAGCTCCACCACGCGCTCCTCGTCGGCCCGGCCGACGATCAGCACCCGGTTGTCGTCGAGGCGCTCCTTGAACACCACGACCTCGCCGGTGAGGTCGGCACCACGGGAGAGGACCACGTTCAGCGATTCGTTGAGGACGACCTCGGAGCCTCGCTGCAGGGGCTCGTCGCCCAGCTCGGGGTGCACGGCCACCCGGACCTTGCGGCCGCCGGTGAAGACGTCCACCGTCCCGTCGTCGTTGTGACCCAGCAGCGTGCCGTAGGCCGACGGCGGCTGCGTGAGCTTGTCGACCTCCTCCCGCAGCGCCGCGATGTGGTCGCGGGCCTCCCGCAAGGTGTAGGTCAGCTTCTCGTTCTGCGAGACGGCCTGGGCCAGCTGGCCCTTCGTCTCGAGCAGTCGCTCCTCGAGCGTGCGCACCCGCTTGGGTGCGTCCTGGAGGCGTCGCCGCAGCGAGACGACCTCCTCTTCCAGCGTGTGCGCGTGCTCGATCAGCTCGGCCAGCTCCGCTCGCCCTGCTGCCAGATCCTCGGACTCGTCGACGGGGACCACCTCCCTCGAAACGTCCCTGCGCGGGACCCTACACCCGCCTTCGCGCTGTGCCACGCAGCCGGGTTTCCCCTGCAGTTGCCGGGTTAACTCCCCGGTGCGATACGGTGACGACACACCAGGTTCCCAACACGAGGTAGCCCCACCATGAAGGTCTGGATCGATCAGGATCTCTGCACCGGCGACGGACTGTGCGAGGAGATCGCACCGGTCGTGTTCACCCTCCTCGACGACGGTCTCGCGTACGTCAAGGACGGCGCCAAGGTGCTCTCCGACCCCGGTGGTGCCGAAGGCATCGCCCCGGTGCCCGCCGGCCAGGAAGAGGCGACCATCGAGTCGGCCGAGGAGTGCCCAGGCGAGTGCATCTTCATCGAGGTCGAGTAGCTCGTACGCCGTTCTGCACGATGGGGCCCCATGTGGGGCCCCATCGTCGCGTCCGGGTAGCGTGCTGCGCGTGCCGAACACCTCGACGAGCCGCACGGGACGGCCTCCATGGCATCCCGTCGCCTGCTGCCCGGCGCTGACGCCCGGCAGGGGCTCGTCGCCCTCGCGCTGAACTCGTCCACCAGCCTGGCCGCCGGGGCAGTCCTCGGCTCGCTCACGCACACCTTCGAGCGCCGACCCGGGCTGCTGCTCCTCGTCCCCGCCGCCATCGGGCTGCGCGGCAACGTCTTCGGCTCGCTCGGCAACCGCGTGTCGACGGCCATCCACGCCGGCGACGTGCAGCTGCGCTTGCGGCGCTCCACCGTCCTCGGTCAGAACGTCCTGGCTGCGGGCGCGCTCACCCTCGGGATGTCTGTCGTCCTCGTGCTCGTGACCGCGCTCATCTCGGTCGGGCTGGGCCTCGGCCAGACGATCGGGCTGGCCGACCTGACGCTCGTGTCGGTCGGGGGCGGCGCACTGGCGTCGCTCCCGGTGCTCGCCGCCACGCTGGGCCTGGCCGCCGGTGCGGTGCGATTCGGGTGGGACCTCGACAACGTGACGGCACCCCTCGTGTCGACGCTCGGCGACGTCCTCACACTGCCGGCGCTGTGGCTGGCCACGGGTCTGCTCGGCTTCGGCCTGGTCACCTCGTCGCTCGGCTGGGTGCTGGCGGTGCTGGCCATCGGCGCGCTGGTGGCGGGTGCCGTGACGTCGCTCCCCCAGCTGCGTCGGATCGTGCGCACGTCGCTGCCGGTGCTCATCCTCGCGGGAGCCGTCAGCAGCTTTGCCGGGGTGGCCCTCGAGCGTCGCCTCGTCACCTTCGCCGCCCTGCCGGCGCTGCTCATCCTGGTCCCGGCGCACCTCTCGAGCGCTGGGGCGCTGGGCGGGATCCTGTCGGGCCGGCTGTCGAGCAAGCTCCTCCTCGGTCTGGCGCCGCCGTCGGCGGTGCCCTCGCGCGCGGCGCGTGATGACCTGGGCTTCGTCGCCGCCCTGAGCGTGCCCGTGTTCATCGCCAACGGGGCCGGCGCCCATCTCGTGGCCCGGTTGCTCGGGCAGACGTCACCCGGGCTGGCCCAGCTCGTCGGGGCGTCGGTGCTGGGAGGACTGGGCGCCATGGCGGCGGTCCTGGTCATCGCCTACTACGGCACCATCGCCGCCGTGCGCGCCGACATCGACCCCGACACCTACGGCATCCCCCTGGTCAGCTCGACGGTCGACCTGGTGGGGTCCCTCACGCTCATCGTCGCCATCACCGCCCTCGGCCTCACCTGACCCGGGATCCCCCCATCGGGGTGGTGAGGGTCAGCGCAGGCAGGGGCCGGTGTCGACCGGTTGGGTGAGATCGCCGGCGAGGACGGCCTCGAGCTCCTCGATGTCGAGGGCGTAGGCCACGCCGGGCTTGTCCGGCGCGATGGCGAAGGCGACGCCCACAACACGACCGCGGGGATCGACGAGGGCTGCCCCGGAGTCGCCGGGCGCCAGGTTCGAGGCCAGGATCAGGACCTTGCGCTCGGTGCGCTCGTTGTCGTAGATGTCCGTGCCGGTGGCGTTGACCGTGCGACCCACTTCGAAGGGCGCCGCCCGCAGCGGCCCGCCCCCCGGATGCCCGAAGACCGCTCCCACACCGCCCTCGGTGATGTCGACGCGGCCCAGGGCGGGCCGATCCAGGTCGGGGGCATGGAGCACGGCGAGGTCTCGGCGGGGGTCGAAGGCGACGACGGTCGCCCCCACCTCGGAGCCATCGCTGCGCTGCAGCACCGTGTCCGACTCGCCGGCCACGACGTGGGCGTTGGTGACGACGAGCCCCGGCGCGACCACGAACCCGCTCCCCTCCTGGATCCGACGGCAGGCCACGCCTTCCACCTTCACGGTCGACACCACCACCGCGTCGACGACCGACTGCGGGATGCTGCTGGCCGACGGGGGCGGGCCGAGGTCGGGGGCGGGCTGGAGGGCGTCGAACACGCGCGGGAACTGGTCGCCGCCGACGAGCCGGCTCAGGGCCGCCACGGCATCCGGTGCCGGCGGGAACCGCTGATCGACGATCTCCGCCAGCGTGGACGTGCGCGCCTGCACGGCGAACCACCCCGGCACGTCGGCCATCAGCGGCAACAGCAACCACAGGGTGACGAACACCCCGGCCACGCCGGCGGCCGCGCCGGCCCCACGGTCCAGCGAGCGCACGCCCGACGCGGGCAGCGCCACATGCAGGCGGGACCCGACGTAGAGCCCGACGGCCTGGCCGACGAAGGCCATGCCCACGAGGATCCCGAGGGTCACGAACAGGAGCTGGGCATCGGCGGCGTCTTCGACGAGTCGCAACGCCGAGGGCAGGATCAGCGCGCCGACGACGGTGCCGAGGGCCATGCCGATCCACGAGGCGACTCGGGCCAGCAGGCCGAGCCGGTAGCCGCCGGTCGCGGCCCCGACGGCGCACAGCACGACGAAGCCGTCGAGAGCGTTCACGGCGGGGTGCTGCTACTCGCCGGTGGCGGGGGTGCTGAGGAGCCGGGCGTGGGTGAGGAACCCGGTGTGGGCCACCATGCGATGGTCGGGCCGCACGGACTGCCCCTCGATGTGCCAGCCCCGCTGGAGGATCTCGACGGTCTCGGCCATGCCGAAGGCGCTGTCGACCATCGACTCGCGCAGCTGCGCTGCCTGGGTGATCTGGGGGGTGTAGGCGAGGAGGATCCCACCCGGGACGAGCGCCCGCTCGGCGTGCTTCACGACCTGCCACGGCTCGGGGAGATCGAGCACCACCCGATCGAGCCCGGTCTCCACGATCCCCTCGTAGCTGTCGCGGATCTCGACGCGGTAGCGGGCCAGCACGTCGTCGCCGAGGAAGCCGGTCACGTTCTTGACCGCCCGCGAGGCGAAGTCCTCGCGCAGCTCGTAGCCGACGATGTCAGCACCGGCCCGCAGCATGGCCATCGACAGCGCACCGGAACCCACGCCCGACTCGAGCACACGGGCCCCCGGGAAGATGTCGGCCAGGAGCAGGATCGGCCCGAGGTCCTTGGGGTAGATCACCTGCGCGCCACGGGGCATCTTCAGGATGTACTCCGACAGCGTCGGGCGGATCACCGTGTAGTACATCCCGTGGCTCGACCGGAAGGTCGTGCCCTCCGGCGAACCGATCACGGCGTCGTGGCCGACCGTGCCCGAGTGCGAGTGGAACTCCTTGCCCGCCGTGAGCGTCACGAGGTACCGGCGCTTCTTGCTGTCGATGAGCAGGACCTGCTCGTCCTCGCGCAACGGTCGAGTCATGGGGTTCGCCTCTCCAGCGTCACCGGGACGGATCGGCGCTCGGGGTTGGTGGCTCGCTCGACGAGCTTGCAGAAGGCGCACACCTCGCCCGGTGTGGGGGCGCCACATGTCGTGCACGGCCGCAGCAGGTCCTGCTCGGCCGCCGCGTCGGGGGTGAAGCGGTCAGAGGCCCGGGCGAGGAAGCCGAAGTAGAAGTCGTGCTTCGTGCCGGGCGACGTGGCCTCGATGGCGTTGAGGGCGTCCTTGTAGCCGAGGTGCTTGTTGCCGGCGGCCATCGGGCACTCCTCGACGATGTAGTCGATCCCGCGGATCACGCAGTAGGCCGCCATCTCCCGCTCGCCAAGGCGCACGAGCGGCTTCACCTTGCGAGGGAACCCCTGGCGGGCAGGCAGGACGGGGAGCTGACGACCGAGGTAGTCGGCCTGCCAGTGCAGCACGTTGCCGAACAGCACCGCCGCCTCGTCGTCGAGGTTGTGGCCGGTGACGAGCACGTCGTAGCCGCCGCTTCGGGCAGCCTCGTCGAAGAGGTGGCGCTTGGAGAGCCCACAGGCCGAGCAGGGCACCCGACGGGCAGCCTTGGCGCCCGTCGGGATATCGAAGCCGTGCTCGCTCGGCAGATCGACCTCCAACAGCTTCCAGCCGCGCTCGGCCGCGAAGGCGCGGGTCGTCTCGCCCGACGCGTCGCTGTAGTCGCCGATGCCCAGGCCGAGGTAGAGGCCATCGGCCTGGTAGCCGAGCTCGACGAGGATGTCCCACACGGCCAGCGAGTCCTTGCCCCCGGACACGGCGACGAGCACCCGGTCCGTCGGCTGCATCATGGAGAAGTCCTTGATGGCACGAGCCACCTGATCGCGGCACAGGCGCAGGAAGTGATCGGCGCAGAAGTTGGCGTTGTGGCGCCGCACGTCGATCACGGCCGGGCCCTTGCACACGGTGCACTTCACGCTGCGCCCCCCGAGATCACGGGTCGGATCTCGACGACGTCGGTGTCCTCGAGGAGCACGTCGCCCGGCACGAGGGTGTCGCCGCGGATCACGAGCACGGATTCGCGGTTGAGCTCGAGCCGCTCGAGGAGGGCATGGACGCGCACGGGTCCGGGCACGTCGAGCTCCCGCTTGGGGTTGCGCAGGTGGACCTTCACGTCAACCCTGTGGCTGGTCGGTGTGCGTGATGAGGAGCGACTCACCGGGACGGAGCTCCTCACGCAGGGCGATCACATCGCGGTTGGCGCGCTTGTTGTGCTCGCGGAGCAAGAAGGCGGCCAGTGAGACGGCGGCCCATGCTGGGTGACCGCCGCGCCGGCGACGGCGGGCCAGCAGGTCGAGCACTCGGAGCAGCATCAGATCCGACGGACCTCGACGATGGTCGTGCGCTTCTTGCCCTTTCGCCGACCGGCCAGGAACGCGATGGCGATCACGCCCACAGCCACGACGGCGCCCACGGTGAGCAGAGTCGACGCGGCCGACTCCTTCGTCTCGTTCACGCCGCCCTGGAGCTCACGGAGCTTCGATTCGAGGTGGCCACGCGTGACCGGGGTGGACCTGTGGGCTGCCGTCATGCGCCTGGACCCTTCCGCTTGGAGACCCGCGCCACGGCGAGTCCGATGAGCATGATGCCGACCGCCACGGCGATGAGGTAGGGCGCCCACGAGAGGTTCCCGGTGAAGGTCGTGCCGGTCTCGGTCTGCAGGGCCCGGAGCCCGGCGAGGAGGATCAGCACCACGCCGAGACCGAGGAAGATGGCGCCCCCGATGCCGAAGCCGAGGAAGCGGCCCAGCCCCTTGAGCGGGTCGATCGTCTCCTGCTTGGCGTAGGAGACGGTGAGGTCCCAGAGCTCGCTGGCGACCTCGGGGATCCCCTTGGGGTCGGCATCTGCCGGCGAGGCGGCGCGGGAGTCGGTTCGGGGAGCCACGAGTCGGGCACCCTACTACCCGGCTGAGGTGCCGATCAGCCCCCGGCCACCCGCATCTCGAGCACCTCGACGGTGTCGCGGAGCAGCTCGGTGAGGAGCGCGAGGCGCTGCTCGGGGCTCTCGGCCCGCAGCAGACGGTGCTGATCGAGGGGTCCGAGGGGCGCCACCGCGACCGCTTGGTACCCGGCCAGCACCGGGTCGTCGCTGAGCTCGATGGTGGCCGGCGCGGCCGCGTCCCCGGCCTCGGCGGCCAAGCCGAGGGCTCGGCGCAGCAGGGCGATCGCATCGGTGAGCGCGCTGGTGTGGTCCGGCCCGACCGGCGGGTCGGGCCACTCCTGCACGTCGGCTCTCGGGTAGGGGTCGTCGAGCAGCCACTCGTGGATCCGTACGCGGCGAACGCCCACCGCCACGACGGCCCACCGGCCGTCGGGGAGCTCGGATGCCTCGACGATCCGTGCCACCGTGCCGACATCAGATCGTTGGTCGCCGCCGCCGACCTCGCTCCCCCGTTCGATCAGCACCACGCCGAACTCGCGCGGGCCGGCCAGGCAGTCCCTGACGAGGGCCCGGTAGCGGTCCTCGAACACGTGGAGCGGCAGCGCCGCCGACGGCACCAGCACCCCACCCAGCGGGAACATCGGCAGGACGGGCACGACCTGAGGCTAATGGGGGTCGACGGTCTTGCTCTGTTGGGCGAGGCTCGTCCCGAGCCGCTGGTCGGTCAGCACTCTCTGAGGCAGAGCTTCGAGTCCTAGTCCTAGATCGTGCGCCGGCCGGTCGGTGAGGGGGCCTTGGACAACTGGTGGGATGACGTGCTTCGAGCACTGAACCATTAGCGAGCTGCTGGTCGCCTCGGGCTCGAACCGGTCCGATCGTGGAGGTGCCGATGGCGAGGGTGTTCGTTGGTCATGACTGGGCCGAGGCCCATCACGACGTGTTCGTCGAAGACGAACAGGGCCGCAGGCTCGGTGGTGGCCGGTTACCCGAAGGGATCGAGGGTGTCGCCCGGTTCCATGCGATGGTCGCCGAGCACGTCGAGAAGCCCGGCGAGGTGGTCGTGGCGACGGAGACCGATCGGGGTCTCTTCGTCGGGTCGCTCGTCGCTGCCGGCTACACGGTGTTGGCGGTCAACCCGCTCTCGACGTCGCGGTATCGGGAGCGGCACTCGACGTCGGGCGCGAAGTCCGATCCTGGCGATGCCAAGGTCCTCGCGGAACTGGCCCGGACCGATGGCCACAACCACCGGCCGATCGCTGGTGACAGCGAGCTGGTCGAGTCGATCAAGGTCCTCACCCGGGGTCACCAGAACCTGATCTGGACCCGCCAACGCCAGATCAACCAGCTCCGTTCGACGCTGCGGGAGTTCCACCCCGCCGCGCTCGTAGCGTTCCCCGAGCTGGCCAGCGGTGACGCGTTGGCGGTGCTGGCCTTGGCGCCGACGCCGTCGCTGGGACGGCAGCTGTCGATCTCCAAGATCGCGTCGGCACTGCGTCGTGGTGGCCGGCAACGACGCATCGAGGAGCGAGCCGCCGAGATCCAGGCGGCGTTGCGGACCGAGCAGCTCGCCGCCCCCGATCGGGTCAGCGACGCCATGGGTCAGGTCGTCAAGGCCCTCGTCGCCGTGGCTGGTGAGCTCACCGCCCAGATCACCGTCCTCGAGGCCGACCTGGCTGACCGTTTTGATGAG
Organism: Acidimicrobiales bacterium; assembly: GCA_046598435.1. Lineage (GTDB taxonomy): Bacteria > Actinomycetota > Acidimicrobiia > Acidimicrobiales > VFJN01 > VFJN01. The sequence continues at coordinate 13,202 of JBKJIL010000142.1, forward strand.
CACCCGGCCGCCAAGGTCATCCGATCCCTGCCAGGACTAGGGATGATCCTCGGCGCCCGGGTGCTCGCAGAGTTCGGGGATGACCCGAACCGCTATGTGGACGCCAAGTCTCGCAAGAACTACGCCGGCACGTCACCGATCACGAGAGCCTCGGGCCGAAGCCACGTCGTCCTCGCCCGCTACGCCCGCAACAAGCGCCTCGCGGATGCCTGCTACCTCTGGGCCTTCGCCACGCTCACCTCGAGCCCCGGCGCCCGAGCCTTCTACGACGCCCGCCGCGCCGGTGGTGACACCCACAACCGGGCACTACGAGCCCTCGCCAACCGCCTCGTCGGCATCCTCCACGGCTGCCTCCGCCACGAAGTCCCCTACGACGAACACACCGCCTGGGGCCACCGGTCCCAACTCGCCGCTTGACGAGCTGGGACCGTGGGATGTCTAGGACGTTGGTGAACAACAACGTCCTAGGACAGCGCCCTAGCCATCCGCGTGGCGTCGAGGACCAAGCGCAGCGGTGGCCGGCGCCCGGGGCCAGGCCAGCAGGATCTCGCCCAGTCGCTGCTGGTCAGCCACCACCGCCGCCTCGTCGACGGCGTCACCACGGCCCGCCGTGACCACGTAGGCGAACGTGAGCTCCGGATCGGCGTCGTCGATGAGGAAGCCGGCGAGGGCGGCCACCGTCGCCAGCGTGCCGGTCTTGGCGTGGAGGTGGCCCACGAGGGCGGTGCCGGTGAAGCGGTCGGCCAGCGTCCCGGTGCGCCCGGCCACCGCCAGAGCCTTCCGGAGCGGGGCGGCCGTGGGCGGGCGCACCAGGAGGTCGACGAGCAGATCGCAGGTGACGCGATCGTCGAGCGACAGACCCGAGCCGTCGTCGATGGTGACGCCGCGGAGGTCCAGCCCCGCGGCAGCGAGCTCCGCACGGATGACGGACGCTCCTCCGCGGGTCGTGGCTGCCCCGCGGGTTCGACCCAGCTCCTTGGTGAGCAGCTCCGCCGTGGCGTTGTCGCTCTCGCGCAGCATCTGGCCGACGACGGCCCGCAGCGGGGGTGACTCGACGGCGGCCAGCTCGCGCCCGTCGGCCGGGGCGACCCCCGACCGGGGGGCCCCGTCGACCACGACGCCGTGACCCTGCAACGCCACGGTCAGCACGGCGGCGGCGTGTCGGGCCGGCTCCTCCGCCGGTACCAGCGGGCCCGGTGCGTCGGCGGTCGGGTAGCCGGCGAAGCCGTCGTTCACCGAGAGTGCCGACAAGGGCCCGATCGTGCCCTGGGTGCTGTAGCGACTCGGCCACCCGGCCACCGTGCGCTCCTGGTCGTAGCGGCTCTCGTCCCCCACCACAGCCCCTGCGATGCGCGTCACCCCCGTCGCCGCCACGGCCGCCGCCAACGAGTCGATGTCGGTGAACTCCTGCGGCTGGCGTTCGAAGCGAGCCATGTAGTCAGCGGTGGCGAGGAGCGGATCCCCCCCACCGACCAGGGTCAGGTCGCCGGGCACCACGCCCGCCACCGCTGGGGCGGCCACCACCGTGGTGCGCAACCGGACGTCGGCGCCGAGGGCCCGCAGGGCGGCCGTCGCCGTGAGGAGCTTCTGCGTGGATGCCGGGCGCAACGGCTCGTGGGAGCGGACGTCGAGCAGCGGGTCTTGCGTGCCCATCCGCACCAGCGCGCAGGCGCCCGACGGCAGGCGCTCGGCCCAGCCGGCGAGATCCTCGCGCCCACGACGGTCGGCCGCCCCTGCCGCCACCAGGCTCGGCACGCGGCGCACGGAGAGCACCGGCGTGAGCGGTGCGGTGGTCACCGATGACGACGGCGCACCTGGGTCGCGACCGACCTCGGCCAGCGCCGCGGCGGAGCCCGACGCACCGCTCACCACGAAGAGCGCCAGCGGCAGGAGCCACCGGCGCCGACCTCCGAACGTCAGGCCTCCCGAGCGGCTCGGTGTCGAGCTCGCTGCCAGAGGTGGTCCAGGGCCACGACGGCCCGGTTGGCCGACGGGTAGCAGACCCGGCCCGAGGCCCGCACCGCGGCCGGACCGGCGTTGTCGGGATGGGTGACGGCCAGCTCCGTGGCGGTGAGGACCGGCTTGTCGAAGCGCGCCGAGAGCTCGGCGGCCGCCTGGGCGAACCGAGCGTCCTGGCGCTCGTGGTAGTCGACGATCCGCTCGAGGCCGTGGTCGGGGTAGAACCGGCCCGCTCGCATGAGCGCCGCCTGGTTCGACTGGATGCCCAGGCCCAGGTACAGCACGGCGTCCACGTCGGGGTGCCCGACGATGAGCTCCATCACCTCAGGGATGGTGTCCCGGGTCTCGGCCCCGGCCAGGTCGACCGGGTTGTTGCGGCTCCAGCGCGGCGGGAGCTTGCCGTCGAGGGCCGCCCGCAGATCGTCGGGCAGCGGGGCCAGGGCCAGGTTGCTCCGCGTGATGGCGTCGGCGGTCACCACGCCCCAGCCGCCCGCGGTGGTGAGCACCACGACCCGGTTGCCCCGGGGCAGGGGCTGGGTGGCGAAGGTGGCGGCGGTCTCGAAGGCCTCCTCGATGGTGGCCGCCCGGGTGATGCCGGCCTGGCGGCACATGCCGTCGAAGACCCGATCGTCGCTGGCCAGCGACCCGGTGTGGGAGGCGGCCGCCCGCTGCCCGCCCGCCGTCGCGCCGCCCTTGACGAGCACGAGGGGCTTGCGGGCGGCGACGGCCCGAGTGCGCTCGAAGAACCCACGGCCGTCCGGGACCCCCTCCACGTAGGCCAGCGCCACCTCGGTGGCAGGGTCGTCGGCGTAGAAGTCGAGGTAGTCGGGGATCGTGACGGCGGCCGCGTTTCCGGCCGACACCGCCCGGCTCACGCCCACGCCGGTCTGCACCGCGTAGTTCATGAACGACGAGATGAAGTTGCCGGACTGGCTGGCGATGCCGATGTGCCCGGCGGGCGGGTAGGGCGCCACGATCTGGGCGCACAGCCGCGCCGGGGTGGACACCACGCCTTGGCCGTTCGGCCCCGCCACGAGCATCCCCAGCTCCTCGGCAAGGGCGATCAGCTCGACCTGCATCCGCTCTCCTTCCTCGCCCGCCTCGCCGTAGCCGGCCGAGGCGAGGAAGGCGGCCCGAATGCCCTTCTTGGCGCACGCCCGCAGGAGGTCGGGGTTGGCGGCGGCCGGCGTGCACACGAACACCAGGTCGATGGCATCGTCGGGGAGCTTGGCGATGTCGTCGACGACCTCGACGCCGAGCACCTCGCCGGCCTCCCGGCTGGTGCCGTAGATGGCCCCCTGGTAGCCCGAGGCCAAGATGTTGTGGAGGCTGACGAAGCCGAACTTCCCGGGGTGGGTGGAGACACCGGCGACGAGCACGCCCTTCGGATCGAACAGGGCCTGGAACCCGGCCGCACTGGTCATGCCGTCACCTCCACGAGCGCGTCGACGGCGATGGGACGACCGTCGACGACGATGAGCGGGTTGAGGTCGGCCGCGGCGATCGTCGGGTCGGCCTCGGCCGCCCGGGAGAGGCCGACGAGCACGTCGATCAGGGCCTCCCGATCCACCGCCGGCTCGCCACGCAGCTCGCCGAGCAGCTTCTGGGTGGCCAGGTCGTCGATCATCTCGGCCGCATCGAGACGGGAGATCGGCACCAGGCGGAAGGCCACGTCGGCCAGGGCCTCGGCCAGGATCCCGCCGACGCCGAGCATCACGGTCATGCCGAACTGCTCGTCGTGGTGGAGGCCCGCGATGAGCTCGCGGTTGCCGCGCAGCATGGGTGCCACGAGGACGTGCACCTCGCCGTCATCTGGGCGAGCGGCGGCCAGGAGGTCGGTGGCAGCCGTGCGCACTGCCGCATCGTCGGCCAACCCGAGGCGCACGAGGCCGCGCTCGGTCTTGTGGGCGATGGCGTCGCCGCCGAGCTTGAGCACGACGGGGTGGCCGATGGCCGCCGCCGCCTCGACGGCTGCGTCGGCCGTGGTGACCTGGCGCTCGTCGGGGAAGGCGACGCCATGGGCGGCGAGGAGGCGCTTGGAGTCGGCCTCGGAGAGGGTGGGCATGGGCCGGGAGGTTACGGCTCGAGCGCGGCGCGGAAGAACTCGCGGAAGTGCTGGAGCCGCGCCTCGAGCATGTCGTCGGCGAGCGGGTCACGTCCGAGGACCCCCCGCCAGAACGGCACATCGGAGAAGTAGCCGAGGATGGCGCTCGTGCCGGTGATGATCAGCTGCTCGCTGTCGTGCTTGCGAAAGCGGCCTTCGCCGATCTCGGTGTCGAAGAAGGAGACGGCCCGGTCGTAGAACGGCTTCAGCACCGTCCCGAGGTCCACCCCCAGGTGGCTCTGGCCGTCGAGGGCCTCTCGACGCATGATGCGCACGAAGTCGGGGTTCTGGCGGAAGAAGTCGAAGGCGGCGGTGACGACGTGGTCGAGCTTCGACCAGCCTTCCTGGTCTCGTACCTCCACGGCGTCTTCCACCCGGGTCATCCAGTCCGACAGGGACGTCTCGAACACCTCGCGGTAGATGGCCTCCTTCGACGGGAAGTGGTGCAGAAGGCTCGGTTTGCGGATGCCGACACCGGCCGCGATGTCGTTCAGGGAGGTGCCGTCGAACCCCTGCTCGGCGAAGCAGTGGAGCGCCTCCGCGAGGATGGCCTCACGGGTGGTGAGGGTGGGGTCCGACTCGGTCACGCTTCGGAGGGTACCCGGGGGGCTCTTGTAGGGTTGGCCCGGTGACGTTGCCCGAAATCGAAGAGCGAGCCATCAACATCGTCCGTGGCCTGGCCATGGATGCTCCCCATGCGGCCCGTTCCGGCCACCAGGGCACGGCGATGGCCCTGTCCCCCCTCGCCCACGTGCTGTGGACCCGGATCATGCGGTACGACGCATCCGACCCGGAATGGCCCGACCGCGACCGCTTCGTGCTGTCCGCCGGCCACGCGTCGATCCTCCTGTACGCCATGCTCCACCTCACCGGTCATGGCCTCACGCTGGAAGACCTCCGGGAGTTCCGTCAGTGGGGCAGCGCCACCCCGGGGCACCCCGAGCGTGGCCACACCGCCGGCGTGGAGGTCACCACCGGCCCGCTGGGCCAGGGCCTCGCCAACGCCGTCGGCATGGCGGTGGCCGAGCGCTCGCTGCGAGCCCGGTTCGGTGCCGACGTCGTCGACCACCACACGTTCTGCATCGCCGGCGACGGCGACCTCTCCGAGGGCCTGTCCCACGAGGCCGCCTCCTTGGCCGGCCACCTCGGGCTGGGCCGCCTGGTCTGCGTGTACGACGACAACCACATCTCCATCGACGGTCCCACCGAGCTCTCGCTGGGCGACGATGCCGCCGCTCGCTTCGAGTCCTACGGCTGGCACGTCGAGCAGCTCGGCGAGGTCGCCGAGGATGCGGACGCGCTGGAGGCTGGCCTCCGACGGGCGATGGAGGTCGACGATCGGCCCTCGCTCGTGATCGTGCGGAGCCACATCGCGTTCCCGTCACCGACCAAGACCGACGATCCGGCGGCCCATGGCTACGCCTTGAAGGACGACGAGATCCGGGCCACCAAGGCTGTGCTCGGGCTGCCGGTCGACGAGACCTTCTACGTGCCCGACGACGTGCTCGAGCTCTACCGCGACGCCGGCACGCGTGGAGCCGATGCCCGTCATGCCTGGGTGAAGCGCATGGAGGCCTTCGACGGCGATCGGGCTGCGCTCGACGCCTGCTTCAGCACGGGCGGTCTCCCGGGCTGGGCCGATGCCCTCCCCACCTGGGAGCCGGGCGAGAAGGTGGCCACCCGCGTGGCCAGCGGCCGCTGCGTCCAGGCCCTGGCCGACGTCGTCCCCGCCCTGGTGGCCGGAGGCGCCGACCTCACGTCCAACACCGGCACCGTGCTCAAGGACCACGGCGTGCAGTCGGCGACCGAGCCGGCAGGCCGGCAGATCTACTTCGGCATCCGCGAGCACGCCATGGCCGCCACCATGAACGGCATGGCCCTGCACGGTGGCGTGCTGCCGGTCGGCGGCACCTTCCTCGTGTTCAGCGACTACTGCCGGCCTTCGGTGCGCCTGGCCGCACTGTCTCGTGCCAAGGTCATCTACTCGTTCACCCATGACTCGGTGGGCGTGGGCGAAGACGGCCCCACCCACCAGCCCGTGGAGCACGTGGCGGCCCTCCGCGCCATCCCCGGTCTGCGGGTGATCCGGCCGGCCGATGCCAACGAGACAGCCGCCGCGTGGCGCCTGGCCGTGGAGCACGACGGCCCGACCGCGCTGATCCTGTCCCGTCAGGACCTCCCCGTCCTCGAGGGCACCGCTGGCGGCGACATCGCCCGGGGTGGCTACGTGCTGGCCGGCGAGGACGACCCCGACGTGGTGCTCGTGGCCACCGGCAGCGAGGTCTCGTTGTGCATCGAGGCCGCTCGGACCCTCGCCGACGAGGGGATTCGTGCCCAGGTCAGCTCCCTGCCCAGCTGGGACCTCTTCGCCGAGCAGTCCGATCTGTACCAGGACAGCGTCCTGCCTCCCGACGTCCCCACCCTGGCCGTGGAGGCGGGCGTGACCTTCGGCTGGGAGCGCTGGGCCGACGACGTGCTCGGCATCGACCACTTCGGCGCCTCGGCCCCGGGGGAGCGGGTCATGGCCGAGCTCGGCTTCACCCCTGAGCACGTGGCCGAGCGCGCTCGCCAGCTGATCGCCGACCTCGAGGACCTCTCGTGACCCACGACCCGAACCGCCTGCGCGACCTCCACGGGATGGGTCAGAGCCCCTGGCTCGACAACCTGCGCCGGGGCTGGCTGACCGGCGGCGAGCTGGCCACCTGGGTGGAGCGCGGCGTCCGGGGGCTCACGTCCAACCCGTCGATCTTCCAGAAGGCCATCAGTGCGGGGGTTGACTACGACGAGCAGTTCGGCGACCTCATCTCGGGCGGGTCCAGCGTCTCCGACGCCTACTGGGACCTCGTCACCACCGACATCGAGGGCGCCCTCGCCCTGCTGCGTCCCGTGTACGACAGCAGCGACGCCGTGGACGGCTACGTCTCGGTGGAGGTGGCGCCTGACCTGGCCCGCGACAGCGCCGGCACCGAGGCGGCCGCCCGCGACCTCCACGAGCGGATCGACCAGCCGAACCTCTACGTGAAGATCCCCGGCACGGCCGAGGGCCTGGCGCCGATCCAGGCGATGATCGCCGAGGGGCGGAGCATCAACGTCACGCTCATCTTCAGCCTCGACCGCTACGCGGCGGTGATGGAGGCCTACCTGGCCGGCCTGGAGGCCCATGACGGCGACGACCTGTCGCGCATCTCGAGCGTGGCCAGCTTCTTCATCTCACGGGTCGACACCGAGGTCGACCGGCGACTGACCGAGATCGGCTCTGCGGCGGCCCTGGCCCTGCGGGGCAAGGCCGCCGTGGCCCAGGCCCAGGTGGCCTACGCCCGGTTCCTCGCCACCTTCCACGGCGCCCGCTGGGAGGCGCTGGCCGCCCGCGGGGCCCGCCCCCAACGGCCCCTGTGGGCATCCACGTCCACCAAGGACCCGGCCTACCCCGACACCACCTACGTCGACCTGCTGATCGGCCCCGACACCGTCAACACGATGCCGGAGGAGACGATCGACGCCTTCCTCGACCACGGCACCGTGGAGCGCTCGATCGATGCCGATCCCACCGCCGCCGAGGCCACCCTCGCCGCCCTCGCGGACGTGGGCATCGACCTCGACGATGTCGGGCGCACCCTCGAGGAGCAGGGCGTCGCCGCCTTCGCCAAGTCCTTCGACGAGCTGATCGGCGCGCTCGACGCCAAAGCGGCCGAGCTCGGCTCGGGGGGCTGAGCGAACGTGCACGGCGATCGCGTCGTCGTCGACGACGTCCAGGGAGAGTTCGCGGAGCGCGTCATCGAGGCGTTCCACGCTCGCCCCAACGACGGGTTCTCGCTCGCGGTGTCGGGGGGCCCTACAGCGAGGTCGTGCTACGAGCGCCTGGCCGAGGACGCTGGCTCGCAGATCGACTGGTGGAAGGTCGACGTCTACTGGGGCGACGAGCGCTGCGTGCCGCACGACTCGCTCGACTCGAACTACCACCTCGTGCGCGAGTCGCTCCTCGAGCAGGTCGGTGCCGTCAACGCCAACTACCCGATGTTCTGCGA
>JBKJIL010000265.1:0-12111 GCA_046598435.1 Acidimicrobiales bacterium
CCGATCGCCACGAGTGGCTGATCGGCCTGATGGAGGGTGTGGAGGACATTCCCGGCGCTGCCCTCGCCGCTGGCATCACGTGGGGCTGGGAGAGCTTCGGTGAGTTCCTCGATGCCCTCGACGCCCGGCGCCACGTGATGGACCTCGGCACCCAGGTGCCACACGGGGCGGTGCGCGGCTACGTGATGGGCGAGCGGGGCGCCCGCAACGAGCCGGCGTCGTCCGACGACATCGAGGCCATGGCCGCCATCGCGCGCGAGGGCATCCAGTCCGGCGCCCTCGGCTTCTCCACGAGCCGCACTCTGGCCCACCGAGCCATCGACGGCGAACCCGTGCCCGGCACCTTCGCGGCGGAAGACGAGCTGTTCGGCATCGGCCGCGTGCTCGGGGAGCTGGGCACGGGCGTGTTCGAGCTGGCCCCGGCGGGCGCCCTCGGTGAGGACCTCGCAGCGCCGGAGCGGGAGATGGACTGGATGCGTCGTCTGGCCGCGGCCATCGATCGACCCGTCACGTTCGCATTGAACCAGAACAACGCGGACCCGACCTCGTGGAAGCGCCTGCTCGATCTCGCCGGCGCCGCCGCCGCCGAGGGCGTGCCGGTGCGTCCGCAGGTGCACGGTCGCACGGTGTCGCTCCTGCTCGGGTTCCAGACGTTCCACCCGATCGCCTTCACCAGGGCGTGGACCGACGCCGGGCTCGGTCTGCTCCCCTGGCGGGAGCAGGTGGCGCGCATCGAGGCCGACCCCGACCTGCGCGCCCGCCTGGTCGCCGATGCGCACGCGCTCGCGGATGACCCCATCGTGAGCGGGTTCATGCACCCCGACCGGATCTTCCCCCTCGGCGATCCACCCCAGTACGAGCCCGGTGCGGCAGACAGCGCCACCGCGCTCGCCGCCGCGCAGGGCGCCGACGTGTGGGAGCTGCTGCTGGAGCTGTTCCTGGGCGACGGCGGCCGCGAGCTCCTCAACGCGCCGGTCCTCAACTACACCGACGGCAACCTCGACGCGGTGGGCGAGATGCTGCGCCACCCCACCTCCGCGTTCGGGCTCGGCGACGGCGGCGCCCACGCCGGCCAGACGTGCGATGCCTCCACCACCACCTTCCTGCTCTCGCACTGGGCGCGCGATCGCCCCCACGGGCGGCTCAGCGTGGAGGAAGCCGTCCACAAGATGACGCAGGCCACCGCCTCGCTGTACGGCCTCGGCGACCGCGGCGTGCTGGCGCCTGGCTACGTGGGCGACTGCAACGTGATCGACTTCGAGCGCCTACAGCTCCACCGCCCCGAGCTGGCCTCGGACCTGCCGGGGGGTGCCAGCCGCCTCATCCAGCGGGCCGACGGCTACCTCCACACCATCAAGTCGGGCCAGGTCACCTTCACCGACGGCGAAGACACCGGCGCCCGCCCCGGCGCGCTGCTGCGAGGTGCCCGATGATGACGTTGGGGGCACCGGCGCGCGCCAGGCGCGCCCCCATGCCCCGAACCCACCGGCCCGCCGACGTTCGGGGCATGAGCGCGCGCTGGGCGCGCGCTCATGCCCCGAACCTCCGCACTGCAGGAGCCCTGCCGTGACGCCCGGCGAGACCGCCACCGCGTTCTGGGAGGCGCTCTACGACCGTGACTGGCCCCGCATCCGGTCGTTCTTCGGGCCGGAGTCGATCTACTACGACGTGCCCACCGGCCCGTCGGCGGCCGGCGTGGGGCCAGACAGCATCGAGGCTCGACTGCGGCTCGGACTCGAGGGGCTGGTGGGCTACGAGCACCAGTCAGGCGTGGTGGCCGAGGGCGCCGACGGCGTCGTGGTCACCGAGCACACCGAGGTGTGGACCTGGGAGACGGGCGAGACCGTCGCCCTGCCCTTCGTGTCGGTGCAGCACATCGTCGACGGCGTGATCGTCCTCTGGAAGGACTACTGGGACTTCCAGACGCTCATGAGCGCGGCGCCGGCGGCCTGGCACGAGCGCCTCGACACCGCCGACCTCTCGTGGGTGGTCGACGTCACCGGCCGGGCCTGACGAGGAGCACGCGATCCATGACTGAACCGATGGGTGCCGCCAGCGCGACACCCAGCACGATGACCGAGCCGACCGAGCCGCTCCACCCTCGTGCGGTGCTCGCCGACGCGCTCGGACGGCTGCGCGAGATCGTGACCGTCGGCCTCATCGCGGGCCTGCTCGTGGGCGGCATGGGGAGCCGGCTGGCCATGCTCCTGCTGCGGCTCACCTCTCCTGACTCAGTGGTGGGCCTGCAGAGCGACGACGACTTTCGGATCGGGCAGGTGACCCTCGCCGGCACGTACAGCCTGCTCGTCGTGGGCGTGGCCTTCGGCATCCTCGGCGCCGCCGTCTACCGACTCCTCGCTCCCTGGCTGATCGGACCGAGCTGGTTCCGCAGCCTCACGACCGCTCTCGGCTGTGGGGCCGTCGTCGGCTCGATGCTCGTGCACACCGACGGCATCGACTTCCGACTCCTCGAGCCGACCTGGCTGGCCATCGCACTCTTCGTCGCCATCCCTGCCGCGTTCGGTGCAGTGGTAGGCCCCCTCACGACGTGGGTGACCCGTCCGGGATCATGGCCGTCCGTGGGGCGGCGGCGGTGGTGGCTGGCCGGCCTCGTGGCGCTGTTCCCGCCCGCCCTGTTCGTGGTGCTGATGGTGCTCATCGCGCTGCTCGCCGCGGCGATGTCCCGGCCGCTCCGGATCGTGGACGGCCTCCAGCGCAACGTCGTCACCGCAACGATCGTGCGGGGCGCCTGGCTGGCGGTGGCCGTCCTCGGGCTGGCCGCGCTCCTGTCCGACGCCGCCGAGCTCATCTAGCCGAGCCTGGCCCGCTGCGAGGCGCGGCCAACCCCCACCACGGGGCCCGGGCTCGCCCACGCGCAGGCCGCTCGCGTAAGCCGCTGCGATGCCGCGGCTGCTCACACGTCGAGCCCGTAGAAGGCTGACAGGGCGATGGCGGCCGCTGTCGCCACGTTCACCGAGTCGACGCCGGCCACCATCGGGATCCGCACTCGTCGATCCGTGGCCGCCAACGCCGCGGCGCTGAGCCCGGGCCCTTCCGCACCCAGGACGAGCGCCACCCGATTCGGCCCCTCGGCGACGAGCCGGCCGAGCGGTTCGGCGTCGGGCGAGGGCGTGAGCGCGAGGGTGGTGAAGCCCAGCCCGCGCAGCTCATCGAGCGCGGCGGGCCACTCGCCTTCGGCCACCCGAGCGAACGGCACCCGGAGCACGTGCCCGAGCGAGACCCGGGTGGAGCGCCGGTAGAGCGGATCGGTGGTGGTCGGGTCGAGCACGACGGCGTCGATGCCAAAGGCAGCCGCGTTGCGGAAGAGGGCCCCGATGTTCTCGTGGTCGTTGACGGCCTCGAGCACGAGGATCCGCGTCGCCCTCGCCACGAGGTCCGCCACCGCTGGGAGCTCGGGGCGTTCGGCCACGGCCAGCACCCCGCGGTGGAAGTGCACACCGGTGACAGCCTCCATCCCCTTGGCGGCCATCGTGTAGATCGGCGCGTCGGTGCTGACCAGCGACGCCACCCGCTGCACGTGCTCCTCGGCGACGAAGAGCGACCGCACCTGATACGTCGATGCCAGGAGCATCTCGATCGACAGGCGACCCTCGACGGTGAAGATGCCACGCTCGCGCTCCAACGCCATGCGCCGCGACGGGGCGCGGAGGTGGACGTAGTCCGCCAGACGGGGGTCGTCGAGGTCGGCGACAGGGACGATCGGCACCGTCGCAGCCTCGCGCACCCCGAACGCGACGCCGCCCCGAGCACGAGCTCGAGGCGACGGTCGGGGCCCGCTGTCCTTGCGGATGCCGCTGACCCGGGCCGTCCCTACCCGGTTCGGGTGCCCGTCCAACCGTGCCATGCTCCCGGCATGCGCGCCGTCGTCTGCTCCGAGTTCGCCCCCATCGACCAGCTCCACCTCGCCGAACGGCCCGACCCGCAGCCCGGCCCGGGCAAGGTCGTCGTGGCCGTACGGGCGGCGGGCGTGAACTTCGTCGATGGCCTCTTCGTGCAGGGCAAGTACCAGATCAAGCCGCCCCTGCCCTTCACCCCCGGCGGCGAGGTGGCGGGCGACGTCGTGGCCGTGGGCGACGGCGTCGACACGGTCGCCATCGGCGATCGCGTGCTGGCCATGCCCTGGCTCGGCGGCTTCGCATCCCACGTCGAGCTGGGCGCCGGGGGCGTGGTCCCCATCCCCGGAGCGCTCACCTACGGGCAGGCGGCCGCCCTCGTGCAGAGCTACGGCACCATGCTGTTCTCCTTCACCCGACGCACCCAGCTGCGGGCCGGCGAGTGGGTGCTCGTGCTGGGCGCGGGCGGCGGCATCGGCCTGGCCGCCATCGACGTGGCCCGCCATCTCGGAGCTCGGGTGATCGCGGCAGCGTCGACGCCCGACAAGCTGGCCGCCGCCACGGCCGCTGGGGCGGAGGCCACCATCGCCTACGAGACGGAGGACCTCAAGGCCAGGGCGCGGGAGATCTCGGGCGGCGGCGTCGACGTCGTCGTCGATCCGGTCGGGGGCCGCTTCGCCGACGCCGCCCTGCGGTCGCTCGGCTGGATGGGCCGCTACCTCGTGATCGGCTTCGCCGGTGGCGGCATCCCCACCCTGCCGGCCAACCAGGTGCTGCTGAACAACCGCACCGTCGTGGGCGTGGACTGGGGGGCCTGGACGATGCGGGACCCGGCCGGCAACCAGGCCCTCCTGGCCCGGCTCATGGAGCTGGCCGGGAGCGGGGCCCTGTCGCCGGTCGAGCCCACGGAGTACCCGCTCGAGGATGTGGTGCGAGCCCTCACCGACCTCCAGGAGCGGCGCGTCGCCGGCAAGGTCGTGCTGGTGCCCTGACCGCCGGGCGGCGGTCAGCGACGCCCCGCGATGAGGGCCGCCTGCTCGTCGAGCAACGGGAGCACGACGTCGCGGGGGGCGCTGGGCAGCCGGAACACGCACTCCGTGACGCCGATCCGTTCGAAGTGGTCGAGCTTGCCGGGATCGGGCAACGAACCGAAGGGGACGATCTCCATCGCGGCGGGGTCCCTTCCCGCGCTGGCCACCGCCTCCAGGTAGCGCGGGATCGCCTCGGTGAGGCCCTTGCCCCCGATCGGGATCCACCCGTCGGCGTACTCGGCGAGGTGGGCGAAGAGCTTCGGCCCGGCCGCGCCCCCGATCAGCACAGGCACCCGCGGCAGACCGTCGGCGCTGCGCTGCACCGGCTTCGGCCACGACCAGCTGGCCGAGAACCGCACGTGCTCGCCCTCGAAGGACGCTTCGTCGTCTCGCCACAGCGCCTGCATGGCCAGCACCCGCTCTCGGGCAACGCCGCGGCGGTCGCCCATCGCCACACCATGGTGCTCGAGCTCGTCCTCGTTCCAGCCGAAGCCGACGCCCAGCACAGCTCGTCCGCCGCTCAGGTGGTCGAGGGTGGCCACCGCCTTGGCCGTCACGATCGGCTCGCGCTGCGCCGCCAGCAAGATGCCGGTGCCCAGGCGCAGCGTCGTGGTGGCCACCGCCGCCGCGGCCAGCGCCATCAGCGGGTCGAGACACCGCTTGTACTCCTCGGCCAGCTCTGCCTCGCCGGTGGGCGGCGGCGTGCGGCGGCTCACCGGGATGTGGGTGTGCTCGGGCAGCCAGAGCGACTGCAGGCCCCGCAGCTCTGCCTCGCGCGCCAGCTCGACGGCGTCCATGCTGACGTCGGTGGCGAACATCGTGACCCCGTAGCGCACGGAGGGCTCCTCACAGGATCTGTGCAGGCACAGATGCGGTCGGGTGGTTTCTGACAGGTCGTCAGATCCTGCCAGACTGGCGCCATGAGCGGCATCTGCGACGGACGCATCGTCATCATCACCGGCTCTGGGCGCGGGTTGGGCCGGGCCCATGCCCTCGAGCTGGCCCGCCAGGGCGCACGGGTGGTGGTGAACGACCTGGGGTGCGAGCTCGACGGCACCGGGGGCGGCAGCGGGCCCGCCGGCGAGGTGGTGGCGGAGATCCGCTCCGCCGGGGGCGAGGCCATCGCCAACGGAGACGACGTGGCCGACTTCGCGGGCGCCGGGCGTCTGGTGGGCGCGGCCCTCGAGGCCTTCGGCGGCCTCGACGCGGTGGTCAACAACGCGGGGTTCGTGCGCGATCGCATGTTCGCCAACGCCAACGAGGACGAGTGGGACGCCGTGGTGCGCGTGCACCTGAAGGGGCACTTCGCAGTGGCCCGCCACGCCGCCGCCCACTGGCGCGACCAGGCCAAGGCAGGCCATCCCGTCGACGCCCGCATCATCAACACCAGCAGCGGGGCCGGCATCCTCGGATCGGTGGGGCAGGCCGCCTACTCCGCCGCCAAGGGCGGCATCGCCACGCTCACCCTCGTGCAGGCGGCCGAGCTCGGCCGCTACGGCGTCACCGCCAACGCCCTCTGCCCGGCGGCCCGCACCCGCATGACCGAGGGCATCTTCACCGAGATGATGGCCACCCCCGAGCAACCCGACGCCTTCGACTCGATGGCGCCGGAGAACGTCTCGCCTCTGGTGGCGTGGCTGGCGTCAGGCGAGTCGTCCCACGTCACCGGGCGCATGTTCGAGGTGGAGGGCGGCACGGTGGGGATCGCAACCGGGTGGCAGCACGGGCCCAGCCGGGACAAGGGCGCGCGGTGGGACGTCTCGGAGCTGGGTGCTGTGGTCGACGAGCTGCTGGCGGCCGCCCCGGCCCCTGCTCCGGTCTACGGCACCGGCTGACGGCCCGGCCGGAGCGTCACCACCCAGCACCCGCATCCCGCACCGGGCACCGGGCACCGGGCACCAGAACGGTGGTCTGAGCGCTACCCCGGAGGGGTACACGTGCGCCGTGGGCAGACCTGCAGACCTCTATGACCGCGCTCGAGCTCGTTGGCAGACGGCCCCCCGATGGGTGCGGTGGCCCGCGCTCGGCGCCGTGGGCGTGGGAACCCTCGGGGTGCTGCTGCTGGTGGTGCTCTGGATCACCGTCGACCTCCCCCAGGACCCGCCCGAGCTCGAGTCCGCCATGCTCCTCAGCGCCGACGGCGAGGAGCTGGCCGTGCTCTCCCAGGACGGCCAGCGCTTCGAGGTGCCCCTCGGGGACGTGGCGCCCATCGTGGTCGACGCCCTCATCGCGGCGGAGGACCGACGCTTCTACGCCCACGATGGCGTCGACCCGGTCGGCCTGGCGCGGGCCCTCTGGCACAACGTGCGCAGCCGCGGCACCCAAGGTGGCTCCACCCTCACCCAGCAGCTGGTGAAGAACGAGTTCCTCTCCAACGAGCGCACCCTGTGGCGCAAGGCACGCGAAGCCGTGCTGTCCGTGAAGCTCGAGCGCAGCGAGGACAAGGACCGCATTCTCGAGCGATACCTCAACACCGTGTACTTCGGGCGCGGTGCCTACGGCATCGAGGCCGCCGCCCGCGGGTACTTCGACACCACAGCCAAGGACCTCACGCTCGAGCAGGCTGCTCTCCTCGTCGGGCTCTTGCGCTCCCCCGAGACGGCCGACCCCGTCGAGGACCCGGGCGAGGCGCAGGCCCGTCGGGCCATCGTGCTCCAAGACCTCGTGGAGACCGAGAAGCTCACGGTCGCCGAGGCCGAGGCGGCCAACGCCACGCCCATCGAGGCCTCCCCCCGCACCACCCCCGTCACCCTCACCGCCGGTCTCGCCCCCCACTTCGTGGAGTGGGTCCGCGAGCAGACGATCGCCGCCGTGGGAGAGGACGCCGTCTACGGGTCCGGACTCCGCGTCTTCACCACGCTCGACCTGACGGCCCAGGCGGCCGCCGAAGCCGCCATCGCTGACACGCTCACCGAGCCAGGCGGACCGCAGGCCGCGCTCGTGGCCCTCGACACCGACGGCGCCATCCGGGCCCACGTCGGCGGCCGCAGCTTCGACGAGCTCCAGGTCGACCTGGCCCGTGGGGCCGACGGCGGCGGATCGGGCCGTCAGCCCGGCTCGGCCTTCAAGCCCTTCGTGCTGCAGGCCGCCCTCGATCAAGGGATCACGCTGGGAGACCGCTACGCCGCGCCGCCCACCATCGACGTCGAGGTGGACGGGGCGCCGTGGACGGTCGGCAACTACGGCGGCGAGGGCTACGGCGACCTCACCGTGGAGGAGGCCACCGCCGACTCCGTCAACACCGTGTACGCCCAGCTGCTCGCCGAGGTGGGGCCGCAGGCCGTGGCCGACGCCGCCAACCGCACGGGGATCGACGCCGAGCTCGAGGTCGTGCCGTCGATCGCGCTGGGCGCCGAAGAGGTGGCGCCGCTCGACCTGGCCAGTGCCTACCTCACCTTCGCCGACGACGGCGCCCGCGTGGAGCCCTACGCCATCCGGCGCATCGAGGACGCCGACGGCACCCTGCTGTGGGAGCCCGATCGCCCCGAGCCCAAGCGGGCCGTCGAGGAGGACATCGCCCGCGCCGTCAACCGCGCCCTCCAGGGGGTCGTGCAGGGCGGCACCGGCCGCGCCGCTGACATCGGCCGACCGGTCGCGGGCAAGACCGGCACCACTCAGGACAACGTCGACGCCTGGTTCGCGGGCTACGTCCCCGGCTACGCAGCCGTGGTCTGGATGGGCTACCCGGAGGCCTCTCGACCGATGGACGACGTGCAGGGTCGATCGGTCACCGGCGGGTCGTTCCCCGCCCAGATCTGGGCCAAGTTCATGACCGCCGCCCTCGAGGGTCGCGACGAGGTGGCCTTCCCCGACCCCTCCGACGCCATGTTGCGCGAGAGCGAGCCGCCCTCGCTCAGCGTGTCCCCCACCGAGGTTGAGCCCGGCGCCACCCTCACCGTGCAGGGCTCCGGGTTCGGCCTCTGCCAGGCATCGTGGTCGGTGGCTCTCGAGGGCACGACTGTCGCCAGCGCACCCGAGACCGGTTCCACCGAGGATGCCCGCACCGCCAGCCTCACCGTTCCCGAGGATCTCGACCCGGGCACCTACCGCGTCGTGGCGCGCTGCGACAGCGGAGCGGGAGCACGGAGCGGTGCCAGCGCTGAGGTGGTGGTGGCCGGGCCGACCACCACGTCGTCGAGCTCCACCACCGATCCCGAAGCCACCACCACGACCGAGCGGGGCGGCGGCCCGACGACCACGTCGTCGTCCACCACCAGCACCTCTACGACGACGACGGCCCCCGCCGCGCCCAACTCGTAGAGACCGGCGGTCAGGCCGTCACGAGACGGAGCACCTCGTCGGAGGTGGCGGGGCCGTCGTGGACGACCTCGCCATCGCGCAGGGCAACGCACCGGTCGGCGCGTTCGACGAAGCCCGGATCGTGCGTGGCCACCACCACGGCCGCCCCGCCCTCGTGCAGCTCGTCGAGGATGCCCAAGAGGGCGAGCTTGCCGGTGGCGTGGAGCCCCACGAAGGGCTCGTCCACCAGGAGCAGCTCGAAGGGGCGGACCAGGCCCAAGGCGATCGAGGTCTTCTGGCGCAGTCCGCGACTGAACCGTGCCGGGAGGTCATCGGCTCGATGCGACAGCTCCACCCGATCGATGAGGCCGTCGAGCTCCTCGGCGGTGGCATGCACGCCGTGGAGAGCGGCGACGTAGGCCAGGTGCTCGCGCACGGAGAGGTCGTCGTAGAGGACCGGTTCGTCGGGCAGGAAGCTGACGGCCGCGCGAGCGTCGGAAGCGCCGGCCGGCGAGCCGGCGATGGTGATCGAGCCGCCTGACAGCTCCAGCAGCCCGGCGGCCATCCGCAGGAAGGTGGACTTCCCTGACCCGTTGTGGCCGATCAGCGCCACCATCTCCCCTGCCGGGACGGTGAGGCTCAACGGCGCGAGCGCCACCAGGTCGGCATAGGCCTTGGTGGCGCCATCGGCCACGAGGAGGGGCTCAGTCATCGCCATCGATCGTCCTGTCTCGTTGAGGTTGGGCCAGCGCCATCTGCGCCTTCCACCAGGCGGCCACGTCGTCGCGCACGCGCACCCAGCCGCAGATGAGGGCGAACAGCACACCCATGGCCACGACGAGGGGCTGCCCACCGGTCAGCGCGGCGCGACCATCGACCGCCGCCGAACGGGCCAGCAGCACCGGTGACGCCCCCAGGACCGCCACTCCCGGCGGCCACGCGGTGCGGAAGGCGAGGCGCATCCCCTGGGCCTCGGGGGGGGCCAGCGACCAGCCCTCGCTCACGCCGACAGGGCTGGCCAGCACGCTCACGAGAGCGCCACCGAGCCCACCGAGAGCCAGCGGGACGGCGAGGAGGGCGGCCAGATCCGCGGGCAGGCGACCGGGGCCAGGCACCGCGGCAGCCACGGCGGCCAGCGCGGTGGTGAACCCCATGGCGAGGAGACCGACGGGGATGTGCCGAAGGTGGATGGCCGACGCCTCGAGCGGTGAGGCGTCTCGACGGCTCGGGTGGTCGACCTCCTGGGCCAGCGGTTCGACGGCATCGAGGCCGGCCAGGAACATGGCCACGCCGGCCAGGAGCACCAGCGGCGTCGTGCCAGTCCAGACGCCACGCACGGCGAGGCCGGCCACGCCACCGAGCAGCACCATGCGCGCCACCCTGGCCGCCGGCCACCGGAGCACGCCACGTAGACCGCGCACGAAGATCGGCCCGCGGCCCGTGCCCCGCACGCGCAGCCGGATCCAGGGCCGCAGGCGGGGCAGCTCCATGGCCAGCTGACGACGCAGGACGATCACCGTGCGCAGGTCCTGCATGGTGGCGGCGAAGCGCAGCTGCCCGACGAGGGTCGACCGCCGGTCGGCGGCCTCCAGCGATGCCCGACCCAGGAGGGCGAGTCCGCTCACGACGAGCACGAGGGCCATCACCACCGGGACGATGCCGGCGAGGTGGAACCGCAGCGGCCACAGCGCCAGGTCGCCGAACGGCGCCGTCGGGCTCACGGGGGCCACACCGCTCCCGTCGGCCACGGCGGCAGCCAGCAGGCCGAAGCCGAGGATCGATGCCGCCCAGCGGGGCAGGCGCACCCCGGCCGCCACGAGCGCGGCGCCGAGTGTCAGGCCGACCGTGGTGAGGCCGACCAGGGCGCCCGTGGCGATCCACGCGAGCGCGGAGCCCGGCAGCCGCTTGGCGGCGAGGTCGCCCGCGATGCCGCCGACGATCAGCCCGACGAAGGCCACGAAGCGCAGCTGGCGCAATGCGGGCGCCCGCAGTGCCGTGGTGCGATCGACGGGGGCCAACAGCACGTGGCGGACCTCGGCCCGCTCCAAGGCCAACGGGCCCCCGCGGCTGCCGGATCGCAGTCCGAGGGCCAGCGCGAAGGCGGCCACGCCACCCAGCCAACCCGGGCCGTCGGCCAGCGCCGAGCGCACCTGTGCCGCAGTGGCGAGGTCGTCGCCGATGGCACTCGAGGCGAGGGCGACGGCCACCAGACCGAGGATGCCCGTGAGGTAGGCCTGGTAGAAGGCGTCGATCCAGTGGATGTCCGCCACGCGCTTCTTGCGTCGGAAGACCCGCCAGTCGACGAGGGCGCCTTCGAGGTCGGCATCGGGATCAGCGGTGAGCACCGGAGGCGACGCTACCCACCCGGGTCACCTCGTCCCCAGTCGGGCCGGCGGCGGCCCCCTACGCTGTCCAGCCGTGACCATCACCACCCGATACGAGCCCGTGGCCGCCCACGATGGCGGCTCCTTCGACGCGTACTGCGCGATTCCGGCATCGGGCCATGGCCCGGGCATCTTGCTGTTCCAGGAGATCTTCGGCATCAACGACAACATGCGGGGCCTGGCCGAGCGCCTGGCCGGCGAGGGCTACGTCGTGCTGGTGCCCGACATGTTCTGGCGGCTCGAGCCGCGCTTCGAGCGCAAGGACGAGTCCGGGATGGCCGACGCCTTCGCCATGGTCCAGCGCTTCGACTTCGAGCAGGGCGTCGACGACATCGAGGCCACCCACGCTCACCTGCTCGCCATGCCGGAGTGCACGGGCAAGGTGGGAGCGGTCGGCTTCTGCCTCGGCGGCTCGCTCGCCTTCGCCTGCGCGGCTCGCAGCCGGGTCGACGGCGCGGGTCCTGACGCGGCCGTCTCGTACTACGGCTCAGGCAACAACGCCCTCCTCGGCTTCCTGGACCAGGTCGAGTGCCCGCTGCTGTTCCACTACGGAGCGGAGGACTCGTTCATCGCCGAGGAACAGATCGCAGAGGTGGAGCAGGC
>JBKJIL010000039.1:0-2618 GCA_046598435.1 Acidimicrobiales bacterium
CGGCCCGGGCGGCGGTGGCGGGAAGGTCGTTCGTGGGGGCGATCCACGTCACCTCGGAGTGGTGGCTCGATGACCCGACCCTGTCCCGCGACGAGGTCACCGACGAGCTGGTCCGGATGCTCTGGGACGGCATGGCCGCAGTCGTCGACCTCGGGACGGTCGCCCGATGACCGCCGCGCTGTTCGCCGATGCGGGCACGCTCGGCGGCTCCGCGCTGGCGTCGTGGACGCCGCTGGTCGCTCTGCTGGTCGTGTACGCCGTGATCGTCGTGGCCCTGCTCGTGTTCGGCCGGCCGGCCGCCGAGTCCTGGGGGGTCCTGCAGCCGGCCTCGCGGATCCCGAACGCCCTGCACCGGCTCACCGGGGTGCCGGGCTGGGCGGCAGCGGCGATCGGCACCGCCCTGTTCGGGCTGCTCGTGGCCGGGCAGGGCTTCTACGCCGATGTGTCCTGGCACATCGCCCTGGGCCGCGACGACGAGCTGTTCACCGCCCCCCACGCCTCGATCCTCATCGGTCTCCTGTTTCTGGTCCTCGCAGCGGTGCAGGGGATCCTGTTCGCCACCTTCGAAGGGGTCGAGCCGGCCTGGCGTGTCGGTGGCCTGCGGGTCCCGCCGTCGCTGCTGCCCCTCGGGGCGCTCGGGATCGGCGCGGTCGCCGGGTTCCCGATCGACAACGTGTGGCACGGCGAGTACGGCGTGGACGTCACCATGTGGAGCCCGCCGCACATGCTCATGATCCTCGGGGCCACCTTCGTCGGCCTCGCCGCCTGGCTGATCCTCGCCGGGGCCGGGGTCAAGCCCACCGACGGCATCTGGGCGAGGGGGATGCACGTCGTGTGCGGCTGGCTCACCCTGCAAGGCCTCGTCGCCCCCCAGGGCGAGTTCGCGTTCGGGGTTCCGCAGTTCAACGCAGTGTTCAGCCCGATCCTGATCTGCACGGCGGCCGGCCTCGGCCTCGTCGCCATCCGCCTCGTCCTCGGTCGGGGTTGGTGCCTCGGGATCGTTGCCGTCAACTTCGTCGCCTTCTCCGCTGATCTGTTCGGTGGCGGCGACGGCGGGGACCCGGTCCAGACCCGCTTCGGGGCCACGTTCCTCGTCTCCGCCGTCGCCGTCGAACTGCTGGCCTGGGTGCTCGGCACGGCCCGCTCGACCCGGTTCGCGCTCGCGTCCGGTGCGGCCATCGGCACGATCGGCTTGGCTGGCGAGTGGGCGTGGAACCAGGGCGCCTACCAGCCCTGGCAGGCCGCCATGGCCCCCGAAGCCGTCGTGCTCGGCACCGCCGCCGCCCTCGGTGCCGCCCTGCTCGGCGTGGCCTTCGCCCGGGCTGTCGCCCGCGACGACCAGCTCCGCCCCGCCCGCGGGTGGGTCCTCGGCACCGCCGCCGTGATGTGCCTTGCCACGATGCTCATCCCGATGCGTCGCCCCACCGGCGACGTCACCGCCACCATCCGCACCGAAGCCGGAACCGTCGACGGGACCGCCTTCATCATCGCCACCCTCGACCCCATCGATGCCGCCGAGGACGCATCATGGTTCCAGGCCATGGCTTGGCAAGGCGGCGGCCTCGAGCTCGCCGGCATGGAAGCCACCGGCCAACCCGGCGAATACCGCTCCGAGCGCCCCGTGCCCGTCGGCGCGACCGTCGACGGCGAACGCAGCTACTGGAAGACCCTCCTGCGCCTCCACCGAGGCATGGAGATGATGGCCATCCCCCTCCACCTCCCCGCCGACCCCGACATCGACGAACCCGAGATCACCACCCTCGACGACACGGTGGCCTTCGCGGGCGAGTCGTCGTTCCTGCTTCGTGAGACCAACGCCGGAAACCAATGGCTGTCCCCCGTGGTCCACGCCAGCCTCGTCACCGTCCTGGCTGCCTGGGCCCTCGCCTTCGTGCTCGCCGTCCGCAGCCTCGACGACCGGCCCCGAGGTCGCCGATCCTCCCGACCAGATGCGGTCCCCGCTCACCCACCCGCAACCGCTCTGCGCGCCTGACCACGACGCCGACCAACCCGGGACGTCAGGCGCACTCGCTGCAGGGACCCAACCGGTCCGTGCAAACACCTACGGCTACGGATCGACCGCACCGAGCACGGGATGCTCCTGTACTTCCCGAACCGCGCCGACATCGAGAACGATCATCGCCGTCAGCGTTCCGGTGTTCGGCGGGCTCAGGGAAGGCGGGGCAGGCGGATGACGAGGGCCCGGAGCTCGATCGAGCTGCGCACGACGGCTGCCCTGGCCGCTTCGGAGCGGCGCAGCCAGTCGTGTGCCATGCCGGTGGTGAGCGGCTCGGCCTGTGACGCGGCTTCGTCGAGCAGCGCGTCCATCGTTGCGATGGCCCGCTGCAACGAGGCCGTCGGGACATCACTTGTGCTGCGAGCCCCGACCGCGACACGCAGTGCTGCGGTGTCCAGGTCGACGATGGCCGCCTCGGCCGCCGCGAGGCGCCGGTAACGATCCGCCGCGACGTCCTCACCAGGCAGGGCACAGCTGCCATGAGCCGTGCTGAGCGTGTCGAACACGTAGGCGTGGCCGAGACCGAGCTCGGAGTGGAAGTACCACTCCTGGGCCTCGTCGTGGAGGAACGCCCAGATGTCGTTGACCGCCCGCTCGCCGG
>JBKJIL010000041.1:0-13796 GCA_046598435.1 Acidimicrobiales bacterium
CCGCTGACAAGGACGCAGGCCGAAGGACTCCACCAGCGAATGCGAGGCCGAGGACGCCGTCAGCGGTGTTCCTGGCCGGCGTCGGACATCGCAAACGTTGCCTGACACGGCACTAGCGGCGCCGCACCGGCGGTGGGATCCAGCGGGGATCCACGTCGTCGGCGGGCTCGAGTGGGCGCATGAGGAGGTCGACCGCGCTCCACAGGGTCTGGCTCGGGCCGAAGAACAGGAGCGGCGTGAGCCCCGACACCGCGAACCCCGAGATGAACACCGGGGCGCCCCGTCGGTCGCTCCACGTCAGCGCGAACACGACGAGGAGCGTGATCAGCAGCAGACCGAAGGTCACGATGGTGTTCATCCCGATGGCGCCGATCCAGTGGCCTTCCTCACGGTGGATGGGGAAGTTGCAGCGCCCGCAGCGCTCCTTGACCAAGAAGAACGAGCGGAAGACGTCGCGTCCGCCGCACAGCGGACAGCGGCGAGTGAGCCCCCGCCACACGAGGAGCGGCGCCGTCAGCGGCGCGAGCTGCGGGTCCTCCATGCGGGCCAATGTCGCGCGGGACGATCGGGCCGACCGAATCGGCGGGCCGATCCGACGAGGGCCACGGGCAGGTGAGCCCCGAAGAGCGCGGCCACCAGCAGCGTCGCCAGCAGCAGGGCCAGGAGTCGCCGAGGGTCGAGCGAGGGCGGCAGGCTCGGCAGGTCAGCGACGGCGGTGGCGGGGGAGCGCCGCCTCAGCTCCGTGCCGCCCGGCGGTGCCAGCGGTGTGCGCAGGGCCTCCGCGGTCTCGGTGGGGAGCAGCTGGATGGCCTCTTCGGCGGGAGGGGGGGGCGGCGGCGCGCCGTCGGCCGAGCCGATGGCGGCGGTGAACCGGGTGGAGCGCAGGCCCAGCGAGCGGGCGAAGCGGCGCCCGTCCACGGTCTGCTCGCCCGCCGTGCCATCGAGCACCATGGTGAGGGCACGGTCGCTGGGGCCAGCGCTCCCGACGCGGACCCCGGTGACGGTGCCCCGATAGCCGAGGCGGGCGCCCAGGTCCCCGAGGCCGACCTGGAGGTGCCAGGGCAACGGGTTGTCCGTGTCGTAGCGCACCGTCGTCAGATAGGGGTAGACGCCGTCGGGCGTCCCGAAGCCCTCGAAGGTGGTGGCCGACACGCCGCCGGCGTCGGCGGAGTACACGGCGGCAGCGAGGGCCCCGTTGTAGGCGAGCACCTTCCTGGCGGTGGCCATCACGGCGGCGTCCTGGCCGGGGGACTCCGCAGTGCGCCCGACGTAGACCTGGCACCGCGCGTCGTCGCACAGCTCTCCGCTGGCCTCCATGGCCCGCAGCGCGTAGGTGCGGGCGGCGATGGTCTGCGCCTGTACGGCGGCCGGCGGCCACGTGCCCGGCACCTCCGCCATCCCTCGCAGGTAGCTCTCGATGTCGACCTGGTTCACGAGTCGCAGCGCACCGCTGCCGGTCGCCTCCATCACGCCTCGGTAGCCGCGTCCTCGGTCGTCGACGGTGGTGGTGCCACCCTCGGCGGGCACTGCCCACACAGGCGAGCCCGATGCAGCCGAGCTCGACGCCGGCCCGGGAGGGGGTGCGCCAGGGCCGCCTGACGGGCCGCCGGGGCCCTCCGTGGTGGGCGGGGCGGTCGTCGTGGTGGTGGTGGACGGGGACGGCGGCGGGGGAGGGGGTGTGGTCGTGGGTGGGCAGATGAGGGCCAGCGCACAGGGATCGTCGGCGTAGGTCGTGGCCCGGGCCCCGGACTGGCCGGACACGATCGGGTCGACGCGGTAGGCGCCGTCGAAGGTGATGCGGACGCGCCCGCCTGGGCCGACCCGCACCGGGAACCCGGCAGCCTGTTGGCCGTCAGGGGCGCTGCGCACCTCGCCGCCTTGCGGGAAGGTGAGCGTGGTGGTGCTGCCCGCCGCTCGATGCACGCCCACCCGGACCACGCCAGATGCCTCGCCGACGGTGGCGCCCGGGTAGAAGGTGGCCAGGATCTGGGCCGCGCTCTGGCCCCGCCGAGCGAGTGACTCGGCGCCCCACTGGGACAGGCCGACGCCGTGGCCGTAGCCCGTTCCGTCGAGCACGAGCACTGGAACCTGGGCCTCAGCGGGCCGGACGGGCGCGATCAGCAGCACGGCGGCGAGCGCCAGGGCGATGCTCAGGGCCCCGGTGGACCGCCGTCTCTGCTGCAGCATGGTCCTCTGAGGTTCGGCATGGACGCTGGGTCTCCTGCTCGTTCGGTAGCGTTGGCGGTCATGGACGAGCGGCCCGATGAGGGACTCGAGCCGCCCGGGCCACCCGGCGGTGCCGAGGGGGTTGACGGCGCGACGGGTGCATCTGCCGCGATGCCGCCCAACGACGACGAACAGCCCGAAGTGCTCACCCCGGAGCAGCTCGCCCTCGCCAGCGAGGCAGCGGAGATCCGCCGGATGGTGGAGGAGGGGGCAGGCTCACCCGAGGCCATTCGGGCCCTCGCCGAACGGCTCCGAGAGCACCGGGCGCGCGAAGAGGAGCTGTGGCGCACCGCCGTGAAGCCATCGCTCGTCAAGGAGGGCAAGGGGCGCCTCCGCGGCCACGCCAAGGCACCGGCGCCATCATCGACGCCGGCCGCTCCTGCTGGTGCTTCGCAGGCACTGTGGCTGGGCGGCGCGCTCCTCGTCTTGGTGCTCGTGGTCATCGTGGCCGCCAACAGCTCTGTGTGGGTGCTGCTCGCCCCTGTCGTGGCGCTCCTCGGCTGGGCCTGGTACCAGGGTCGCGACTCCACCAGCGGTCAGTAGCCTCCCCGCGGTGATCCGAGGTCGCACTGCGAAGGTGCTCACGCAGCGTTGGAATGGTGACGCCCTGACGCGACGACCCGACCAGCTCATCGTGGAGGAGCCGCTCGAGGTGCACCTCGACGGCCACCTCGTCGGCACCACCATGCGCACCCCCGGTCATGACTTCGAGCTGGCCGTGGGCCTCTGCCATGGCGACGGCCTGTTGGCCGGGGCCCCCGTCATGTCGTGCCGGTACTGCGCCACCGGCAGCGCAGTGGAGACCGCCTTCAACGTGGTCACCGTCGACACAGGTGGGGTGGCGCCGGTTCCGGAGCCTCGCGTGGCGGCCAGCACCTCAGCCTGCGGGATGTGCGGCTCCGCCGCCATCGAGGCGCTCCGCGAGCGGATCGCGCCGATCGCCGTCGGCGCGCCGTGGTCGATCCCCCTCCTCGCCGGTCTGCCCGCCACCATCCGTCCCCGCCAGGAGCTGTTCGAGCTCACCGGCGCCGTGCACGCGGCCGCCGCCTTCGACCGGTCCGGCCAGCCCGTCGTGGTGCGCGAGGACATCGGCCGCCACAACGCCGTCGACAAGGTCGTCGGGCGCCTCCTCCTCGACGGGGCCCTGCCCGCCACCGACCTCGGCCTGTACATCAGCGGCCGGGCCGGCTTCGAGATCGTCCAGAAGGCGTGGGCGGCCGGGTGCAGCGCGGTGGTCGCCGTCAGCGCTCCGTCCGCGCTGGCTGTCGAGGCGGCCCGATTGGCCGGCATCACGCTGGTCGCCTTCGTGCGCACGGGCCCTGACGGCCCGCCCACCGCCAACGTGTACAGCCCGGAGCGGCCTGCCTGATGGGGTGGCGCGAGCAGCTGGGCGGATGGCAGCCCTCGGGGTGGGCGGGTTGGCGGCCCAACGGGGCCGGGCTCCAGAAGCCCCACCACTACCGGGACATGGCCAAGGTGGCGTGGGCCAACCGAGCCCACCCCAAGTACGCCATCGACGTGCTCACCAAGGGCGCGTGCGACGGCTGCGCGCTGGGCGTGGCCGGTCTCCACGACTGGACCATCGATGGGGTGCACCTCTGCACCACTCGGCTCAACCTGCTCGAGCTCAACACGGCCGACGCCATCGATCCGCTGCTGCTCGCTGACGTCGCCATCCTGGAGGGGCGCAGCTCCACCCAGCTGCGCCGTCTCGGCCGCCTCGGCCATCCGATGCGCCGCCGTCGCGGTGAGGCGGGGTTCCGGCGCATCGACTGGTCCGAGGCCCTGGGCGCGCTGGCGGGAGCCATCGGCCGCACCGATCCCGACCGCGTGGCCGTCTACCTGACCAGCCGGGGCATCACCAACGAGACCTACTACGTGGCCGGCAAGGCGGCTCGAGCCATGGGCATCGCGGGGATCGACTCGGCCGCCCGCGTCTGCCACGCCCCGTCGACGGTGGGGTTGAAGGAGTCGATCGGCGTGGCTGCGTCGACGTGCTCGTTGCAGGACGTGATCGAGAGCGACCTCGTGGTGCTGTGGGGCACGAACCCGGCCAACAACCAGCCGGTGTTCATGAAGTACCTCTACCTGGCCAAGAAGCGGGGCTGCCGGGTGGTGGTGGTCAACCCCTACCTGGAGCCCGGGCTCGAGACGTACTGGGTGCCCTCGAGTGCCGAGTCGGCCCTGTTCGGCACCAAGATCTGCGACCTCCACGTGCCGGTGCGCCCCGGCGGCGACGTGGCCCTGGCCAACGCCGTGCTCAGGGGGCTCATCGACCGAGGCGCGGTGGACCGATCGTTCGTCGACGCTCACACCACCGGATGGGACGACCTCGTGGCCAGCCTCGGCGCCCAGGACGACGAGGCGCTGCTCGCCCAGGCCGGCATCTCGGCGGACGACCTGGCCGCCTTCGTCGACCTCTATGCCACGGCGTCGAGTGCCGTGCTCATCTGGTCGATGGGCATCACGCAGCACCGAGACGCCGTCGACGGTGTGCGGGCCATCGTCAACCTCGCCCTCGCACGCGGCAACGTGGGGCGCGACGGGGCAGGCCTCATGCCCATCCGAGGCCACTCCGGGGTGCAGGGCGGCGCCGAGATGGGGGCCTACGCCACGGCCTTACCGGGCGGTGTGCCGGTGGACGCCGCCCACGCCGCCGCACTGGGGGCTCTGTGGGGCTTCGCGGTGCCGGCCGCGCCGGGTCGAACGGCCCCCGAGATGATCGACGCCGCGGCGGCCGGGGAGCTCGACGTGCTCTGGAGCTCAGGCGGCAACTTCCTCGAGGTCCTCCCTGACCCGGCTGCCGTGCGGGCGGCCCTCAGCCGGGTGCCGTTGCGGGTGCACCAGGACGTGGTGGTGTCGTCGCAGATGCTCATCGAGGGCGACGACGTCATCTTGCTGCCGGTGGCCACCCGCTACGAGCAGGAGGGCGGAGGGACCGAGACCACGACCGAGCGCCGCATCGTGTTCAGCCCTGAGCTGCCCCGCCGAGTCGGCGAGGCGCGCAGCGAGTGGCGGCTCTTCGCCGACGTGGCCCGGCGGGTGCGCCCCGATCTCGTCGATGCGTTCACGTGGCCCACCAACCAAGCGCTGCGGGCCGAGATCGCGGCGGTCGTGCCGGCCTACGCGGGCATCGAGACGCTGGCCACCACGGGCGATCAGGTGCAATGGGGTGGCCGTCACCTCTGTGCAGGCGGCACCTTCCCGACGGTCGATGGGCGAGCCCGGTTCACCGCCCTCGAACCGGTCACCGCCACCCTGCCCATCGGGGCGTTCACGTTGGCCACCCGACGCGGCAAGCAGTTCAACTCGATGGTGTACGCCGAGGTCGATCCGCTCACCGGTGCGACGCGTGACGCCGTGTACATCGACGAGGCTGACGCGGCCGCTCTGGGCGGAGTGGAGGGCACCCCGGTGCGCCTCACCAGTGAGGTCGGCTCCTTCGATGGTCGCCTCAAGCTGGTGCGCCTGCCCAGTCGCAGCCTCCAGGTGCACTGGCCGGAGGGCAACGTGCTCATCGGCGGGAGCGCCGCCGAGCGCGAGCCGAGGTCGAAGGTGCCCGACTACAACGCGGTCGTCCTCGTGGAGCTGCTCGACGAGTAGGGCGGCCGGCGACCCCACCGGTACCCTCGGGGCATGCCTGACGCGCTCGTGCCCACCGTGGGGTGGGGAGTCCTCCACCTCTTCTGCAAGGCCGGTCCGCTGGCCGAGGGCGACGCCATCGCGGCGGCCGTGAAGGCTGCGGAGGCAGACCAGCTCCAGGTGGTTCCCGTCGCCATGCTCGGCCACAAGGCCGATCTCGCGTTCATGGTGCTGGGCGCTGATCTGTGGCGGCTGCGGCAGCTCCAGACCGAGCTGGCCCTGGCCGGCCTCGACGTGGTGGACAGCTACGTGTCGCTCACCGAGCTCTCCGAGTACGCCCAGGGCGTGCCCGACGAGATGAAGCAGGCTCGGCTGCACCCGAACCTCCCGCCGGAGGGCAAGGCCGCCTTCTGCTTCTACCCGATGTCGAAGCGTCGTGGCGACGTGCACAACTGGTTCACGCTGCCCTACGACGATCGCAAGGAGCTCATGTACGCCCATGGCGCCAGCGGCCGGAAGTTCGCCGGCCGCGTGTTGCAGGTCATCACCGGCTCCACCGGCATCGACGACTTCGAGTGGGGGGTCACGCTGTTCGCCGTCCACCCTGACGACCTCAAGGAGGTCGTGTACACGATGCGCTTCGACGAGGCATCGGCCAGCTACGCCGAGTTCGGACCCTTCTACACGGGCATGGTGGCCTCGCTCGCAGAGGTCTTGGCGGCCGTCGGCCTCGACTGACGTCCGGGTCGAGGCGGGTCAGCGCTCGAGCACCTGGTCGAGGAAGCGGCGCGTCCGCTCGTGCACGGGCTGGCCGAGCACCTGCTCTGGCGGGCCCTGCTCGAGGATCAGGCCCTCGTCCATGAAGATGACGCGGTCGGCGACGTGGCGGGCGAAGCCCATCTCGTGGGTCACGACGACCATCGTCATGCCCTCGGTGGCCAGGCCGCGCATGACGGCCAGCACCTCGCCGACCAGCTCAGGGTCGAGGGCCGAGGTGACCTCGTCGAAGCGAAGCAGGGTGGACTTCCCCGGGCCGGTCAGCCCGCTCGGCGATGGCCCGGAGCAGACGGTGAGCGTGCTCGCGTCGACCAGGTCGTCGGGCGGGGCGGCGGCACCGGCCGAGGCGGTCGTCGAGGTCGTGTCCTCGGTGGTGGTGGTGGCGTCGTCGCTGCCGCGGGCGCTGAAGAGCAAGGCAGCCGAAAGGAGCACGGCCAGCCGGCGGGTGGGGTGGCCGAGCCTTGGTCTCCTAGGGGGTGGGGGGTGTGGGGTCGACGGCGACCTCGCCGCCCAGGTAGGCCGCCTTGACGGCAGGATCGTCCTGCAGGTCCGACGCCAGCCCGCTGATCAGCACGGCACCGACCTCGAGCACGTAGGCCCGATGCGCTCGCTGCAGCGCCTGGGTGGCGTTCTGCTCGACGAGCAGGATCGTGGTGCCCTGGCGGTTGATCTCGGTGATGATCTCGAAGATCTGCGCCACGAGCATCGGGGCGAGCCCCATCGAGGGCTCGTCGAGCAGGAGCACCTTCGGCTTGGCCATGAGCGCCCGCCCGATGGCCAGCATCTGTTGCTCACCGCCCGACAGCGTGCCGCCGGCTTGGGTGCGGCGCTCGAGGAGGCGGGGGAACAGCTCGAAGACGCGGTCCAGCTCGGCGGTGTCGTACTTCCCCCGGCGGGCGTAGGTGCCCATCTCCAGGTTCTCCATGACGCTCATGCCGGGGAAGATGCCCCGACCCTCAGGGGCCTGGCAGAGCCCGCGCTCGACGAGCTTGTGCGGAGCCACTCCCGTGATGTCTACGCCGTCGAAGGTGATGCGGCCGCTCGTGACCGGCCGCACGCCGGAGATGGTCTTCAGGGTGGTGGTCTTGCCCGCCCCGTTGGCGCCGATGAGCGTCACGATCTCCCCCTCGGCCACCTGCAGCGACAGGCCGCGGAGCGCCTGCACCTTGCCGTAGTGGACGTGGACGTCTTCGAGCTCAAGAAGCATCGGCGGGCACTCCCAGGTAGGCCTGGATCACACGGGGGTCGGTCTGGATCTCGGCCGGCAGGCCCTCGGCGATCTTCTCCCCGAAGTCGAGCACGGCGACCCGGTCGCACACGTTCATCACCAGGCCCATGTCGTGCTCGATGAGCACGACCGTCAGCCCGCTGTCGCGGATCTGCCGGATGAGGGTGATGAGGGCCTGCTTCTCCGCCGGGTTGAAGCCCGCGGCTGGCTCGTCGAGGAGAAGGATCTTCGGTTGGGTTGCGATCGCCCGCGCGATCTCGAGCCGACGCTGATCGCCGTAGGGGAGGTTGCGCGCGACCCACTCGGCTCGGTGAGGGATGCCCACGAACTCGAGCAGGCGGGTGGCCTCCTCGCGCCCATGACGCTCCTCCCGGAAGTGTCGCGGGCTGCTCAGCAGCGCCCCGGGCACGCTCGTGGCGTGGCGGGCGTCGGCGCCCACCATGATGTTCTCCACCGCAGTCATGTTCGGGAAGAGGCGGATGTTCTGGAACGTGCGGGCCACGCCGGCGGAGGTGATCTCGTGGGGCGGCTGGCCGACGATGGACCGACCGTCGAGCTCGATGTCCCCGTCGCTAGGGCGGTAGACGCCCGTGACGCAGTTGAACAGGGTGGTCTTGCCGGCGCCGTTCGGTCCGATGATCCCGAAGATGAGGCCCTTGTGGACCTCGATCGAGACGTTGCTCATAGCGACGACACCACCGAACTCCATCGTGCAGTCGCGCAACACGAGGACCTTCTCCTGGACCTCCGAGGCTCTCGCCACGACGTCCTCGGCGAGATCGACGTCGGAGGGGATGTCGAGCGTGGCCGCACTCGTGTCGGCGTCCTCCAGCACCACCTCGTCCTCCTCGGCGATGGTGGCCCCGAGCGATCCGGCGGTGCTCGTGGACTCGGCCAGCTCGGCGGCGCGCTGACGGCTGGGGAGGAGGCCCTGCGGGCGAAACAGCATCATGAGCACGAGCGCAAGACCGAAGAGGAACACCCGATACTCCGTGATGTCGCCGGCATTGCCCCCGGTGACGTTGTTGAGGAAGTTCAGGGTGCCCTCCCCGCCAGCGTCCCGGAGGTACTCGGGAAGGAACCCGACTGCGAACGCACCGGCGATGACGCCAGGCGTGGAACCGAGACCCCCGAGGACGACGGCCGCGAGGATGAGGATCGACACGGTGAACGGGAACGTGGCGGGGTTGATGAACGCAACCTTGGTGGCATAGATCCAGCCCGCCAGACCTCCGATCGACGCGCCCACGGCGAACGACCACAGCTTCATCTTGAACGTGGGCACGCCCATGAGCTCGGCCGCGTCCTCGTCCTCCCGGATGGCCGCCCACGAGCGCCCGACCCTCGATCGCTTCATCCGCGCCACCAGCAGGACGACGATGACGATCGCGACGAGGACGAGGTGGTAGTAGGGCAGTGGCTTGGTACTGAACTCGGTGCCGCCGATGCTCGAGGGGTGCGGGATGCCCGTGATGCCGCGGGCTTCACCGAGGCTCGGGCTGTTCTGGGCCGAGATCCGCACGATCTCGCCGAAGCCCAGGGTGACGATGGCCAGGTAGTCGCCCCGGAGGCGGAGGGTGGGCGCGCCGAGTGTCACACCGGCGGCGATCGCGACCGAGACTGCAAGCAGCAGCGCCTCCCACGCCGTGAGCGTCCCGCCGCCGGTGGTGAGCTTGGCTGTGGCGTAGGCGCCGACCGCGAAGAAGGCCACGTAGCCGAGGTCCAGCAGACCGGTGAGGCCCACCACGACGTTCAACCCGAGGGCGAGGAGGATGTACAGACCGACGGGGAAGAACAGGATGCTCTGCCAGTTGCGCTCGAGGGTGGTGGGGTACCACCACGCCAGCGCCACCATGGCGAGGAACGCGAGTGACTTGCCCCACCAAGGCAGGCGGTCCCAGGTGCGCCCGATCGGCTCGACGATCCGCAGCTTGGGGATCCGGATGCGCTGCCGGATGCCGTTCATGCCTTCGACCTCCCGAGGGTTTCGCCGAGCAGACCGCTGGGACGGAACAGCAACACCAGGACCAGCACCACGAACGCGAACACGTCCTTCCACTCACCCCCGAAGGCGACTGCACCGTACGCCTCGAGCAGCCCGAGCAACAGCCCCCCCACCAGCGCGCCGCGGATGTTGCCGATTCCGCCGAGCACCGCGGCCGTGAACGCCTTGAGGCCCGGGAGGAAGCCGATGTTGAACCGGGCGGCCTCGAAGAAGATCACGAAGAGGAAGCCGGCGGCGCCGGCGAGGATCCCGCCGAGCAGGAAGGTGAGCGCCACCACACGGTCGATGTTGACGCCCATGAGCTGCGCCGTCTCGGCATCCTGTGCGGTGGCGCGGATGCCGCGGCCGAGACGGCTCCGGTTCACGAACTGCTCAAGCACGAGCATCAGGAGGAGGGCAGACACGAAGACGAGGACCTTGTCGGCGCGGATCTGCGCGTCCTGGAACGTGAACAACGTCGACTTGTTCAGCACCCGCTCCGACCCGATCCGGGCCCGGCCGTATCGCAGAGCCAGGAGCTCCTGGAGCATGAGCGAGATGCCGATGGCCGTGATCAGCGCCGTGAGACGAGGAGCGTTGCGCCGGCGGAGGCGCCGGTAGGCGATGCGCTCCATCAGGAGCGCCGCGAGGCCCGAGGTGAACATCGCCACGGCGAGCAAGACCAGCAAGGTCCCAACGAGGGAGAGGCCGCTGCGGGGGGCGTCCACTCCGAGCCCCTGGATCGCGAAGGTGGTGGCGAAGATGCCCAGGCCGAAGATCTCGGAATGGGCGAAGTTGATCAGGCGGAGCACCCCGTACACGAGGGTGTAGCCAAGTGCGATCAGAGCGTAGATCGCGCCAAGGGTGAGCCCATCCACTGTTGCCGGCCAGAACTGGCTGCCCAGGGCTTGGAAGTCGATGTCGATGGCCGTGACCCTTTGCGACGAGCTGGGGGGGCGCCCTCCCGGGCGCCCCCCCATCGGTTGAAGAGGTGGGCGCTGCCCTACAGCTCGTCGGTGGCGCTCTTCAGCACGATGGCGCCGTTCTCGACCTCGAACAGGAAGATGCCCTGTGCCTCGATGTTGCCGTTCTCCGCGAAGACGACCTCCTTGGAGATGGCGTAGTCGACGGCCTTGAGGCCCTCGACGTACTCGAGGAGCGACTTGCGGTCGGTGTTCCCCTCGAGGATGCCGGTGAGGAGGATGTTGGCCGCGTCGAACGCCTCCGTGGAGTACGTGCCCGCGGGGTTCCCGATGATCTCCTCGTAGGCCTTCGCGAACTCGGCGATCTCCGGCACGTCGGCCTCCGGGCTCGCGAAGTAGCAGGGGCAGCTCAGGATCGCTCCGTCGGCGGCGTCGCCCGCGGCTTCGACGAAGCCGACATCGAGCGCACCGTCACCCGAGACGAACTGGGCCGCTACCCCCGCGTCGGCGAGCTGCTTCTTCAGCTGACCCGCTTCTTCGTAGTACCCGCCATAGAAGATGGCGTCGGGCGCGGCCGCCTCGACCGCGTTCACCGCCGCGGAGAAGTCCTCGCTCTCCGGGTCGATGACCTCTTCCGCCACCACTTCGATGTCTCCAAGCAGGGGCTTGAGCGAGTCTTCCGCCAGTCCCTTGCCATAGTCGGAGTTGTCGTGGACGAGCGCGATGGTCTTGGGCTGGAGGGTGGTCTCGAAGTACTTGACGATCCCGGCGGCCTGAGCCGTGTCATCGGGGAGCACTCGATGGAACGAGGCGCCGTCTGGCACCGTCCCAGGGATGTCCGCGGCAGTGGCCGAGGCGCTCACCATCACCAGGCCCTCCTCGGTGAGGGTGGGGAGCACCGCCTTGGTCTCACCGGAGAACGCTGGGCCCACGAGCCCGACGATGTCCTCGTTGCCGATGTAGTCGTCGAGGACGGTCGGCGCCTGGGCGGGATCGCCCTGCGTGTCGAACTCCTCGAGGGTGATCTTGAACTCGTCGCCGTGCTCCTCGTTGAACTGCTGGATCGCGACCTTGGCGCCGTCGCGGATGTACACGCCGAGGTTGGCGGCACCACCGGTGAGCGGACCCACGAAGGCCAGAGAGAGCTCGGTGACCTCGCCGCCTCCACCCCCGTCGGCCGTGGTGGCGGTGGTCTCATTGTCGCTGTCGCTGCCACACGCGGCGACGACGAGTGATAGTCCGAGCATCACGCCGGCGGCGCGTACGAGCCTCTTGTGCTTCATGTTCTGGTTGCCTCCCCTAGCCCAGGTGTACCTGGGATGATGTGACATCGGACACTAGCCAGCCCATCTCGTCGGCGTCGGGGATCGCCGCCACGGGTGCGAATGCGAGACACTGGGCCCGATGCCGACCCAGACCCTGCCCGACGCCCCCCTCGAGCAGCTGCGGTCGCGACTGCGCGAGCTCGGGTCCGTGGTGGTGGCCTTTTCCGGGGGGGCCGATTCGGCCTTCCTCGCATGGATGGCTCACGACACCTTGGGCGCCGATCGGGCCGTCGCCGTCACTGCCGTGTCGGCGTCGTTGCCTGGATCCGAGCGGGCTGCCTGCGCGGCGCTGGCCGCTGGTTGGGGCATGCGCTGGGAGGAGGTCGTGACCGACGAGCTGCACAACCCCGACTACGCGCGCAACGACGGTGACCGCTGCTACTGGTGCAAGGACGCCCTGCTGGCCGCCGTCGGTCCCATCGCCGAGGCGACGGGTGCCACCGTGGTGCTGGGCGTGAACGTCGACGACCTGGGTGACCACCGGCCCGGCCAGCGCGCCGCTGCTGAGCGAGGTGCCGTGTTCCCGCTCGTCGACGCCGGCTTCACCAAGGCGGACGTCCGGGCGTGGTCGAAGGAGCTCGGGCTGGCGACCTGGGACAAGCCAGCAGCGGCGTGCCTGGCCTCTCGGCTGCCCTACGGCACGCCCGTCACCCTCGGTCGGCTCAGTGCCGTCGAGCGGGCCGAAGCCGGTCTGCGAGCGCTCGGCTTCCTCGAGCTCCGGGTGCGTCACCACGACGACGTTGCCCGCATCGAGGTGCCCGAGGCCCAGCTCACCGCCGTGCTGGCGCAGCGCACCGAGGTGCTGGCTGCCGTGCGGGCGGCGGGGTACCGATGGGTGACGCTGGACCTCGACGGGTTCAGGAGCGGCGGGTTCAACCAGCTGCTCAGCTGATCCTCGGTCAGGCGTCGTCGGCCGTCGCCTCGACGCGCGTCCAGGTGGGAAAGGCGAGGTGGGCCACGTCGAGGTGCTCGACGATGCGGCCCTTGGCGCCGAGCTGCTCCAAGCACGGCCCGGCCGCGTCCAGGTCGCCGGCCATGGCGATGTACTCGGCGATCGACAGCAGCAGGGGACCGGAGGTGGCGTCGGCGTCGCCAGGCCGGAGCAGGGCATCGACCTCGAGGGTGGGGCGACAGGGTTGGGAGGGGTCGACGCACCAGCAGTGGTACACGACCCCCTCGAAGACGGAGAGGGCGCGGATCCGCATCAGCGGACCATCATGGCGCGTGGTGGTGCGGTGTCGCCCACGAGTGCAGCGCGGCCATGTAGTTGGCTCGCTCGAAGGCGCTGGCGTCGCCCGAGGTGACCTGGGTGGCGCACCCCCGCAGCTGAGCGACGGACTCGTAGCCGTGGTCGGTCATCCAGAGTTCGAGCTCGTCGTGCATCGAGCGCAGGTGCCCGGCGCCGTGCTGGAGCAGCGCGGAGGTGGTCATGGCCACGTCGGCGCCCACCATCAGGGCCTTCACCACGTCGGCGCCCGAGTGGACGCCGGAGGTCGCGGCGAGCGAGACGGTCGGGCCGAGCTGCGGTCGCAGGATGGCGATCCAGCGCAACGGGAGCCGCAGCTCCCACGGCCGGCTCAGCTCCACCCGGTTGACCACGCCGAGGCTGTCGACGTCGATGTCGGGTTGGTAGAACCGGTTGAACAGCACGAGGCCGTCCGCGCCGGCGTCGACGGCCTGCTGCGCGAAGGCGGCCATCGAGGAGTAGTAGGGGCTCAGCTTGACGGCCAACGGGATGCCCAGCACCGCGC
>JBKJIL010000280.1:0-4566 GCA_046598435.1 Acidimicrobiales bacterium
CTCGTCGGCGCGTGCCGATGCGGCGCTACGGCGACCCCGAGGAGGTGGCGCAGATCACTCTCGGCCTGCTGCTGCCAGCGGCCTCGTTCATCACCGGCGCCGTGATCCCGGTCGACGGCGGGCTCACCGTGCAGAACACCTAGCGGCGGGTAGGGTCCCGGCCCGTGACCGTGCGGATCGGGTTCCTCGGGGCGGGGTTGATCGCCACCTACCACGGCAAGAGCCTGCGCCGCTCGGGGGCCGACCACGAGATCGTGGCGGTCTACGATCCCGATCCCGATCGGGCCGCCGCCTTCGCCCAAGCCTCCGGCGCTACCGCCATGGCCACCGAGGAGGCGGTGCTCGACGCAGTCGACGCCGTCTACGTGTGCACCTGGACGAGCGAGCACCCACGGCTCGTGGCGGCGGCCATGGAGCGCTCGCGGCCTGTGTTCTGTGAGAAGCCCCTGGCCACCACGCTCGACGGGGCGCGCGCCATGGCGGCGGCTGTCAGCGAGAGCGGCGTGGTCAACCAGGTCGGTCTCGTGCTGCGCAGCAGCCCCGCCTTCCTCGAGCTCGCGCACCAGCTCGGCGATCCCCGCAACGGCCGGGTGCAGGCGGTGGTGCTGCGCGACGACCAGTTCCTCCCCGTGCAGGGCATGTACGGCTCCACCTGGCGCGGTGACGTTGCGCGAGCCGGCGCCGGCACGATGCTCGAGCACTCGATCCACGACGTCGATGCCCTCGA
Source organism: Acidimicrobiales bacterium (assembly GCA_046598435.1). Taxonomy (GTDB): domain Bacteria; phylum Actinomycetota; class Acidimicrobiia; order Acidimicrobiales; family VFJN01; genus VFJN01. The sequence goes on from JBKJIL010000280.1 coordinate 728, forward strand.
GTGGCTGCTGGGACCGGTGACGTCGGTGAGTGCCCGCTCGGCGACGTTCCACGGCTACCCGGGCATCGAGGACACCGTGGTGGCGGGGCTGGGCTTCGCCAGCGAGGCCCAGGGCAGCCTGACGAGCGTGTGGCACCAGCTCCTCGAGCGGCCGAGCCTGCGCCGCCTCGAGGTGATCTGCGAACGTGCCTTCCTCACCCTCGAGCACGACGTCAGCGGTCCCGTCACCTGGACCCGCCCTGACGGCGACGTGGGTGCCATCGAGGGCGAGGCCCTGTTCGCGGCGGTGGCCGAGCGCCACGGCGGGCGTCTGCCCAACCAGGACCGCGGCTTCGTGGAGGCCGTCGCGTCCGGTCAGCAAGGGCCCGACCCCGACCTGCGCACCGCCCTGCGGGCCCACGAGGTGGTGGACGCGATCTACCGCTCAGCGACCCAAGGGGGTGCCGCCGTCGCAGTCTGACGGCTTCTGTGCACACCCACGCACGGATGCCGGTGCTGTGTGCTCACAGATCGGGGTCGGGGGAGACTCGTCGGGTGAGCCGGCCGGCGCCGGCGTCGAGCCCGGGCAGCTGGGCCTGGAGGGGGCGGCCGCCGCGGGCCACGAGGTCCATCACCAGCTCCTCGGCCTCGGGCCAGGAGCGGGCTCGGGGACCGTCGACGTCCTGGTTGTAGGGCGCGTCGAACACGATCACCTCGTTGCCGGCCGCTCGGAGCGCGGTGACGTTGTGGGAGGCATCGTCGATGTAGCAGTCGGCCTGCACCTCGGGCTTGGCCCCGAGGAAGCAGATGTCCCGATAGGGGATGCTCATGTCGTCGAGCCAGGCGACCGTGTCGGCGACGGCCACAGCGTGGCCCCAGTTCACGCAGAGCCGGTGGGTGATGATGCGGATCCACACCCCGGCATCGGAGAGCCGCCAGAGCGACTCGGCCACGCCGGGCAGGGCCGGCATGTGGCGGAACATGCGGTGCTCGAGCACGGCGAGGCGGTGCAGGCGGTCGAACTCGTCGGGCCCGTCGATGCCCCACTCGGCGAAGTCCCACGATCGGGCATCGCCCAAGGTGCTCGGGTCGACGCCGCGCTCTTCGGCGACGACCGTGCGAAAGGCGCGGGTGTAGTCGCCGCAGACCCCGTCGAGATCGACGCCGAGGATGTAGCCGCCGCTCATGGTCCCAGCGTCACAGGCCGGCGCCGAGGAAGTCGAGGGTGGCGTCGATGGCGCCGAAGTCCTTGGGGGTGGCGAAGTGGTCGACGTTGCGGAGGGTGACGAGAGCCGCCTGGGGCAGCGCCTCCACCAGCGGCTCCCCGGGGCCGGCGAAGTCCTTGTCGCCGATGACGACGAGCACGGGGAGCGACACGTTGGCCAGACGCTCGGGGGTGAGGGCGGGGCGCGGTGAGCGCAGGCAGGCGGCCAGGGCCGCCCGGTCCACGTCGGGGTGCTGGGCCAGGCCGGCGAAGTACTGCACGACGGGGTTGGTGGAATCGCCGTCACCCTCGATGGCGCGCAGGATGATGTCACTGCCCTCGCTGCGCAGCAGGTTGGCGCCCACTCCGGTGAGCACGAGGCGGCCGAAGCGCTCCGGGGTCTCGGTGGCGATGGTCAGCAGCACGCGGGCACCCAGCGAGAAGCCGATGGCATCGACCGGGCCGTCGGGCAGCTGGGCTGCCACGAGGGCTTCGAGCTGGTCGTAGGCGCTCGGATCGTGGGGCTTGTCGGCGGTGCCGTGGCCGAGCAGGTCGATGGGGATCGTCTCGCGGCCGGTGTCGGCCAGGAGGTCGAGCCAGCCGTTGTCACCCCAGGTGCGGGCGCTGGACGTGGCGAAGCCGTGAACGAGGGCGACTGGGTTGCTCACGCCGCGGACCCTATCGGCGCCTGCGGGCCCGCACGGCGACCACCACCGGGTCGACGGCCAGCGCCAGCACGGCCAAGAGAGCGATGGGGTGCGCCCGGTGCAGCTCGGCCGGCCACTCGAGGCCTGGCAGCGTGCGGTGGCGCCACACGGTGAGCACCACGTAGCCGGCGCTGGCGGCCATGGCGAGCGGTGCGGCGAGCACCGTCACCAGGCGCGGGATGCGGCCCGAGGCGGCCCCGACGACGAGGACGGCGATGAGGGCGCCGACGAGGGGCGTGGCCACGGCGGCGGCCAGGCCGCCCAGGGTCATGGCGCTCACCACTGTGGCCGAGAGGCGCAGTGGCGGAGACGCCGGACCGGCCACGCTCTGCGCCGTGAGCACGTCCGGGACACCGGGCCCGTCAGGCGCGCCGACGCCGCCGGCCACCAGTGCCGCGTGGCGGGGGCGGCGCACGGCCAGGGCCAGGCAGCCCAGCGCCGCGACCAGTGACACCCAGAGGGCGACGGTGACGCGTCGCTGCGGGGTGAAGCGCAGCGAGATCTCGAAGGTGGCCTGGTCGGGATCGACCGTCCACCCGTTGGCGAAGCCGTCCACCAGCAACGGAGGGCCGAGGTCGGTGCCATCGATGGTCGCCTGCCAGCCGGTGTTGAAGCCCTGCCCGAAGGCCAGCCAGAAGGGCTGGCCGGGTCGGGCGCCCTCGATGCGCACGGTCACCGAGTCGGCAGCTTCTCGCACCACCGTGGACGTGGGGGGATCGGCCGTCCCGGCGCTCCGGGTCGCCCGCAGGGGCATGACGCTGGCGTCGGGGCCGCCACCGGCCGCCGAGCGCAGCACCAGCCGGTCGAGGTCGAACCCCGTCGTCGTTCCAGTCGTGCCCCGCAGCTCGTGCGAGCCGGCGGTGAGGTCGAGCGCTTGGTCGTCGCAACCGGCGATGGCGAGCTCGGACCCGGCGACGGCGTCCTCGACGGTGCCGGTGATCCGCACCCCGACGGGCTGGCCGTCGACGGTGAGGAGATCACTCCGGCAGCCGGCGTCGAGCGCTCCCGAGGGAGCGGGGCGCTCCCAACCGATCAGGCCGAGCTCGGCGAGCCCGACGGGCAGCGTGCGGATCTTGCGGGTCCCCCAGTCGGTGGTCTCGATGGCGCGCACCTCCTCGATCACGAGGCGCAGCGAGGACGCCGAGATGGCCGTCGGGAGGCGCAGCGGCACGGTGGTCGAGGCGCCCGGCGTGGCGCGGTCGGGGAGGCCCGGCAGGGTGAGGGTGGCGAGGTCGTGTCCGTCGGCCACGACTCGCACGCGGGTGGGCACCGAGTGACGGCCATCCGTGATGACGGCGAGGTCGAGGCGATCGACGGGTCGTGGGGCGTCGGAGCGCACCTCGATCCACTGGCCCACCTGGTCGCCGTAGGCCGCCACCCACGCGGTGGCGTCGTCGCCGTCGATGGCCGCCGATGCCCGGGCCCGCACGCCCCCGAGCCGGGAGGACGAGGTGGCCGTGAGCGCGATGACGGCCCGGCCGCCAGGGTCGCCTCGGAGCACGGCGTCGATCAGCGTGTCATTGGCGCGCGGCGCCAGGCGAGCGGTGCCGCGCAGCGTCAGCTGGCGTCGGACCGGCAGGTCGAGCACCCGGGCCAACGAGCGCTCCTCGTCCAACCGCTCCACGTCGGTGGGAGCCGACCGCAGGCGGGTGAGCACGATGGCCAGCGAGTGCTCCTGGCTGGCCGCCCCGGCGCGGCGCAGGAGGTCGACGGGGGGCCGGACCAGCTCGTCGAGCCGGAGATCGCCCACCGTCACCTCCGCGAACCCGGTGCTGGTGAGGCCGCCGTAGCGGCCCTGCGGACCGGCGCTGTCGTCGAGGATCTCGATGTCGAGGGTGGTGAAGGTGTGCTCGCCGATGTCCACCGTCTGACCGGTGCCGTGGCGAGAGCGGTCATCGAGGGTGGCGATCATCGGCGTGCCCCCGTCGAAGCGCAGCGCCACCCGGGTC
>JBKJIL010000158.1:0-12414 GCA_046598435.1 Acidimicrobiales bacterium
AGGGCCAGGAGGAGGGCGTACTCGACGAGCGAGGCGCCACGGTCCTCATCGGAGAAGCGGGCCCGCAGCCAGGTGGCGAGGAACTCGTAGGTGCTGATCATGATTGGTTGCTCCCTAGGGGTGAATGGCCCCCGGTCCACCCGGGTGCTGGCTTCCTGTCTCGGAAAGTATCGGCCGCGCCGCACCCATACTGAATAGGCCATGCGGCTCATTGGCCCGTACCGGGTACAGACGGGGCGATCGCGCCCCGTGGTCAGAGGGTCACGTGAGGTGCACGATGCCCATCCGGACGGCTTGGAGCACGGCCTGGGTGCGGTCGCGCGCGTCCAGCTTCTGGTAGATCGATGCCAGGTGGTTCTTCACCGTCTTCTGGCTGATGAAGAGCTGCTCGGCCACCTCGGGAGTGGAGCAGCCGTCGGCGATGAGCTGCAGCACCTCCTCCTCGCGCTTCGTGATGACCCGGTCCTCCTCGGCGGGGTTGGGCACCTCGAGGCGCCGCACCTCGTCGAGCATGGTGGCGGCCAGCTGCGGCGACAGCACGGTGTCGCCCTTGGCCGCCATGCGCACGGCGTCGGCCACCTCGTCGGTGGAGCAGTCCTTGACCAGGTAGCCCGACGCCCCGGCCCGGATGGCGTCGGCCAGCACCTCCGCGTCGGCGTGCATCGTGAGCATGATCACCTGCGTCGCCGTCCCGGTGGCGCAGATGATGCGGGTCGCTTCCACGCCGTCCATCTCCGGCATGGACACGTCCATGAGCACGACGTCGGGCTGGAGCTCGGCTGCCAACCGCACCGCTTCCTCGCCGTTGTCGGCCTCTCCGACCACATCGAACCCCTCGTCGACCATCGACCGACGCAGGCCCTCACGCAGCATGCGATGGTCGTCGGCCAGCAGCACTCGGATGGTCACAGGGCCTCCTGGGCAGTCGGACGGCTGCACGGTCTCAGGCACCGCCCAAGACGCAGCGTACCCGCGTGCCCTTCCCCGGCTCGGAGGAGACCGTGAGGGTGGCCCCCACGCTGGCCGCCCGCTCTCGCATGCCGAGGATCCCGTACGAGTCGAGGCGGCCCGCGGTCCCCACAGGGAAGCCCACCCCGTCGTCGGCGATCTCCAACGTGGCATGGGTGCCGTCGCAGCGCCACGTCACGGTGACCTGGGTGGCCCGGGCATGGCGCTCCACGTTGGTGATGGCCTCCTGGGCCACCCGCCACAGCTCGCGCTCTTGCAGGATCGGCAGGCGGCCGGTCTCCTGGGTGCGGATCCCCACCTGGAGCCCGCTGCGCTCGCGCACCCGGCCGAGGAAGACCTCGAGCGTGACCGGGAGGCTCGATGTCTCGGTGACGTCGGTGCGCAGGTCGTAGAGCGTGTCGCGGACCTCGCCGATCACGCCCCGCACGTCGCCCCGGAGCTGGCGGAGGGCGTGGGTGACCACTTCGTCCCGAGGGCCGCTGTTCTTGACGATGCGGTCGAGCTCGAAGGCCAGATAGGCCAACGACTGACCGATGCGGTCGTGGAGGTCGCGGGCGATCCGGGTGCGCTCCTCGTCGGCCCCCACGGTGCGCAGGCGCCCGAACCAGCGGGCGTTGTCGATGGCCAGCGCGGCGGGCTCCGCGAAGCCGGCCAGCAGCTCGATGTCACGGCTGCTGTAGTGGTGCGTGTCGCCGTGCTCGATGGAGAGCACGCCGAGGATCTGCCCGCGTGCCGAGAGCGCCGCGTAGATCCCCGATCCGGAGCTGCCGGCCAGGCCGGGTCCACCCGTCGACATGAGGTTCGGTTCGCTCACCACCGACTGATGGCGGATGGCTCGGGTGAGCGGTGCCGCCAGCTCAGCGGCCCAGAGCACCGCCGGGGGTCGACTGCCCTCCCTGCGGACCGTGTGCCAGCGGCCGTCTGTCTCGTCGAAGAGGAGGAGCGCCACCGCGTCGTAGGTGAAGAGGTCGGTGATCTGGGCGAGGGTGGTGTCGAGCACCTCGTCGAGGTCGAGCGAGGCAGGCAGGGTCTGGGTGACCTGGTGGAGCTGGAAGAGCAGCGCGTTGGCGTCGGACAGGCGGCCGAGGCGGTCCATGGCCAGGGACTGGCGCTGGTCGGCCTCGCCGGAGATGCGTCGCGTGTAGCCGGCCACGATGCCGACGAGCACGACCTCCACCGACCACTGGATGGCGGTGCGCAGATCGGCGTCGGAGAAGCTGGGCTCGAGAGCCCATGGGATCGTGATGGCCAATAGGGCTGCGGCGGCCACCCGCACACCGAAGCCGATGCCGCGAGCGAACCCGGCGACGGCGACCGCCGTGATGGCGGAGAAGGCCAACGGAGAGGCCCAGTACCCCGTGGCCGTGAGAGCCAGCACGGTGACGGCCACCTCGCCGAGCACCACCAGCAGGCTGGCCGTGTCGTCGCCGTAGCGCAGGGGCCGGGCCGTGCGGTAGATCGTGTAGAGCAGCAGCAGCACCGCCGCGACGGTCACCCGCAGCTCGGTGCGCCCGATCTGGGGGCTGGCCAGCACCAACGAGACGGCCGTGGTGCCCCAGCGGATGACGAGGACGGCCTGGGCGAAGGTCTTGAGCGTGTTGATGTGGGTCTCGGGCTGATCCCGCACCGGGCTCAGCCGAAGGCGGCTCCGATGTCGGAGGCCGCCGGACCCAGCAGCACCACGAAGATCGCTGGGAAGATGAACAGCACCAGGGGAAAGAGGATCTTCACCGGGAGCTTGGCCGCCTTCTCCCGCGCCCACTGCTGGCGCTTCGAGCGCATCTCCTCGGCCGCCGTCTTCAGGACGCGTCCGATGGGCATCCCGAGTGCGTCGGCTTGCGTCAGCGTCAGCACGAAGTTCGATAGCTCTGGCACCTCCGTGCGCTTCTTGAGGTTGTGGAGGGCTTCACGGCGCGGGAGCCCGAGCTCCATCTCTCGTAGCGTACGCGCGAACTCGTCGGCCAAGGGGGACGTGAAGTTGTCGCAGACGACCCCGAGGGCCCCTTCGAAGCCCACGCCGGCCTCCACCGAGATGGCCAACAGGTCGAGCGTGTCGGGGAGATCTCGGAGGATGGCGTCGCGCCGCTCCTCCACCTTGCGATCCAGCCACGAGCTCGGCAGCTGCGCACCGATCACCGGGAGCGCGACCAGCAGCACGAGCGCGGGGCCCCCGCCCACCGTGCGCGTCCCGAGGTTCACCAGTGCGAGCACGAGCCCGACGGCGGCGCCGAGCACCTGGAGGGCGATGATCTCCTCGGCCCGGAGCTGCCCGGCGATGCCGGCGTGGACGAGCTTGTTCTGGATGCGCTCGCGGTAGTGGCGTGGGAGCAGGGCGCCGAAGGTGGCCAGGATCCGCCCCGCGAAGGGGCGCACCACACGAGAGAGGAAGGGCTGGGCGAGCAGGCGCTCGAACTCGTCGCCCTCCTCCTCCACGACCTCGAGGCTGCGGAGGTAGGCGCCGGGATCGCCAGGGGCGCCGCGGCGCTCCTGGTCGAGCCGGGCCAGGCCGACGAGGGCGATGCCAGCGCCCGCCAGCAGGAACAGCAGGCCGAGCAGGGTTCCCATCAGACGTCCACCTTCACCATGCGGAAGATGACGAGCATCCCCGTCGCGATCGAAGCGGCGGCGCCGCCCATCCAGATCCAGCCCCAGCCCTGGAACATCGGCTCGAGGTAGCCGGGGTTGGACACCTGGATGAACAAGCCCAGGAACACGGGCAGGGCGCCGAGCACGTAGGCCGAGATGCGTCCCTCGGCGGTGAGCACGCCGATCTCGCGTCGGATGCTCTCCCGGGCCCGGATGAAGTCGGCCAGGGTGTGGAGCAGGTCGGCCAGCTTGCCGCCGACGGTCTGCTGGATCCGGATGGCCTGCACCACCCAGTCCACGTCGCGGATCCCGAGGCGCTCGGCCATGCGCTGCAGGGCGTCGACCAGCGGATCGCCGAGCTGGGTCTCGGACACCACCCGGGCGAACTCCTCGGCGATGGGCGCCTCGGCCTCCTCGCACATCATCTGGATGGCCCGCAGGAAGGTGTGGCCGGCGGTCAACGAGGAGGCGATGAGCGTGAGCGCGTCGGGGAACTGCTCCTCGAACTTGCGGGTGCGTCGCCGCACCCGGCGCCGGAGGTAGGCCGTCCCGAGGAACGGGCTGGCCAGCAGGGCCGCCAACCCGAAGATCAGGCTGGAGGAGATGGCGGCCACGAAGGCACCGAGCACGACACCCCCCGAGAGCACGAACAGCACGTACTCGCCAGGACGGATCGGCAGACGGGCCTGCTCGAGCAACGTCAGGAGGCTGCCCTTGGCGTCGACCTGGTCGATGAGCTTTCCGGCCGCGCCGATGGTGGTCTCGACCAGGCTGGAGTGCTGGTCCACCGCGGCGCCGAGGTCGATGTCCTTTTCGCCCCACGGGAGGTCGAGGATGTCGGCCAGCTGCTCTTCGCGCTCGTAGACGCGGCTCAGGAGCCCAACGGAGACGAGGGCGAAGCCGCCCCCGACGAACAGGATGGCCGCCATCTGGCTGGCGCTCATCGGAGCCGCTCTTGGTCGGCGACCTCGCGGGCCGAGGGGACGTGCACCTTGCGACCACGACCGCTCCCGGGGGCGGTGCGGCCGCCGGGGCTCACGCCGGCGGGCGCCTTGAACGCTGAGGCCGGCACCTCCACGTTGTTCTCGTTGAGCTTGTCGATGAACTTGGGTCGCAGACCGGTGGCCACCAGCTCGCCGCCGCCCTTGCCGGCCATGCCCGGCAGCGAGCGGTACTTGAAGATGTCCTGCAGCAGGATCATGTCGCCCTCGAGGCCCTGCACCTCGGTGACCGCGGTGATGACGCGACGCCCGTCGGGCATGCGCGACACCTGGAGGATGAGGTCGATGGCCGAGGCGATCTGCTCACGGATGGCCCGCACGGGCAGGTCGAAGCCGGCCATGAGCACCATCGTCTCGAGGCGGCTGATGGCGTCGCGGGAGGCGTTGGCGTGGACGGTGGTCATCGAGCCCTCGTGGCCCGTGTTCATGGCCTGCAGCATGTCGAGGGCCTCGGCGGCCCGACACTCGCCGACGATGATGCGGTCGGGACGCATGCGCAGCGCGTTCTTGACGAGGTCTCGGATCGACACCTGACCGGTGCCCTCGGCCGACATCGGGCGGGTCTCGAGGTTGATCACATGCGGCTGCTGGAGCTGGAGCTCGGCCGAGTCCTCGATGGTGATGATGCGCTCCCCGTCGGGGATGAAGGCCGACAGCACGTTGAGGTTCGTGGTCTTGCCGGTGCCCGTGCCCCCCGAGACGAGGATGTTCAGCTTGCCGCGCACGCAGGCTTCCATCACCGTCACGAGGTCGAGCGTCCACGTGCCGAAGTTGATGAGGTCCTTCGCCGTGTAGGGGTCCTTCGAGAACTTGCGGATCGTGAGCACCGAGCCGTGCAGGGCGAGGGGCGGGATGATGGCGTTCACCCGGGAGCCGTCGGGCAGGCGGGCATCCACCATGGGGGAGGCCTCGTCGACGCGGCGTCCGACCGCCGACACGATCTTGTCGATCACGGACCGGTACTGGATGTCGTCGGTGAAGGCGAGGTCGGTGTGCTCGATGCGGCCTTCGCGCTCCACCCAGATGTCGTCGTAGGCGTTGCACATGACCTCGGTGATGGTCTCGTCGGCCAGCAGCGGGTCGAGGGGGCCGTACCCGAGCGTGTCGGACATCATCTCCTGCACGAAGCGACGTCGCTCCAGCGGGGTGACCTCGACGTCTTCGCGCTGCAGGATCTGGTCGAGGGCGGCCTTCACCTCGGCCACCAGCTCGTCGGCGGAGAGGCCCTGCATCTTGGGGGCCACCTCCTCGAGGACGAGCTCGCGCACCTTGCGCTTGGTGGCGTCCCAGGAGCTGGCGCCCTTGGCCTTCACGGTGCGTCGCTTGGAGATGCCTGTGGTCGCGGCCGCCGGGGTGGCGGCCTGGGCTGCCTCGCGCTGCGTCTCCTCCTGCTCGAGGGCAGCCAGCTTCTCGGACAGCTTCATCGTGCGCCTCCTCGGCGGATCGGGCCCAACTAGCTGCTGCGCCGGCGGAACAGGCCGGTCTTCTTCGGTGTGGTCTCCTCGACCACACGGGCCTGTAGCGCCTCCGGCAGCACGAGCTTCATGCCACCGGCCATCAGGCTGCTGATCTCCGAGGTGGGGGAGGCGGCCATCACCGGCATGCCCAGGTTGATCGACCGGCTCACCTCCTTGGCGTACGGGAGCACCGACTCGAAGCCTTGGGGGAACAGCTTGGTGACCTGCTCGATGTCGATGCCCACGTCGGTCTCGGCCTTGTTGAGGATCAGCCGGATGTTCTCCGTGGGCACCTTGAGGCGCTCGAGCGTGCTCAGGAACACGCTCATGTTCCGCACGCTCGGCAGGTCGAGCGTGGCCATCGTGTAGAGCATGTCGGACATGTCGAAGGCCACCAGGACGGTCTCGGCCAGCGCTGGTGGGGTGTCGACGATCACGTAGTCGAAGCGGTTCCGCACGGCCTCGAGGATGCGGGTGACGTCGGGGGGGCTGATGCGGTCGGCCTCGGAGGGCTCCCGAGGAGCGGCCAGCACGTGGATCCCGGTCTCGTGGACGACGCAGTACTCCTCGATGTGCGCCTGCAGGTCGGCTTCGTCGGCGTCCTCGCGCTGGAGGGCGTCGAAGATCGTGTACTTCGGACGCAGTCGCAGGGCGGTGGACACCTCGCCGAACTGCAGGTCGAGGTCGACGATGCACACCCGCTTCTGCGTGTAGCGGGTGAGGAAGTAGGCCAGGTTGGTGGCGTAGAACGTCTTGCCGCAGCCGCCGGTGGCGGAGGAGATCGTGTACACGATGCCCGGGCCGTCGGTGGTGTGCACGGCGGGGACAGGCGCGGTGGCTACCGCCTCCACGGCGGCCGGTGTGCCCGACAGCTCGATGGCCCGCTCGATGGCCTCGGCCAGCTCCTTGTCCTCCACCGGGAGCTGCAGCAGGTCGACGGCGCCGGTGCGCACGATGTCGCGCAGGCTGGCGTCGGGGCGGCGGCTGAAGGCGAGGGCGAGGCTCATGGCCGGCAGCTCCTCGTGGATGAGGCGCAGGCGGGCCAGCCCGGAGCGGGTGCCGAGGCTGGGCCCGGCCACGAGGACGTCGAACGGGCCCTGCTCCTCGAGCACCTCGGCGACCGAGCCCACCCGGAGGCAGGACAGGATCTCCGGGCGCTCCGGCGCGTCTGCCATGGCCGCGCGGAGCTGGTCGGCGAGGGCTTCGCTGCGGTCGAGGACGAGGATCTTGCGGGTGGCCACGATGGCTATCCGTTGGCCGCCGCGTTGGGCTCCTCGGCGAGCACGTTGGTGCCGTCGCGGCCCGACGTGGGCCCGGCCGGCGGTGCCTCGTCGGCGGTGAGCGTGGCGTACAGGCTCTCGAACTCGGTGGTGTAGATGATCTTCTCCGCGTCGTCGGCCCGCACGGCGAGGAGGTAGGTGACGGCGGTGCTGCTGGCCCGCGGGGTGGTGGCCTGGGTGGTGTCACCAGGAGCGGTGCCCCGGCGGGGTGGGATGGTGAGGTCCACGTCGAGCACCTCGACGTTGGTGAGGAGCAGCTCGGCTCGCGGCACTGGCTGGTCGCCGGCCGCGGTGCGGAAGATGCCGTAGAGGTTGATGCGGTCGCCTTCGCTCACGTACCCGGCGCCGCCGGGCACGAAGTCGATCTGCACGGCGAGGGCCTCGAAGCCCTCCGGCACGTCGAAGGTGCGGCTCTGGAGCTGCACGCCGCTGCTCAGGATCTGCTGGTCGGCGGCGAAGCCCTGGATGAACGTGGCGCCGGCCAGCTGGTTGAGGCTCTGGATGGCACCGGGGGTGACCTGCTCGACGGGCACCTCGATGGCCTTGAGCTTGCCGGCTTCCACGAGGTCGTCGGCCAGAGCGCCGGCCGGGATGTCGTCGCTCCCGACGATCACCGTCGTGGGGCCGGCCACACCGGTGGTGGGGGAGTCGTCCTCACCCGTCAGGAGGTAGACGATCACGCCGCCAACGAGGAAGAACGCCAGACCGAGCAGGACCAGCAGGTTGGATCGACGACGCACGTGGCCTCCATGGTTGCATGCCCTCCGGGGGCACCTTCGTTCGCGAGAGCCGTCCAGGGTGATCGTCGTGGAGCGTACCCATGGTCGTCGCAGACCGGAGTGGGGATGGCGCCTCAGCGAGCGCCCTGTACGGGCTTGGGGTGATTGTCGGCATCTGCCGACTTGGAGACCATCCCCCATCGGGACCATTGGCACTGGTCACAAATGACTAGCGGCCGCCGGATCCGGGCCGGCTGGCTCGTCGATCTGGTGCGCAATCAGCGCGGACGCGGGGCGCGGTGCAACCACTTGGTGAGGTCGTCGGCCCGGTAGACGCGGTGCATGGTGGGGTGCTGGGGAGACTTCCCGACCACGGTCCCGTCGGGCGCCGTGCCCCACCAACCCTCGTAGACCTGCCCCGGTCGGTGCGGGTCGGGGATGGCGAGCCGGCTGATGGCGACCTCGATGTCGGCCGAGCGCCACGCCGGCTCATCGAGGAAGACGGTCATCCGGGGCCGACAGGTCGACTGCGCCAGCCCGAGGTGGTTGGCGGTCTCGCCGACGTGCACGAGCGTGGTGAGCGCGAGGCACTCTGCGGTGCTCCACCTCGGCTCCTGGAGGCGGAAGAGCTCGATCGACCACCGCCGGATCTCGGTCCAGAAGCCGATCGGGTCGGGGTAGAGGAAGCCGGCATGCGGTTCGCCGAGCGTGAGGGGCCCTTCGGGCCACGGGAGCAGTCGCTCTCGCCACGTCGGCGGCTTGGTCGTGACGAACAGGAGCCATGCGTTCACGGCGCCGGGTGAGTCGTCGGGCCATGCGTGGCCCGTGTCGAGCGCCTTGCGCCGAGCGCGCGACGACATCGACCGGGCGGCTGCCAAGCGGGCGGCCGGGGCTGGAGCGAAGAGATCGTCGGCCGCCACGACCCGCACCCTAGGCACCCCGCGTCATCAGCGACGGTGGGTGGCGGTGCGCGGCCCCGGGCGCAGCCGAGCTGGTCGGGTCGGTGGGAGGTGGCGGGCTACGGTCAGCGTCCGTGCTCCTCATCGGTCTCACCGGCGGGATCGGGTCCGGCAAGTCCACCGTGTCCGCCCTGCTCGCGCAGCGGGGGGCGGTGATCGTCGACGCCGACGCCATCACCCGCGACCTCCAGCAACCGGGCACCCCCGTGCTGGCGGCCATGGTCGAGCGCTTCGGCGACGGCATCCTCGCCGCCGACGGCACCCTCGACCGTCAGGCCGTGGCCGACATCGTGTTCAACGACCCCGAGGCCCTGGCTGACCTCGGGCGGATCGTGCACCCGGCGGTGGGGGCGGAGATCGCCCGCCGCCTCCTCGAGGAGGCCGACACCGACCACCTCGTCGTGCTCGACGTGCCCTTGCTCGTGGAGTCGGGTCGCGACGACATGGCCGGCCTCGTGGTGGTGGACGTGGACCCGGAGATCGCCGTGCGCCGCCTGGTGGAGCAGCGGGGCATGCGGGAGGACGACGCCCGTGCGCGCATGGCTCGCCAGGCCAGCCGCGCCGAGCGCGCAGCCAAGGCCGATGTCGTGCTCGACAACTCCGGCACCCTGGCCGACCTCGAAGCGGCCGTCGTGGCAGCCTGGCCCCGGATCTGCACACTCGGCGCGCCCGACGCCACGGAGGTCGACCCGGCCTGATGGCGATCGGGGGGCAGGTCGAGGGGGGCTCGGGGCGCGAAGACGCTCTGTCGCTCTTCTCGGTCATGTGGGCCCTCGCCGCGGTGTGGCACCTGCTCGGCAACACGGGCACGGCTCCTGCCTGGGCTCAGGCTGGGCTCGCCGCCGGTGTGGCGGCGGTGCTGCTCCGACCGGGTGAGCCACTGGCGCTGGCGGCGCTGGCTGTCGCCGGCCTCGTCACGATGTGGGAGGAGGCGCCGCTCCTCGGCAACCACTGGCTGCTGGCGGGGTTCGTGAACCTCGCCATCGTCATGTCGGTGGTCACCGCGGTGGTGCGCCGCCGCGCCCGCGACCGACTCGACCTGGCCGACCGTCTCTTCCCCGTGGCCCGGCTGTGCCTCCTCGGCTTCTACGCGTTCGCGGCCTTCGCCAAGCTGAACTCCGCTTTCTTCGACCGGTCGGTGAGCTGCGCCGCCTTCTACTTCAACGAGTCGACGAGCTCGCTCGGCCTCGGCGGCCTGCAGCTCGGTGGGGCGGCGTGGCTGCAGCAGGCCGTCATCCTCGGCACGGTGGTGACCGAGCTGTCGATCCCGATGCTCCTCTGCCGCAGCACGACCCGGCGCCTCGGGGTGACGGTGGCGCTCGGCTTCCATGCGCTGCTGGCCCTCGACCGGGCGCACCAGTTCTTCGACTTCTCCTCCGTGCTGTTCGCCTTGTTCGTGCTGTTCCTGCCGGCTCACGCCGGCACGTGGGTGGGGGAGCGGGTGGGCTCGATGCGGGCCCGGCTGGCGCTGCGCGGCGAGCGGCTCCCGGAGCGGGTGCACCTCGGCCTCGTCGCCGTGCCCACCATCGTGGCGCTGCTCGTGGCCATCGACGTGCTCATGCCGAGCAGCGGGCTCGAGGTGGGGTGGTGGCCGTGGCAGGCGTATGCCGTCGCCGTGATCGCGGTGACCGTGCGGTTTCTGGGCCACGACCGCTCCCCGGCCGCTGCTCGGCTGCTGCCCCACCACGCCCTGTTCGCCCTCGTGCCCCTGCTCGTGCTCGTCAACGGGCTCACGCCGTACCTCGAGCTCAAGACCGCCTACAGCTGGAACATGTACGCCAACCTGCGCACGGTGGACGGCGACTCCAACCACCTCGTCGTGCGCCGCACCTTCCCGCTCACCGACGAGCAGGAGGACCTGGTGGAGATCCTCGACACGAACTCGGCCGCGCTGGGCCGCTACGCCGCCGACGGGTACGCCCTCACCTATCGACAGCTGCGCTCGTACCTGGCTCAGCACCCCGCCGTGCGCATCACCTACCGGCGCGGCACCGAGACGGTGGCACTGCAACGAGCCGACGACCGACCTGAGCTGGTGCGCGCGCCACCGCCGTGGCGGGAGAAGCTGCAGCTCTTCCGGGCCGTGGACCTGCGCGAGCCCGAGCGGTGCGTGCCGGCCTTCGGCGCCGCCCGGTGAGCGCTGCGTCAGCCCGTTGACGGTGCCGTCAACGAGTCCCTCGGCGCCTCGCGCAGGGCGGGATGGGCGCAGCACAGCAGCACGAGCAGCACGGTGAGGTGGCTGATGAGCCGTCGGTCGAACCAGGGGAGCAGCATCCCGTAGCCCGCCACCGTCGCCCCGCTCAGGCCCACCAGCACCACCACCACGCGATCGCGCCGCCGCACCGCCGCCACCAGGGCCCACGCGAGCAGCGCGGCGCCGATGGGCCACGGGAGCCAGCCCAGGCGCAGGGCGTCCACCGGCAGGACGATGCCCGCCTTGGCCTCCCGCCGGGCCACCTCGGCCGGTCCGAGCTCGTCCACCACGAACTCGCCCCACGACACCAGCGGCCCGCGGTACATGGGCACCTTGATGTCAGGGCGGATGCGGTCCTCGGGCGCGAGGAGCGGCTCGGTGAGGACCACGCCCTTCGTGTGCTCGAGGTTCCGGTAGAAGGTGGCGTGGATGTTGGAGTGGAAGAGCGGGTCGCCGTACTCCCGGCCGTTGTTGGCGAGGAACGGGCCCATGAGCACCACGGCCAGGCCCACGCCGCCCAGCAGTCGGCGCCACGAGATCACGCGGCCGACCGCGAAGGCGAGGCTCAGGACCATGAGCGCGATGCCCAGCTCCCAGCGCACGGCGAGCATCACGGCGGCGAGGACGGGTAGCCAGCGGGGTGCGCGGGCGGCCAGCCCGACGGCCAGCGCCGAAGCCAGCACGGCGAGGGTCTCGCGCGTGCCCTGACCGCTGGTTGCGATCAGGCGCTCCGACAGGGCAACCGCCGTCGTGCCCGCCACCACCACCCACCCGCGGCACCCCATCTGGCGCAGCGCCCAGGCACAGGCGACCAGTGCGCCCACCCCCACCAGGAACGTCACGGCCTGCAGGGCGCTCACGGTGTAGCCGAAGGGGCCGGTGGTCGCCTTCACGAAGGCGATCCACAGGGGCTCACGCGGGCTACACCGTGAGCGCACTGCAGGCGGTGACGTTCCTGGTGGGGGTGGGCGCGCTGGCCGCCTGCGCGTGGGCGCTGCGCCAGATGGGGTGCCGCGGCTGGGTGGTCGTGGCGGGCACGGCCGCCATCGCCGTCGCGGAGCGCCTGATCGACACCGCCGGGCAGGGCACCCGCGAGACCATGGCCGTGCTGGCCTCAGCCTTGGCTGTCGGCCTGGCCGCCCGCGCACCCCGCTGGCTACCCGTCCTCGCCGCGGTGATGCTCGCCGTGCGCTGGGAGCTGGGCATCGCGCTCATGGTCCTGAGCCTCGCCTTCGCGGTCGGCCGCGTG
>JBKJIL010000017.1:0-7297 GCA_046598435.1 Acidimicrobiales bacterium
ACGATGCCGCCCACGGGGTCGAACAGGCAGAGGTGGTCGTTGGTGTGACCTGGGGTGTGCAACGAGACCCAGTCGCGCCCTGCGAGCTGGATCACTTCGGCGTCGTCGACGCGGCGCGTGGGGGCCGGCGTGCGCATGAAGCGCTTCAGCGCCGTGCGGTACAGCCCGAACTTCAGGCGGCGGCTGATCGGGGGAGAGAAGGTAGCGTCGCTGCGCCACGGCATGGTGCGGCCCCACGGCGCGGGGCTGGCATCGCCGCCGTCCGCGCCCTCGCCGCCCTCGACGGTCTCGTCCTCGGCGGGATCGAACCAGGTGCGGAAGCTCCGGTGGCTGATCACCTCGGCGCCGTAGGCGTCGCGGAGGCGGCCGGCCCCACCGAAGTGATCAGGGTGGGAGTGCGTGACGATCACGGTGTGGACGTTGCGGGGCTTGTACCCCGCCTGCTTCAGACGGTCGACGAGGGCGCGCCACGACTGCGGACCCGGAAGGCCCGGGTCGACGATGGCCACGCCCCGGTCGTCCTCGAGGAAGTAGCAGTTCACATGCCCGAGACCGGGCAGGGAGATCGGCAGCTGAGAGCGCAGCACCCCGGGCGCCACCTCGGCCACGTCAGCCGAGGCCGACTCCTGCTCCTGCCGTCGGGGCTTCTTCACGGCGTGGTCGTCCACGCCGCTGAACCTACTTGACCGGCTGGTCAAGTGCGCCGTCGAGCACCGGTCCTGGCTGGAACACGTGCTGGCGGTACCAGCGCAGCTCCTCGATCGACTCCCGGATGTCGTCGAGGGCCCGGTGTGCGGTGGCCTTCCGGGGCAGGGCGTCGAGGGCGCCCGGATACCACCGGCGGGTGAGCTCCTTGATGGTCGACACGTCGACCGAGCGGTAGTGCAGGTGCTCCTCGATCTCGGGCAGGTAGGCGGCCAGGAAGCGACGATCGGTGCCGATCGAGTTGCCGCACAAGGGCACCGAGCGTGGCTCTGGTACGTGCTCGCGGATGAAGTCGAGGGTGGCCCGACCGGCTTCTTCGAGCGAGGTGGTCGAGGCCGCGATGGCCGTGAAGAGCCCGCTCGAGGTGTGCATGTCGTGCACCACGGGCTCGAGGCCGGTCAGCAGGTCGGCCGGCTGGTGCACGACGAGGTCCGGTCCCTCGGCTACGACGGCCAGCTCGTCGTCGGTGACGATGGTGGCGATCTCGACGATGACGTGACGAGTGGGATCGAGGCCGGTCATCTCGAGGTCCATCCAGACGAGCATCGGGGCAGGCTACAAGGCCGGCGCCGTGGCTCGGTCTACCGTGATCCGGTGTCTGCGCCGCTCGTCGTGCCTGTCCGTCGGCTCGATCCCGAGCTCCCGCTGCCTGCGTACGCGCGGGCGGGGGACGCCGGCCTCGACCTCGTGGCCCGTGAGGGAGCGGTGCTCGTCGCCGGCGGCGGCCGAGCCCTCGTGCCCACCGGGATCGCCTTCGCGCTGCCGGAGGGCTACGCCGGCTTCGTGCAACCCCGTAGCGGCCTCGCCCTCCGCCACGGTGTGACCGTGCTCAACAGCCCGGGCTTGATCGACTGCGGGTACCGCGAGGAGCTGAAGGTGCTGCTCGTGAACCTCGATCCCACCGAGGACTTCGAGCTGCACCGGGGCGACCGCATCGCCCAGCTGGTGGTGCAGGCCGTGGCCCACGTGGGATGGGCCGAGGTGGTGGAGCTGTCCGAGTCAGAGCGCGGGGGCGGGGGCTTCGGGCACACCGGCCGCTGAGCAGAGCTGACCTCAGCTCGGCGGGCTGGGGGGCGCGGTGGGGGGCGCGGCGTCGTCGCTGACCCAGAGCCGTAGTGACCGCCCGTCGGGGCTCAGCTCGTGCTCGACCCCGAGGTTGGCCACGTGCGCCGGATCGAGCGGGGTGCCGGCCGGATCCACCAGCAGCGTGAGCTCCACCCGCTCAGGCCCCGGCGACAGCACGGCGACCACTGACGAGTCGGCGGGGGCGCCCTCCACGATGGCGAAGAAGGCGGTGCCGACGGCGGCCTGCAGACGGGTGCGGGCGTCGTCACGGCGACCGGCCCGACCTGCGAGGGCCCGGCTCGCCACCCGCAGCACCGACACGAAGTCGGCCTGGGCGGGAACCGTCAGGCGAATGGGTTCCACGGTCTGGCCCACGTCAGCACTCTGTCACGCGTCCGGCACCTGTGGTGCTACTCGTCGCGGGTCACGTCGCAGGCCGCCTTGTCGTCTCGCAGGCCCAGATAGCTGGGGTGGCGCAGCCGACCGTCTTCGGTCCACTCGGCGAAGGCCAGCTCGGCCACCAGCTCGGGACGCAGCCACGTGGGACCGCGGCGCAGCTCGGCGCGCGGCGGGGGCGGGTCGAACGGGCACTGCGCGACGACCAGAGGCGCGGCCAGGTGGGCGAGGCGCTGCAGCTCCGCATCGGTGAACCCCGTGCCGACCCGGCCGGCAAAGCGCAGCGGCCCGCCTCCCGGGTGGTCGTGGTAGCCGACCAGCAGCGCGCCGATCCGTCCGGCCCGGCCGCCCTCCCCGGTGACCCATCCCCCCACCACCATCTCCTGGCGACGACGGACCTTCACCTTGAGCCACGTCCGGGTGCGCCGCCCCGGTTCGTAGGTGGAATCGGTGCGCTTGGCCACCACGCCCTCGAGGCCACGCTCATCGGCCGCCGCGAGCAGCGCCACGCCGTCGTCGTGCTGCGGTGAGCTCCGCCACGACGGCCCGGGGTCCATCAGCTGGTCGAGGAGGCGACGTCGATCCACCAGCGGCAGGGAGGTGAGGTCGTGGCCGTCGAGGTGCAGGAGGTCGAACACCACGTAGGTGACCGGCACCTCCGCCGCTCGTCGGGCCGCTTCGGCCGGGCTGCTCACGTGCATCCGCTGCTGCAGGCGCCCGAAGCTGGGGCGACCGTGGTCGTCGGTGGCCACCAGCTCGCCGTCGAGCAGCGCGGTGGTTGCCGCCAGCGCGTCGGGTAGCCCGGCCAGCTCGGGCCACGAGGCGGTGACGTCGCGCTCGTTGGCGGACTGGATGCGCAGGCGGCCACCGTCGACGAAGGCCAGCGCCCGCATGCCGTCCCACTTCACCTCGTAGGTCCAGCCCTCGCCGGCGGGGAGGTCGCCGCTGATGGCCTTCATCGGCACCAGCGATCGGGGGAGCGGATCCGGGCCCACGCCTGGCAGGCTACGGGCCGTGCGGATCGAGGCCTGGCGAGTTCACGACACCGGCCTGGTGGCCGCCCCCGGCCCGTTCCGACGCCTGCCCGGTGTGGTGCGCCACCATCAAGGTCGTGGTCCCGCCTGGCCCGATCAGGTCACGCTCGAGCTGGTCGGGGACTCGCTCGTGGTGCAGCACGTGGGGGCGTGGGGCCTGCACGAGGTGTCGGTCCGGATCGTCTCCCAGGGCCCACCGGTCACGTTCGTGGTGGAGCTGCCCGACGGGGCGCACCTGCTCTCGGCGCCCGGCGACGCTGGTACGGCATCGCTCCTGGCCGCGCTCGGGGAGTCA
This sequence comes from Acidimicrobiales bacterium, assembly GCA_046598435.1. Lineage (GTDB taxonomy): Bacteria > Actinomycetota > Acidimicrobiia > Acidimicrobiales > VFJN01 > VFJN01. The sequence continues at coordinate 3,496 of JBKJIL010000017.1, forward strand.
GGCTCGCCGTCGACGTAGCGCCACGGCGGCCGCCGCGCCGGCGGCCACCAGGGCCGCGACCCCGCCGAGCACCACCGGGGCACCGACCTCGTCCCGCGGGTCACCGTCGGCGGCCGGCGTGAGGGTTGGCGGGACGGCCGGCGGGACGGTGACCGCTGGATCGCGCAGGGGCACCGCGACCTCGGTCAGGTGCATCGGGACCGAGCGGGGCGCGGTGCGGCCGGCACCGAAGCGCTGCGACCCTCGCACTCCCGGCTCCACGTACCACCACTCGCCCTGGACCTGGTCCGCCGTGAGGTCAACGAGCAAGTACCCGTGGCTCGACAGCTCCACGTGCGAGAGGTCGGGGCTGAGGCCGCGCAGGGCCGTCTCGACCAGCCCTGCGGCCACCGGGAGCCGGTCGGCCAAGGCCTCCGACGACACGCTGGGCGCCACGAGCTCGACCATGGCCGGCCGGCCGCCGTCGTTGGCGGGCCCCTCCCAGGCCCAGGAGGAGTGCACGTCGCCGGTGAGCATCACCACCCCGCCCCCGCCGCCCATGGCCACGCTCAGGGCCTCGCGTGCTTGCGGGTAGCCGTCCCACTGGTCGGCGTTCACGGCCTCGCCGTCGACCACGAGGAACCCGGCCGCCTCGATCGCTCCGGCCAGCGATGGCGTGGGGACCGCGACGCGCAGCGGGTGGAACATCACCTGGTTGGCCAGCACCACCCACGGCGGGCGGTCGCCGTCGACGCCACGGAGCCGGTCGGCCACGAATCGCTCCTGGTCGGCGCCGAGCATCGTGCGCCTCGTGCCGTCGGCCCCTCCCGGCGGCGGCCCGCCGAGCTCGGCGGCGGTGGCTGGTTGACGGTCGCGCCCCCACGTGCGCGTGTCGAGCACCACTAGCTCAGCGAGGGTGCCCAGACCGATCGTGCGCCACGCCCGCGGGCGACCGTCCGCGTCCGACGCGCCGGTGCGACCTGGCACCCACTCCGAGCGGGCGTGCCCGGCGGCCAGCAGGCGGTCGATCCATGGGCCGTCGACGCTCGGGTCGTGCGTCGCGGCGCCGTCGCGCCAGGCGTTGCCGGCCACGTCGTGGTCGTCCCCCACCGCCACCATCGGATGCCGGGCGTGCAGCGCCTGGAGGTCGGGGTCGCGCCGGTGCTGCGCGTAGCGAGCCCGGTAGTCGGCCAGCGCGCGCAGGCGATGGGCGGGCTGGTGCTCGCGCGCCCCGCCGAGCCCGTCCTCGTAGATGTAGTCACCGAGGTGCACGACGAGGTCCACCTCGCGGGCGGCCAGCGCCCGGTAGGCCTCGAAGCCTCCCGACGCGTAGCGGCTGCAGGACACGACGCCGAGGCGAAGTCGCTCGACGGGGCCGGTCGGCATCGTGCGGGTACGACCGACGGGGGAGCGTTCGCCGGTGCTCGTCGTGAAGGCGTACCACCAGGTGCGGCCCGGCTCGAGGCCGTCCACGGCTACGACGGCGCAGTGATCGGTGTCAGGTCCCACCTCGATCCGGCCTGTGGCCACCACGTCGGTGAGGGCCGCGTCCCGCGCCACCACCCACTCCAGCGGCGCGGGCCCAGTGGCGGTCGGCGTAGCGCGGGTCCACAGGAGCACGCCGTCGCCGCTCGGGTCGAACGACGCCACACCCCACTCGAAGGGGGACGCCTCGGCCTGGCTCTCGGCGTCGTCCCGGCGGGCTGGCTGACGTGGGTTGGCGCCGGTCGCCACGGCGGCGACCCCGGCCAGGAACTCCCGGCGGGCGACCGATGTCATGAGCGGACACGCTACCGACCCGGCCGCCTGGCCCTCAGCGACGTGGGCCCGTGCCGACCGGCCCTAGATTGCGGCCGCCGAGCGACGACGAGAGGCGCAACGACATGAGCGAGCTGGTGCTGGCCGGGCAGGCCGCCCTGATCACTGGAGGCGGGAGCGGCATCGGGTTGGGCTGCGCCCGCCACCTGCTGCGCGACGGCGCGTCGGTGACCCTCGCCGGACGCACTCGTGAGCGTCTCGACGCCGCGGTGGCAGAGCTGCAGGCCGAGGCCCCGACCGGTGCGCAGGTGTGTGGCGTCGTCTGCGACGTGGCCCACGAGGACGACGTGGTGGCTGCGGTGGCCGCCGCCGAGCAGCTCACGGGGAGCCTGCAGCTGTGCGTGGCCTCGGCCGGCACTGGCACCCTCGCCCCGGTGATCGCGATGCCGGCCGACGAGTGGCGGCGGGTCCTCGACATCAACCTCACCGGTGCCTTCTTCACGCTGAAGCACGCCGGGGCGGCCATGGTGCGAGCCGGTGGCGGCGCCTTCGTCGGCATCTCGTCGATCGCGGCGCCGCTGACGCACCCCTTCATGGCCGCCTACTGCGTGTCCAAGGTGGGCCTGGAGGCACTCGTGCGCACCGGTGCCGACGAGCTCGGTCGCGCCAACGTGCGAGTCAACGCCGTGCGCCCCGGCATCGTTCCCACCGAGCTGGCCGCGCCGCTGGAGCAGGACCCGGCCGTGCTGGCCGACTACCTCGCCCAGATGCCCATCAGCCGCACGGGCACGGTGGACGACGTCGGCGCCCTGGTGCGCTTCCTCTGCGGTCCGGAGTCGTCGTGGATCACGGGTCAGTGCATCGGCGTGGACGGCGGGCACCACCTGCGCCGGGGTCCCGACGTCGAGCACTGGGCCCGGGCCGTCTACGGCGACGACATCGTCGACGGTCGAATCTGAGGGCCTGCCCTTGGCTCCCTACCGACCGGTAGGTAGGCTGGGGGGATGACGTCGCACGACGCACTTCTCGCCGAGCTCGAGCCCACCGCGGCCCGCCTGCTCGACCGCCACCTCTCGACCTCCAAGGAGTGGTTCCCCCACGACCTCGTGCCGTGGAGCCAGGGCCGCGACTTCGAGCCGGACTACGAGTGGTCACCCGACGAGGTGACGCTCTCCGACGAGGTGCGCAGCGCCCTGTTCGTCAACCTCCTCACCGAGGACAACCTGCCGTACTACTTCCGCACCATCGAGGCCATGTTCGGCCGCGACTCGGCGTGGGGCGTGTGGGCCCGACGCTGGACGGCCGAGGAGGGTCGTCACTCCATCGTGATCCGCGACTACCTCACCGTCACGCGCGCCATCGATCCCGTGTCGCTCGAGCGGGCCCGGATGGCCCAGGTGGAGTGCGGCCAGGTGCCCGAGCCCGAGACGCCCCACGACGGCTTCGCCTACGTCGCCCTGCAGGAGCTGGCCACCCGCATCGCCCACCACAACACCGGCAAGCTGCTCGAGGACAAGGCCGGCTACGAGGTCATGAAGAAGGTGGCCAGCGACGAGAACCGCCACCACCTCTTCTACCGGGACCTCGTCACGGCCGCCCTCGAGGTCGATCCCTCGGGCATGGTGTGCGCCCTCGAGCGCCAGGTGCGCACCTTCGAGATGCCCGGCACCGGGATCCTCGACTACGAGGCACACGCCAAGGCCATCGCCAAGGCCGGCATCTACGACTTCGGCATCCACCACGACCAGATCCTCGTGCCCGTGGTGCTCCGCCACTGGGGCGTCGAGGCCCTGGAGGGCCTCAGCGCCGAGGCTGAGGTCGCCCGGGCCGCGCTCGTGAAGCGCATCGATCGCATCGGTCGGGCCGGTCGCCGCCTGGCGTCGCGCCGCGAGCCCGCCCTCGCCACCACGTAGTGCCGTGTAGCGAGCTGTTGGCCGATCAGTCGGTCGCGAAGCTCACCGTCACGGTGAGCTCGTCGGCGCCGCGCACCAGCACCAGCTCGAGGGTGGCCTCCGCCCCGTCGAGCACCGCGTGGAGGTGCTCGACGGTGGGCACCGGCGAGCCG
>JBKJIL010000049.1:0-4009 GCA_046598435.1 Acidimicrobiales bacterium
GGTGAGCGCCGCCCTTGTGGCTGAGCAGCTCGGAGGCGTGGTCGATCTCGTGGGGTCGTACCGCAACCGACCGTTGCTCCAGGCCCTGTTCGCGCAAGGACCGACGGGCATTGAGCGGGCGCGGGTGTTGCCGCTGGTGGAAGGGCTCGCGGCAACGAGGGGAGTCCGGGGTATTTTCGTCACCGATCTCGACGGCCGCCTCACCCATTCGGTGCCCGAGACTCCGGCGATCGTCGGGAAGGACTTCTCTTACCGTGACTGGTACCAGGGGCTCACCCGCACCGGGAAGACCTATGTCTCGGAGGCCTACGAGACGGCGCTCACGGGAAACCCCCGGGTCGTTGCCGTGGCCACCTACGTGCCCAATCCCCAGGGCGGCTCGTCGGCCATCCTCGCCGTGGTCTACAGCCTCGACGCCATCGATGCTACGTCCAATCTACTGGCCGAAGCCCAGCGGGTGCGGTTGACGGTCACCGACCAGCGCGGGGTCGTGCTGGCGGCGCCGGGGCCGACACGGGTGCAGGGGCTGACCCGACTGGACGGGGACGAACGGGTCCGGCGGGCGCTGGCCGGTGGTCGAGGTGTCGTGAGCTCAAACACCGCTGACGGCGCCGTCCTAGCCGCCTACGCGCCCGTGGAGCCGTTGGGCTGGACAGTGACGGCCGAGGTGTCGACCGGTCCCGCGCTGGCACCGATCAACGCCGTCAGCCGCAACCTCCTGCTCCTCAGCGTCATCGTTGGCTTGGCCATCGTGGCCAGTCTCGGTCTGTTGCTGCGGGCCCTGCGGCGTGGCCGGGGGATGGCACGCGAGTTGCTGGCCGAGGAGGCCAGGACGCGCGAGATCGTCGAGGCGGCCAACGACGCCTTCGTTGGGATGGACCTCGAAGGTGTCATCACCGACTGGAACCAGTCGGCCACCGAGATCTTCGGGTGGGCCGAGGAGGAGGTGCTGGGCCGGCGGATGAGCGAGGTGCTGGTGCCGTCGCAACACCGCCAAGCACACGAGGCTGGTCTCGTCCAGTACCGCACCACGGGGGAGGGGGCCGTAATCGGGCAACGCATCGAGATCACCGGGCTGCGGCGGGACGGCCGCGAAATTCCGATCGAACTGTCGATCTTCGCCACCGAGGCCGGCGGGAGGTCGCAATTCAACGCGTTCATCCAGGACATCACAAACCGCCAGCAGGCGGCGGCCGAGTTGGCCGCCGCCCGAGATCAGGCCATGGAGGCGTCGCGGCTGAAGTCGGAGTTCCTGGCCAACATGAGCCACGAGATCCGCACCCCCATGAATGGCGTGCTCGGCATGACATCGCTCCTACTCGAGTCGCCGCTTTCGCACGAGCAGCAGGCGTTCGCCAATAGCGTGATGTCGTCGGGTAAGGCCCTCCTCGACATCATCAACGACATCCTCGACTTCTCGAAGATCGAGTCGGGCAAGCTCGACATCGAGACGATCGACTTCAACCTGCGCGACCTCATCGAGGGATCTGTGGAGTTGCTGGCGCCACGGGCCCATGAGAACGGGCTCGAGGTGGCTGCCCTCATCGACCCGGACCTCCCGGCCCTGGTCGGCGGCGATCCCGGACGGGTGCGTCAGGTGCTGACCAACCTCGTCGGCAACGCCATCAAGTTCACGCCGAATGGCGAAGTGGTCGTGCGGGCGACCGTGCTCGACAGCCACAGCGCCGGGCTCCGGCTGCGGGTAACGGTGGCGGATACGGGCATCGGCATCGACGAGCCGACTCGAGCGCGACTCTTCGACGCCTTCTCCCAGGCCGATAGCTCGACAACGCGGCGCTACGGGGGCACCGGACTGGGTCTGTCCATCTCCAAGCAGCTGGTAGAGCTCATGGGCGGCGACATCGGGGTCGACAGCGAGAAGGGCTTCGGGAGCACGTTCTGGTTCGAGCTCCCGTTTGCCCGCTCTGAGGCCCGATCGGTGCGGCGTACACCGCGGGAAGACCTCCGTGGTCTACGGGTTCTCGTCGTCGACGACAACGCCACCAATCGTGAGGTGATCCGTGAGCTCCTGAGGTCGTGGTCGATGGAGGGGGACGAAACGTCAGGGGGCGCCGAGGCGCTGGCCGTCCTGCGGGCTGCCGCAGCCGCGGGGACGCCGTTCGACGTCGCCGTCGTTGACCTCAACATGCCGGAGATCGACGGGATGGAGTTCGGCCGGCGGGTCGCCGCCGACCCCGTACTGGCCGCCACCCGGCTCGTTCTGCTGACGTCGTCAGCGCAGCGAGGTGAGGCTGCCGACGCCCAGGATTCGGGCTTTGCCGGCTACCTCACCAAACCCGTGCGCCAGTCGCACCTTCTTGACACGCTGGCAACGGTCATGGGTGACGCCGAGACCGATGTGCTGCCGCCCATTGTGACCCGGCACCTCCTCCCCGAACCGGAGCGCCCGCGCATCTTGGTGGCCGAGGACAACGAGGTAAGCCAGCGGGTCGCCGCCGGGATGCTGCAGCGGATCGGATATCGGGTCGACGTCGTCCCGAATGGCGAGGAGGCCGTGGCGGCCGTGGCCCGCGGCGCGTACGCGGCCGTGCTCATGGACTGCCAAATGCCGGTCATGGACGGGTTCGAGGCGACCCGCCTCATCCGCAGTGCCGAGGCCGGAGCGTCCCGGATCCCGATCATCGCCTTGAGCGCATCGGCCATGGCCGGCGACGCCGACGCCGCCGTCGCGATAGGGATGGACGAATACCTCACCAAGCCGATCGCGTTCGACGACCTCGAGCGGGCCCTCGCCCGATGGGCTCCCGCCGTCGCGGCGGGGCCCTCGACGGCCGGGCCCGTGGCCTCGACGACGCCGGACGAGCAGCAGGAGCCGGCGATCGACCCGACCAAGTTGGCGGAGCTGCGGTCGCTAGGGGGAAGCGACTTCGTGGAGGAGCTCATCGGTCTCTTCCTCAGCGGTGCTTCCGGTCGCATGGAGGAGATCCGGTCGGCCCTCGCCGCCGGCGACGCCGACGCGACCTTCCGGGCGGCGCACGCCATCCGGGGTAGTGCCGTCAACATCGGGGCGCGCGCGCTGGCAGAGGCGTGCGCGACGGCGGAGTCGACGGCCCGGGACGGCGACCTCGTCGCTGCTGCGGTGGCCGTCGAGGTCGCGAAAGCCGAGCTCGTGCGGGTCGTAGCTGCCGTCAAGGACCTCGGCGCATGAAGGTGCTGGTCGTCGACGACGACGCCTCCTCGGTACTGCTAGCGACCACGCTCGTCCGGCGGTTGGGGCACGACTTCGACTCGGCGGTGAGCGCCGAGGAGGCGTGGGCAAAGCTCGAAACCGAGACGTACGACATCCTGGTCACCGACCTGGTAATGCCGGGCGCCGACGGTCTCGAGCTGTGTCGGAAGGTGCGGTCGCAGGATGGTCGGTCCTACACGTACGTGATCCTGGTGACTGCAGATGTGCACAGCACCCGGGTCATCGACGCGATGCGCGCCGGCGCCGACGACTACGTCACCAAGCCCCTAAGCCCCATCGAAGTGGAAGCGCGATTCATTGCCGCGGAGCGCGTGCTCGCCCTGCAACGTCAGCTCGAGACGGCGGCGCGGGTCGACGACCTCACAGGACTGCGGAACCGGCTCGCCCTCTCCGAAGAAATGACCGCCATAGACGCAAGGTCGACCCGCTACGGGCACGGCTTCGCCGTCGCCCTCATCGACCTCGACCGGTTCAAGGCCTACAACGACAACTACGGCCACCCCGCCGGCGACGGCGTTCTGCAAAAAGTCGGCGAGGTACTCCGCCGTAGTGCCCGGGCCGACGATGAGGTCTACCGGTTCGGCGGTGAGGAGCTGCTGTGGCTCCTTCCCGAGCAGTCGATCGAGGGTGCGGCGGCCGCTGTCGAGCGGTTCCGTGCCGAGGTCGAAGCGTTGGGCATCCCCCATGAGCACAACCCCCCGGAAGGTGTCGTGACCGTCAGCGCGGGGCTTGCTGTGCGTAACGCGACGCACGTGTATTCGAGTGATGTCGTGAAAGCCGCCGACGAGGCGTTGTACG
>JBKJIL010000202.1:0-11711 GCA_046598435.1 Acidimicrobiales bacterium
GTGACGACGAGAGCGCGGCGCCCGCCGCTACCACCACCTCGACCACGAGCCCCTCGACGACCACCACCGAGGCGGCCCTCACGACCACGACCACGGTCGTCGTCACCCCCACGACCACCGCCCCCGGCTCCACCTCGACGACGACGGGCAGCGGGGGGACCAGCACCACCACGACGGTGGCGGGCAGCGGCCTCGGCGAGGGCAGCGCCCCGAATGGCGGCAGCCGTGGCGTGGCCAACACGGGCGGCGAATCGATGATCGGCGTCGGCATGGCCCTCGCCGCGCTCGGCCTGCTCCTGCGTCGAGCCCTCGGCCCCGGCGCCGCCTGAAGCGGACGCTGGTGGGCCGTCCCCGGCCGCAACCGCCAGTCAGGCTCCCACCCTTCGAGCGCCTCCGGCAGGATTCGAACCTGCGGCCGTCGGATTAGAAGTCCGCTGCTCTGTCCGGCTGAGCTACGGAGGCGTGCCGCGAGCGTAGGCGTCGGCCCGCAGGGCCCGGTTCACGGTTGATCGGGGGTACCGGCTCTGGCCTATGCTGACCGCTCCCATGGTGGCCGTAGCTCAGTTGGTTAGAGCGCCAGGTTGTGATCCTGGATGTCGGGGGTTCGAATCCCCTCGGTCACCCCACTTCCGGTAGCGACTGCGCCTAGGCTGCGTAGCCCACATGCCCCTCTAGCTCAATTGGTCAGAGCGTCGGACTCTTAATCCGCAGGTTCTGGGTTCGAGTCCCAGGGGGGGTACCGCAAGCCCAGGTCAGGGCGTTGGAGGAGGCTCCAGCCCTGGCCTGGTGCGCGTCCGGGGACCAACGCACGCGAACTTGCGGCGGCCGAGCGCGCTGAGCGTCGGCCTGCCTAGCGTGGGGCGTGGCCCAGCTCAGGTTCTCGGACGACGACGACCGGGCCCTGGTGGTCGCCATCGGGCAGGGGGACCAGGCGGCCATGGCCGAGGCGGTGCGCCGTCACCGCGAGACCGTGGTCGCCTTCGCTCGGCGCCTGGTCGGCGACGCCAGCCGGGCGGAGGAGATCGCCCAGGACGTCTTCCTGCGCCTGTGGGAGCGGGCGGCGAGCTTCGACGCAAAGCGAGGCAGCCTGCGCACGTTCCTCTTGGCCATCACCCACGGGCGAGCGGTGGACGTGGCCCGCTCCGACGCTGCGCGCCGTGCCCGCGAGCACCGCGACGCGTCCCGTCGTCCAGCGGCCGACGGGGTGGACAGCCAGGTCGAGGCCAGGAGCGTCGCCGGTGCCGTGCGGCTTGCGCTCTCTCGGCTGCCCGACGCGGAGCGCCGCGCTGTCCAGCTGGCCTACTTCGGTGGGCACAGCTACCGAGCGGTGGCCCAGATGCTCGGCGAGCCGGAGGGCACCATCAAGAGCCGGATCCGGGCCGGGCTGGCCCGGCTGCGCGTGGAGCTGGCGGCCCAGGATCTCCGCAGCTGATCCTGCGGGGCGCTCAGCGGAGTGCCTGCCGCAGCCGTCGACCGGCGCGCGGCACCCCCGACTCGAGGGTCGCGGCCAGCGCATCGAGCGCCACGTCGATGCAGGCTCGTTCGAGGCCGTGCGCCGGTGCGGTGGTGCGCAGCCAGTCGATGTGATCGGCGGCGAGGGCCGGCTCATCGACCAGCAACGAGCTCTCGATCACGTGGAGCATGCGCCACAGCTCGTCGACCAGCGCGAACTCGGGCGCCCCGCGGCTGGGACTGGCCGCCAGCGCGCTGGCGACGATCGCAGCGCCATGCTCGGCGAGCACGTCGTGCTCGGGAATCGGCTGGGCGGCCACAGCGAGCGGCGGCGGGACCTGCTCCCAAGCCCGAAGGAGCTCCACGGCCTGGCGTCCCGACATGGAGAACCCGTCGACGCCCAGCCGAGCGGCGCGCTCGGGCGTGGCCAGTGCGCCGCCGCCCCCGAGGACGGGCACACCCAGGCGGTGAGCTGCGTCGACGGCTCGAGCGGCCCCCGTGAGCGCCGTGGGCATCGAGCAGCTCAGGATGAGGGCGAGCGTCGGCTGCACGTCGAGGAAGTCTTCGAGGTCGCTCGCGGGGAGCGACGGGCCCAGGAACTGCACCCGGAACCCCTCGAGGGTCAGCCAGCTGGCGATCACACGGCCGCCGAGGACGTGCAGCTCGTGCTCAGGGGCCGCCACCACGACGGTCGGTCCGACCGGTTCCTCGGCCGTCGCCGCCAGCCGCACCAGCACATCGCCGACGGCGGTGCTGGCGGCGTGCTCCTGAGCGATGCTGAGGTCACCCGTCGCCCAGCGGCTGCCCACATCGACCTGCACCGGCGCCAGCACCTCGTCGGCGATCTCGAGGAGCGAGATCCCCTGAGCGAGGAGCTCGGTGGCGAGCCGGTGAGCCAGGTTGACATCGCCGGCGACGAGCGCCGCGAGCATGGCCAGGCGCTCATCGCTCCCGGGGCCGTCCATCGATGTGGCGTCCATCACGTTCCTCTGGCTCCCGGCGGTGCAATGCCCACGCCGTCCACTACAGGGTGTCCGGCGCCGCCCCCTGATCGGATGGGTGGGTCGCACCGCTCAGGTCGTCGGCCAGAGCGTCCCGATGCATGGCGTCGATGGTGGCGACGATGCGATCCTTGCCCCTGATGGCCGCGTCGAGCCATGCTCGATGCTCGTCGTCGAGCTCCGTGGCGCGCTCCGCGAGCAAGGTGAGAAACCCGTCGAGGGCGGCCACCGGCTGAAGCAGGTCGTGCGACAGCGTGGCGGCGAAGGTGGCGAGGCGACCGTTGGCCTCCACCAGCTCGTGGTGCGTGCTCACTCCGGGTCCTCTGACGGCTCCGAGGTCGCTCCCAGCATGGGAGGTGAGACGAGGCCGAGTCGGATGGCCTGGGCCACCGCGGCGAGGCGGTCGTGCACCCCAAGCTTCAACATGGCGTGGGCGAGGTGGTTCCGCACGGTGTTGTGGCTCATGCAGAGGCGGGCTGCCGCGCTCGTCGTGGACTCACCGGAAGCGAGCGCCTCGAGGACGTCGAGCTCCCTCGGGGAGAGCGAGGCCCGGTCGTGCGAGCCGTTCCCGGCGGTGCGCTGCACGAGCGCCCGGGCCACGTCCATCGGGACCACGACCTCGCCGGCGGCCACTCGACCGACCGCGTCGATGATCCGGGCGATCGGCTCCGTCTTGGAGATGACCCCGGAGGCACCCGCATCGAGCGCCTGCATCGACGAGCGAGGCGTGGGCCAGCCCGTCATCAGCAAGACGCGGGAGTCGGGACTGGCCAGCAGGAGCGCGTCGAGGTGCCCGTCCATGTCCCCGTCGGGCAGCCGTCGATCGGTCAGGATCACATCGGGTCGCAGGGCGGCGGCGCGCGCCACTCCCTCCGCGATGGAGGAGGCCGTGGCCACCACCTCAGCGCGTCCGTCCGCCGCGAACGCGACCTGGAGCGCGGTGGACAGCAGCTCGTGGTCATCGATCACCAGCACTCGGAACGATCGTGCCCCGGACGCTCCGTCATCTGTGCTCATGACTGCCCCTCCAGATGTACCCATATCGGACAATTCGTCGGGTCGTCACCTGATCGTTAGCGAGATCACGGGCAACCCGGGCGACTGATGCAGTTGACCTGGTGCAACGAGATCAGGCCGATGCCCTGATCGTGCTGCGAAGAGCGTCCTGGGTGATCTGCGCCGTGCCTGACGGTCCGTCGACGTCTCAGGCATGTTCCAAAGCGACCGAAACCACAGATACCTCCCCGCTCTTCTCGTCTGCGCCACCGCCCTGCAGATCGGCGGCATGGTTGCCCTCGCCGACGTGCAAGGCCCCCAGCACGGACCGAACGCCGAAGCGTCGCCCTCACCCTCGACGGAGGGCACCACCACCTCGCTCGAAGCTGCGGCAGCTGCCGCGCTGCCGCTCATCGTCGACACCACGACGACGACGCTAGCCCCGCCGGCCCCGGCGACGACCGCTCCGCCGGCACCGCGTCCGGCTCCCGCTCCCGCTCCGGCCCCGGCGCCTGCTCCCGCGCCGGTGCCCGCTCCCGCACCGGCGCCTGCTCCCGCGCCGGTGCCCGCTCCCGCCCCGGCCCCGGCCCCGGCACCCCCGCCGCAGTCGCGAGAGCAGCGGGTGCAGGCCGTGTACGAGTCCGCGATCCCCGCCCCGTGGCGGAGCGCCATCGCGGTGCGCTTCGTGTTCATCGACGGCAACACCACCTGGGCGGAGCATGACGGCACCATCCGGCTCGGCTCCACCCATGCGTCATCGAGCGATGCCAAGCTCCGAGCCGTGCTGGCCCACGAGTTCGGCCACCTGGTGGCCTACCGCTACGGCTCGCAGGCCTTCAACGGTGCTGCTCCGACGGGGTGGCCGGCCTACAGCAGCCGCCCCGAGGAGGCGTGGTCGGACTGCGTGTCCCGGGCCTTCACCGGACTGTCGGACCCGTCCCACGGCCTCCCGGCATGTGGAGGCAGCTCGCTGTCGTGGACCGCTGACTGGCTCGGCCAGGGCCCCGGCGCTCACGCCCGCACCGGAACCTGACCCAGCGCGAGCGGGTCAAGCCGGTCAGGCGGGTCAGGCGAAGCGACCGAGCAAGATCGGTGCGGAGGACGGCTGGCTCACACCGGTAGCCACCTCATCGGTGAGGGCCAGCGCCGCGACCTCGCCACTCACCCGGAAGGCCACGACACCGTCAGGGTCGGCTCCGAGCAACCCGATCGAGATCATCCCGCTGCCGGTCTGGCCCCACAGCTGGTACGAGCGGGACCCATCGAGGCCCGGCAGCTGGTCGGCCATGAGATAGCCGGTGCCATCGGGGAGCAGCACGGCAGCGACGTGCACGACGCCGTCGGGGGAGCTCAACGTGGAGCGCGACGCACTCGGGTCGAGCAGGGCCACGTTGGCAGCTCGGACGATGGCATCGTCGCTGAGGGCTTCCTGCACCCGGCCCAGCTGGTCCTCCTGCTGCACGACCTTCACGCCGAGCACGCCGATCACCAGCGCGGCCGCGGCGCTCATGGCGGCCAGGACGATGCGGCTGCCTCGCTGCTGGCGGCGCCTCGCAAGGGGGATGACGGTGGCCGCTCCCGCGGGGAGCGACAGCCGCATCGGCGGGGGTGCCTCGTCCAAGGTGCTGGCGAGGCGGTCCCAGAGGCCCTCGGGTGCGTTGCCGCCACTGTTGCCGAGCAACGAGGCAACCGCGCTGTGCTCAGCCACCTCGGCCCGGCACTTCGGGCACTCCTCGAGGTGCTCTTCCACGAACGCCGCCTCGTCGGGGTCGACGGCATGCAGGGCAAACGCCCCCAGCAGCTCGACCGCTTCGTCATGGGTCATGTGCCCGCTCACAGCTCTCCTCCCAGCCCGGCGCCGACGAGCTCCGTGCGCATCCGCTTCAGACCGGACCGGATCCGGCTCTTGACGGTTCCCTCCGGCTCATCGAGCATCTCGGCCACCTCACGATAGGTATGGCCGCCGAAGTAGGCCAGTGCGATGGCCTCTCGCTCGGCGTCTGGGAGCAGGGTCATCACCTCCTTGACCTGTTCAGCCACGGACAGGTCGACGACTTCGTGCTCGAGGTCGTACCCGGCCTCCGCCGTGCGACGCACGTCGCGCTCCTCGCGGGCACGCCGCGAGGTCTCCGAGCGCAGCAGGTCGACGGACCGACCGTGGCACTGGGCCAGCAGGTACGAGCGCAGGCTCCCCCGCTCCGGGTCGAACTTCTCGGGGTTGTTCCAGAGGCGCAGGAACACCTCTTGCACGATCTCCTCGGCCAGCGTGACGTCGACCAGCAGGCGACGGGAGAGTGCGAACACGGCACCCGCGTGGCGGCGATAGGCCTCGGCGAGCGCCTCTTGGCGATACCGGCTGATGGCGACGACGAGGACGGCGTCGCTGGCGGCGGGTAGGTCGATGTCGTCAGCTCTGGCCATGGTCACGGGTTGTTCGGCGCCGAGGTCGTTGCCGGATGAAGACGGTGGGTGCGGATCGTCGCTCATGCCCGCTCGAAGCGAGTCACCACCTCCACATGGGAGGTGTGGGGGAACAGATCGATGAGGGTGGCGGTGACGAGTCGGTACCCGGCCTCGCCGAGCAGCTTGGCGTCGCGACCCAACGAAGCGGGGTCGCAGCTCACCAGCGCCACCCGGGCGGCATGGGTGGCTGCGACGGCGGCGACACCGGCGGCGGCCAGGCCGGCGCGCGGCGGGTCCGCGATCACGGCATCGGCGCGCGCGGCTCGCCACCGGGCCACGTCTGCCTTCACGATGCGCACAGGGCGATCGGCGAGGTTGACCCGGGCGTCAGCCACCGCGGAGGCACCGGACTCGACCAGCGTCACGTGGTCGGCCTCGATGGCCCCGGCGAACAGGCCGACGCCGCCGTAGAGGTCCACGAGGTGTCCGCCTGGCGGGATGGCGCCGGCGAGCGCTGTGCCCACCGCCGCGATCAGCGCCTCGGCGCCGTCGGGGCGGGCCTGGAAGAACGACCGCGCCGAGATGCGCCACCTACGGCCCGCCAGCGCCTCGTGGTACCAGGCCCGAGTACCAGCGTTGAGCTCGGTCTGCGTCACGACCCGTACGTCGGCCGGCACGGACACCGCGGTGCGATCGCCGTGGACGACGGCCAGCCGCTCACCGGTGCGGGCGCCGACCCGCAGCACCACCTCGCCATCGGGGAAGCGGCCGTCGTTCACGAGCTCACCGAGCAGAGGATGGGCGACGAGACAGGGCGCCACCGCCACGACGTCGTGACTGCGTCGGTGCCGGAACCCGAAGCGCCCGTCGACGGCGACGCCTCGCAGCGTGGTGCGGTAGCCCTCGGCGGGCAGCTCCGGCCCGAGGTCGATGTCCACCTCGAGGTGGGCCTGGCGACGCAGCGCGTCGCGGACGATGTCGGCCTTGAGCCGACGCTGACCGGCCGGTGCGATGTGCTGCCAGTCGCACCCGCCGCACCCCAGCGCCACGAACGGGCAAGGGGCCTCGACCCGGTCGGGCGATGCCTCGAGCACGTCAGTGGTGGTGGCCTTGGCGAAGTCCTTGCGCTGGTCGTGCACAAGGGCGCGCACCTGCTCACCGGGCAAGGCGCCGGCCACGAAGGTCACCCGCCCGGAGGGGTCACGGGCCAGCCCGTCGCCCCCTGCCACGATCGTCGTGATGTCGAGCGTGACGTCATCCACCCGGGCAGCGTAGGCGCAGCACCCCCTGGAGCCCGTGCGAGGATGGCTGCGATGAGCAACCTCCCCGGCTCCGACCGCCGCATCGAGATCGCCCCGTCCGTCCTGCCCGCCGACTTCGCCCGCCTGGGCGACGAGGTGGCCGCCCTCGAAGAGGCCGGCGTCGACCGGATCCAGTGGGACGTGATGGACGGCCGCTTCGTGCCCAACCTCACCTTCGGCCCCGACGTCATCAAGGCGTGCCGGGCCCATGCGTCGGTGCTCTTCGAGGCGCACCTGATGGTGGAGGAGCCCGATGAGCTGGCCCCGCGCTACGTGGACGCCGGCTGCGAGCTGCTTATCGTGCACGCGGAGGCCACGCGCCACCTGCACCGCACGCTCGGCCACATCCGCTCGCTCGGCGCTCGCGCCGGGGTGGCGCTGAACCCGGCGACGCCACCCGACGCCATCGAGCACGTGCTCGACCTCTGCGATCTGGTGCTCGTCATGACCGTCAACCCCGGCTTCGGCGGACAGGACTACATCGCGACGATGGAGCCCAAGGTGGCGGCGGTGCGCCAGCTCGTCATCGACGCCGGCCTCGACGTGGACGTGGAGGTGGATGGCGGCATCGGGCCGGCCACCATCGCCGGCGCGGCAGCGGCGGGCGCCAACGTGCTCGTGGCCGGTTCGGCTCTGTACCGAGACCCCGAGGGCCTGGCCCACGCCGTCACGGAGCTGCGGCGCCTCGCCGAGGCCACCCGGGCCTGATCGCCGACATGCACGCGACGCGCCACCGGCGTTCAGGGCTCGGCCTCGGCGTGGCGGCCGCAGCCGTGGCCGCTGTGGCCGCCGTGGCGGTGGGCGCCTGCAGTGGCGACGACGGCAGCGCCACCGAGCTGTGTGCCGCGCTGCGGGCGGAGCCGTCGGTGGCCACCGCCTTCGCCGGCTTCGACCCGACCGACACCGAGGCGGCCCTCGACCAGCTGCGGGGGGCGCGCGTGACGCTGGGACGCCTGCGCGATGCCGCCCCCGCCGAGGTGCGCGACGACCTCACCGTGGAGATCGACTACGTGCAGGCCCTCGTCGACGGCTTGGCCGAGCTCGACGGCCGAGACGCCAACGAGGCCGTCACCATCGTGCAGCAGGTCACCGACGAGCATCCCGACGTGGCCGCCGCAGCGGCCAACCTCGAGGCGTTCACGGCGGAGTCGTGCGGGGTTCAGACCCCCGCCGGCTAGCTGCAGCTAGGCGGTCGGGACCTGTGAGCGCTTCTCGCGCACGTGGTCGATGATCCCGTAGTCCTTGGCCTGCTCGGCCGTGAACCACCGGTCGCGCTCCGAGTCCTCTTGGATCTGCTCGACCGTCTGACCGGTGTGGTGCGCGATGCGCTCGGCCATCAGGCGCTTGATGTAGATCAGCTGCTCCGCCTGGATGGCGATGTCGCTGGCCTGGCCCCGGACGCCGCCCGACGGCTGGTGCATCATGATCCGGGCGTGGGGCAGCGCGAAGCGCTTGCCGGGGGCGCCGGCGGCCAGCAGGAACTGGCCCATCGACGCGGCGAGACCCATGCAGATGGTGGCCACGTCGGGCTGCACGAACTGCATGGTGTCGTAGATGGCCATGCCCGCGGTGACCGAGCCACCGGGGCTGTTGATGTACAGCCAGATGTCCTTGTCGTCCTCGCCCTCGAGGTACAGCATCTGGGCGCACACGATGTTGGCGATGTCGTCGTTGACGTCGGTGCCGAGGATGATGATCCGGTCCTTCAACAGTCGGTTGAAGATCTCCGAGGTGGGGTTGCCCATCGGGCTCTGGGCGACGGGCATCGGCGGCAGGTTCAGGGTCGGGCTCATTGCTGATGGAGGCTAGCGGCACACCGCCCGACCCCGGCGCGGCCTACCCTGACGCACCCGCCGGCGTAGCCCAACTGGCAGAGGCACTTGGTTTAGGTCCAAGACAGTGCGGGTTCGACTCCCGCCGCCGGCACCCACCGCTAGCGTCGGCCCGATGCTGGTCCACGACCTCCCCACCCCGGCGCTGCTCGTCGACATCCACGCCTTCGACCGCAACGTCGACACGATGGCGGCCCGCTGGCCCGGCACCACGCTGCGACCGCACGTGAAGGCGTTCAAGTCGACCGCGCTGGCCGCCCGCCTGGCCGAAGCCGGCCACCGCGCCTTCTGCTGTGCCACGGTGCGCGAGATGGTGGGCATGGCGGCGGCCGGGCTGGGCCACGACCTGCTGCTGGCCAACGAGAGCCTGGACCTGTCTCGACTGACGCCGGTCGTCGAATCGGGGGCGGCGCGCATCACGGTGGCCGTGGACTCACCCGAGACGATCGACGCGGCAGCGCGAGCCGGCATCGCCGAGGTGCTGATCGACGTCGAGGTGGGCATGCCGCGCTGCGGTTGCGACCCTGCCGACGCCGGCCGCCTGGCGGAGATGGCGCGGGCCAAGGGCCTCGAGGTGCGCGGCGTCATGGGCTACGAGGGCCACCTCATGCGCGAGCCCGGCGACACCAAGGCCGACCTGGTGGAACGATCGATGCGCTCGCTGCTCGACGCCCACACGGCCGTGGGCGGCGACGTGGTGTCCGGCGGCGGCACGGGCACCTGGGACATCAACATGTGGGTCAACGAGCTGCAGGCCGGGTCGTACTGCCTCATGGACACCGAGTACACGGCCCATGCCGCCGGCTTCGAGAACGCCCTCTACGTGCTGGCGACGGTCGTGTCCGTCTCCCCGAAGGGCTGGGGGGTGCTCGACGCCGGCCTCAAGGCGTTCGGCATGGACCACGGCGACCCGAAGGTGCTCGACGTGGGGAGCTGCTGGTTCGTGTCAGACGAGCACATCACCTTCGGCGTGGCCGAGGGCGCCCCGGTGGCTGTCGGCGACAGGGCGCGGGTGCTCCCGGCTCACGTCGACCCCACCGTCTCGCAGCACGAGCGCCTCCACGTGGTGGACGGCGAGCGGGTGGTCGAGATCTGGGACGTCGACCTGCGCGGTTGGTGAGCGGCGAGATCGAGTCCGCGGTCGATCTCGCGCTCAGCGCGCTGACAGCTCGTGGGCCAGCTCGGCGAAGGCGCGCGACCGGTGGCTGATGGCGTGCTTCTCCTGGGCCGACATCTCGGCGAAGGTGCGCCCGTCGCCCTCCAGAGGCGCCACGAGCGGGTCGTAGCCGAAGCCGCCGCTCCCGCGTGGGGCGTCGACGATGACGCCCTCGACCGTGCCCCGTACCACCACCTCATGACCGTCCGGCCACACCGCGGCGGCCGCGCACACGTACCGGCAGCGCCGGTCTGCGCCAGCGACGCCGTCCAGCTCGCGCAGCACCCGGGGGATCCAGTCGCCCTCATCGGTCCAACGGGCGGAGTGGATGCCGGGGGCGCCACCGAGGTGGTCGATCTCGATGCCAGAGTCGTCGGCCACCGCCAGCTCGCCCGTCGCGGCCACGAGCGCCCGAGCCTTGAGGAGGGCGTTCTCCTCGAAGGTGGCGCCCGTCTCGTCCACACCCGTGTCACGAGCCTCGACGACGTAGCCCGGCCCGAGGATGTCCTGGACCTCCTCGACCTTGTGGGCGTTGCCGGAGGCCAGCAGGAGCCGCATCAGCGGACGGCCGGCGGCTCGCTCACCATCTCCCGCTGGAGGGCGATGAGCTCGTTGATGCCGCCTTCGGCCAGCTGGAGCATCCTGTCGAGGTCGTCGCGGCTGTAGGGCGCCCCTTCGGCGGTGCCCTGCACCTCGACGAACCCGCCCAGCGAGGTCATCACCACGTTCATGTCGACCTCGGCCTTGGAGTCCTCGACATAGGGGAGGTCGAGCACCGGCACGCCACCCACGATCCCCACCGACACGGCGCCGCAGAAGGCCGTCAGCGGGTGCGTGCTGATGGTGCCCGCCTGCACGAGGCGGGAGAGCGCATCGTGCAGCGCGAGGTACCCACCACAGATCGACGCCGTGCGGGTGCCGCCGTCGGCCTGGAGCACGTCGCAGTCGACGATGACCTGCCGCTCCCCCAGGGCCCGCATGTCGCATACGGCCCGCAGGGATCGGCCGATGAGCCGCTGGATCTCCTGAGTTCGGCCGGAGGGCTTCCCGTCCTTCACCTCACGGCGAATCCGCTCGGGCGACGACCCGGGGAGCATCGAGTACTCCGCCGTCACCCAGCCCTTGCCCTTGCCCTTCATCCAGCGCGGCACGTCCTCGTCGAGCGAGGCCGTGCACAGCACGCGGGTACGCCCGAAGCTGACGAGGACGGACCCGGCGGCGAACTCGGTGTAGTCCCGTTGGAAGGAGACGGGCCGAAGATCGGCCGCGGAACGGCCATAGCTGCGTGAAGACATGAGCGACGAGGTTAGGGCCTGTGCCCTCAGAAGTAGATGACCTTCTTGGCGTTCTCGGTCACTTCGTCGAGATCGCCCGCATAGGCCCCGGTCGAGAGATACTTCCAGCCCGCGTCGCACACGATCGTGACGATGACGCCCTCGTCGATCTCGGCTGCGCACTTGGCCGCCGCAGCCATGATCGCCCCCGAAGAGAGGCCGGCGAACACGCCCGTCTCGCGGACCATGCGCCGGGTCCACTCGATCGGCTCGCGCGCTCCGATGACCTTCTTGCG
>JBKJIL010000006.1:0-3438 GCA_046598435.1 Acidimicrobiales bacterium
ATAGTCAGGGGCGGCCGCGACCCGTGCCGTGCCGTTGACGATGATCAACCGATTCACACGCTCCGGATGCGCCGCTGCCATCATGATCGCCTTGGGTGCGGCACTCATGTCGGCCAGCACAGTGGCGGAGGTGATGCCCTCAGCGTCGAGGACTCCGAGGGCATCGTCCACCCATTGCTCCAACGCTGTTCGGGCACTTGCGGCGAGTGGGTCTGACAGGCCTATGCCGCGACAATCGAAGCGAATCAGGCGGCTGAACGATGCGAGCCGTTCATGGAAGCGGCGAAGTGCAGGCTCCTCATCCATGCTGTCGATCGAGGCATTGCTGGAGAAGAACAGGAGCAGGTCCGGCTGACGCTCTCCGAGCACCTGATACGCGATGTGCACATCGCCGCTCCGCGCGTAGCGGATTTCGCGGCCATCGATCACGCCGGCAGTCTGCCAGATGCCTATCGGCGTCGGCCCACCCCGGCTAGCCGCCTTGGCCGGGAACGACACGGTATGCCTCGTCTAGCTGGATGGGGCTGTGCGCTGTGCTCATCTGCGAATCCCCAAGTCGCCGCCGAGCGTACGAGCGCGAGCTATCGAGTCGATTCGCCAAAGGGTCCGCGCGCCGTGCCCCGCCAGGCAACATCACGCCTCACTAGTACCCGAAGGTTGCGATGGTCGTCGCCAACACCTCGTTGAACCGGACGGGTGCTTCGAGCATCACGAAGTGACCGACACCGTCGATCACGACGGGCTCCACACCGAACCGGCGCATCGACTCGACGTCGGTGGGCCCGATGTCGGGGTTGATCGCCACGCAGGGTGCCGTCAACTCTTTGAGTGCTGTGAGGAGCGGGGGCTCCCGGTTGAGCGCATACCCGATCGAGCCGAGGGTGGCGTCACGGCGCGCCGCGACCATGTCCGCGGCCACGCGATCAACGAGCGCAGAATCGGCCGTTGCCGGGAACAGGCTGCGAGCGAACTGGTCGACCGCCGCCGCAAAGTCCTCTCGGAACGGAGCTACGAAACCGTCCACTGTCTCAGGGGGGCTCACCGGTTCGTCGCCCAGTGATCTGAGCACGTCAACCCAGACGACTCCCGCAACGCGATCGCCAAGCGCGCGAGCCGCGTAGACCACAGCGTCGCCGCCCATCGAGTGGCCCACGAGCACGACCTGCTGCGCTCCGACCACCTCAACAACGGCGACGACGTCGTCGCCGAAGGCCTGCAGGTTCCAGTCGGTCCGGCCAAGCCCGGACTCACCGTGGCCGCCCAGATCGACGGTGATGACCTGATGCCGCTCGCTCAACGGTCCGACCTGGTGGACCCAGTAGGAGCGGTTGCCCGCCCACCCGTGCACGAGGACGACAGACAGAGGCGCGTCCACTGCGCCGTGCACGGAGTACGCGATCTCAACCCCGTCGGGTGCGATTGTCGTCGGCGTTCTGGTCATGGGTTCCTTCGCTCATTGCGTCGTGGGGCTTCGGGTCGCAGCGAACGGGGACATCCAAGCACCCCTGACCTACTGATGATTCTGACTACCCGCCCTGGCCGGGCACCACCCGGTACGCCTCGTAGACGCTGTCGATGCTGCGCAGCGTGGCGAGGAGCGAGTCGAGGTGGCTGGGGTCGGCCAGCTCGAACTCGAAGCGCATCTTGGACACCCGGTCCGAGCCGGTGTGGGTGGTGGCGCTCAGGATGTTGACGTGGTGGTCGCTCATCGACGAGGCGACATCGCGCAGCAGGCGGCCGCGATCGAGGGCCTTCACCTCGATGGTGGCGACGAAGGTGCCGTCGTGCGATTCGTCCCAGTCCACGTCGATGAGGCGATCAGACTGGCCCGACGCCAGCGACACGGCGTTGGCGCAGTCGGCCCGGTGGACCGACACGCCACGGCCCCGCGTCACGAACCCGAGGATCTCGTCGCCCGGCACCGGCGTGCAGCACCTCGACAGGCGCACCATGAGATCGTCGAGACCCTCGACGTGCACGCCGGCAGGGGGCCGCTTGCGCGAGCCGGGCCGCCGGGGGTTGCGCATCGTCGTCGGGAGGACCTCGTCCTCATCGTTGGCCGGATCGACCTCGCGCATGGTGCGGGCGACGCGTGCCGCGATGGCCTTGCCCGACACGTGGCTCTCGCCGACGGCCGCGTAGAGCGCATCGAGGTCGACGTAGTTGAGCTCCTTGGCGACGTCGTGGAGCAGGCTGCCCTGGGCGATCTTCTGCACCGGCAGGCCCTCGCGGCGCAGCGCCTTGAGCAGCTCGTCGCGCCCGGTGTCGACGGCATCCTCACGTCGCTCACGAGAGAACCACTGACGGATCTTCGAGGCCGCCCTCGGCGTGGCGACGATGTGGAGCCAGTCACGCGATGGGCCGGCCCCCTCGACCTTGGAGGTGAAGATCTCCACGGAGTCGCCCGAGGAGAGCTTCGAGTCGAGCGACACGAGCCGACCGTTCACTCGAGCCCCGATGCAGGCGTGACCGACCTGCGTGTGGATGGCGTAGGCGAAGTCGATGGGCGTGGCCCCCGCCGCCAGGCTGATCACCTGCCCCTTGGGCGTGAAGACGAAGACCTCGTCCTGATCGAGGTCGATCTTGAGGTTCTCCATGAACTCGTTGGGGTCCGACGTCTCGGACTGCCAGTCGATGATCCGGTTGAGCCACGTGACATCGGCGGCCGAGCCGCCCGAGGGGTCCTTGTACTGCCAGTGCGACGCCACACCCTGCTCGGCGCGCGTGTGCATCTCCCAGGTGCGGATCTGCACCTCCAACGGCTTGCCCTGCGGACCGATGACCGTGGTGTGCAACGACTGGTAGAGGTTGAACTTCGGCATGGCCACGTAGTCCTTGAAGCGGCCCTGCACCGGCTTCCAGGTGGCGTGGATCGACCCCAGGGCGGCGTAGCAGTCCTTCACCGAGTCGACGATCACGCGGATGCCCACGAGGTCGAAGATGTCGTCGAACTCCCGGCCCTTCACGACCATCTTCTCGTAGATGGAGTACAAGTGCTTCGGTCGTCCGGTGACCTCAGCGTTGATGCGCAGCTCGGCCAGGCGCTCGCGGACCTGTTCGAGCACCTGGGCGAGGTAGAGGTCGCGCTCAGGGCTCCGCGTCGACACCATGTGGTCGATCTCGGCGTAGCGCTTCGGGTGCATGGCCGCGAAGGAGAGGTCCTCGAGCTCTTGGCGCACCTCCTGCATGCCGAGGCGATGGGCCAGGGGGGCGTAGATGTCGAGGGTCTCGCGAGCCGTGCGCTCCTGCTTCCAGGCCGGCATGGCGGCGATGGTGCGAAGGTTGTGGAGCCGGTCGGAGAGCTTGATGATCAGGACCCGGAGGTCCTTGGCCATGGCCACCAGCATCTTGCGCATCGAGGCGGCCTGCTGGGCCTCCTTGGTGTCGAACTTGATGCGGTCGAGCTTGGTGACGCCGTCGACGATGGCGGCCACGTCG
>JBKJIL010000306.1:0-3402 GCA_046598435.1 Acidimicrobiales bacterium
GATGAAGAGGAAGAACGACAGGCCGCCGAGGCAGAGCGTGTAGCTCACCTTCACGGCGTGGCGCTTCACCTTCACCGGGTGCAGGTGGTACAGCACCGAGTTCATGATCACGTAGGAGCGGTTCCTCGGGGAGTCCGTGTAGCCGTTCCTGAAGATCGAGCCCGGGCGGAAGATCGAGTTCCACGCCTGGCTGCCCTGGACGTTGTCCGGGAGCTTCTTCAAGGAGTCGCCGATCTTCTGACCGGTGCTCCTGCCGTCCATCGTGTCTGCCACGGTTGCCTCTCCTACCCGAGTCTCATGCCGTAGCCGTAGCCGTGGGTGTTGGTGCGCTGGTGGAAGTCGCCGCCCGGATCCGGGTCGCTGACCTTCCCCATGATGATGACGCCCGTGGGGCAGCGATCGACGCAGAGCGCACAGCGGGTGCACACGTCGTCGTCGATCAGGAACACCACGTGGTCGGCCGGGTCGAGCCCCGGCATGTCGACATCGACGACCTCGTCGATGGCCGACGTGTTGACCATGTGGATGCACTTCCACGGACAGATGTCGACGCAGCCCTCGCACATGATGCACTCGGACTGGTCGATGTGGATGAACTGCTTGGGCTTGACCGCCTTGCCGAGCCAGGCCGCGTCGACCTCTTGCAGGACGTAGTCGTCCCGGAACTCTGGCATCGGCGGGTTGGCGTCGGTGCGGGCCATGGGCGCGGCGCTAGCTCTTCCGGGCCAGCGGGCGGCCGTAGGAGGTGGTGGGCACGACCTCTGCCTTGGGCTTGGCCCGGTCCTGCCACTGGGCCCAGTGGTACACGTGCAGGGTGAGGCCGAGGCCGTAGATCCCGAGCACGACGAGATCGCGCAGCACGACGTAGGTGAGCGTGAAGGGCAGGAAGCGGTTGGCTTCGAAGATGCCCCAGGGCCCGTAGACGAAGCGGTCGGAGCGCCACTTCCACTCGCTGTCGGCGAGGGTGATCCACTGGTGCGGCACGACGCCGTACCAGAGGTTGAACAGCACGAAGGCGAAGACCGACGCAGCCATGGCCTCTCCCCAGCTGAGCGGGGCACCCACGGGCCGGCGCTTGCTGTAGAGCAGCACCGCGGCATTGCCCGCCAAGGCGATGAGCAGCGATGTGGCGAACGCGATCACTGCGCGGCGGCCTCCCTCGTGAAACTTCTCACAATGACCCAGGCGGACCGATGGCCCTCCCGGCGGACACGTCCGGTCTAGCACGGGGCCTCACCTGCCTTCACATCGGCCCGCCCCCCGCTCGGGAGGCACCTGGCCCCGGCGCCCTTGGCTTGGATGGGGCGCCGCGACGCGCCTAGGTTCACCGGCACCACGCCCTGCGCTGCGGAGGACTAGACCGCGTGACCGAGATCCCCGAGCACCTGCTCAAGCGCTCCAAGGAGCGACGCTCAGCCATGGGTGGCGATGACGCCCCCGCGGCCGACGACGCCCCCAAGGGCGAGGCCGTCGAAGCCGCCACCCCTGCGGCCTCCGCCCCGGCCGTGCCCGCCGCGGCTGTGGCCGCCGTGGCGCCCCCGCCGCCTCCGGTGCGGCCCGAGGTGGCTGCCGCGCTCAAGCGACGCAAGATCCCGTTCTGGGCCATGCCGGTGCTGGCCGGGCTGCCGCTGTGGGCCTACGTCTACCAAGCCACCCTGGAACCGCCACCCGCCGCGGAAGAAGGGCCCCTCGTGCTGGGCGAAGCCGTGTACGGCGGCTGTGCCAGCTGCCACGGCGCCACCGGCGGCGGCGGCGTCGGCCCGGCCCTCACAACCGTGCTCGAGGTGTGGCCCGACTACCGCGACCACATGATGTGGGTGCGCCTGGGCGACGCCGGCTGGCCGGCCGACACCTATGGCGCCACTGCCAAGCCCAAGGGCGCCGGCATGCCTGCCCATCCGCAGCTGAGCGATGCCGAGCTGGCCCAGGTGGTGCTCTACGAGCGGGCCACCTTCGGCGACCTCGACTCCACCAGCGAGGAGTACCTCGCCCTGGTGGAGATCGCCGAGGGTCGGCTCACCTTCGCGGAAGCCGGCCTGGGCGAGCTGTCCGCCGCGGCGGGGGTCGACGCGGCCCAGCTCGAGAGCAGCTGAGCCAGGTCCTGACGGGCGGTCCTCCCGCTCCGTCCACCATGCTGGTGCCATGACCGCCCCCCACCGCCACGACGTCCTCGTCATCGGAGGCGGTCCCGCGGGCGCGGCGGCCGGGCACTGGCTGGCGCGGGCGGGCCGCGACGTCGTCGTGGTGGAGAAGAAGACCTTCCCGCGCGAGAAGACCTGCGGCGACGGCCTCACCCCCCGGGCCGTCACCCAGCTCCAGGCCATGGGCCTCGAGGAGAAGATCGCCGCCAACCACCACCGCTACGACGGCCTGCGCTGCATCGCCCACGGCACCACGCTCGAGCTGCGCTGGCCCGAGCACCCCGTGCACCCGAGCTACGGCTACGTCGTGCGCCGGCGCGACCTCGACACGATGGTGGCCGAAGAGGCCGTCGCCCGGGGCGCCACCCTGCTGCAGAGCACCGAGGCCCTTCGACCCATCCTGCGCGACGGCCTGCTCACCGGCGCCGTGGTCAAGGACAAGGAGACCGGCGAGGAGCGCGAGCTGCTGGCCCGCTACGTCGTCATCGCCGACGGCTCGCTCTCCCGGTTCGGTCGCGCGCTCGGCAACCAGCGGGACAAGCGCCTCCCCCAGGGCATGGCCATCAGCGGCTACTTCGAGAGCCCGCTGCACGCCGCCCCGTGGATCGAGTCTGCCCTCGACGTGCGCGACCGCAACGGCGACGCCATGCCCGGCTACGGGTGGATCTTCCCGTGCGGCGACGGCACCATCAACGTCGGCATCGGCCTGCTCTCCACCTTCCGCGGCTGGCGCGACATCAACACCTCGTACCTCATGAAGGAGTGGGCGGCCACCGCCCCCGCCCACTGGGGCATCGACCCCGAGGCCATGCTCGGTGAGGCCACGGGAGGCCGTCTGCCGATGGCCGGCTCCATCCACCCCAAGTCGGGCCCGACCTGGATCGCCATCGGCGACGCGGCCGGGTCCATCAACCCCTTCAACGGCGAGGGCATCGACTACGCCTATGAGACCGGCCGCATGGCCGCAGAGCTCATCCACGAGGCGCTCACGATCGGCTCGGCCATGCCCCTGGCCCGGTACCCGGACCTGCTCGAGGCCGAGTACGGCCTCTACTTCCGGGTGGCTCGCGCCTTTGCCCACATCATCGGCCAGCCGGCCCTCATGCAGCAGCTCACCCGCGTCGGCATCCAGTCGCAGTCCCTGATGGAGTGGGTGCTCCGCATCATGGCCAACCTGCTCCGCCCAGAGGACATCGGCCCCGCCGAGGCGGCCTACAAGGCCGTCGCCACCATCGCCAAGATCATCCCGGAGCGGATTCCC